>CBFHYE010000149.1:0-26833 GCA_965659985.1 Roseivirga sp. | reverse complement strand
AAAATTCTTCATGTTCGATTAATTCAGTGGATGAAACTGCCCTTTTTCTGAATGGTTACATTGAATTTACACTTTTATGAAATTCTTTTAATCAAAGACTGAAATCCAAAACAGATTGAACTCATTTGAATATTTTATCCTTAAATCATATATTCGATAACCTTACACCCAAATAACAAACCCATGGAATTAACAAAAGAACAGCTCGAAAAAGAGATCAAAGGCCTAGAGGCCCAGCTTACTGGCGACATGTTTGCCGATATGGACATTAAAGACAAGATCCACAATCTTCAAATGAAAGTAAACGGGGTTAAACCCATGGATACTCAAATAGACTGTGTGGGCTGCGGAAGCTAAAATGAAATTAAGAAACCCATTTTCAACCTTAACTACTGAGCTCTTCGGAGCTCTTTTTTTATTGCACCTGTTGGGGTGTGAAGTCTCGCCCGAGCAAAAGGAACCTCCTACCAACAATCCCTATCTGCTTATTTTAGGTGTAGCTCAAGATGCAGGCTATCCGCAAGCTGGTCAGCAAGAGGAATGGCAGATGATTGAGAATGGTAATGCCAACCATGGCTATGCTACTTCACTAGGGTTGATAGATCCCATCTCGAATGAGCGCTGGTTATTTGAAGCTACTCCAGATTTTAAATTCCAGCTCAATCAAATAGATAAAGTATCCTCCACTTCCAATTATCCTTATGATGGTATTTTCCTTACTCATGCCCACATTGGGCACTACACTGGCCTTATGCATTTAGGGAAAGAAGCTATGGGTACGGAAGGCGTCAATGTCTTTGCGATGCCGGGTATGCGACATTACTTAACTAATAATGGGCCTTGGAGTCAGCTGGTAGCTTTGAATAATATCAGTCTGCAATCACTTGAACATAATCGGAAGGTACAGCTCAACGCGCGTTTGACTGTAACATCGCTACAAGTTCCGCATAGAGATGAATTCTCTGAGACTGTGGGTTTTTTGATCGAATCACAGCATAGATCTATGCTTTTTATCCCAGACATCGATAAATGGAATAAATGGACTGAGTCGATAACCGAGTGGATCACAAAAGTAGATGTCGCCCTGTTAGATGCTTCATTCTATCGCAATGGCGAAATCCCAGGAAGGAACATGAGTGAGATTCCTCATCCATTTGTTGAAGAAAGCATGGCTTTGTTTTCTGGACTATCAGCTACAGATAAAGCCAAGGTTCACTTCATTCACTTCAATCACACCAATCCCCTGCTTTTTCAAGAATCTGAAGAGACCAAAGCTGTCAAGGCGGCAGGTTTCAATGTAGCTCAGCAAGGCGAAATATTAGAGTTTTAATAAAATCAGTTCAGCTATTCTTAAGGATTTACAAAAGCTGGAAAACCAAGGTGTAAAATCTAATTCTCTCTTGACCATTGGTTTGAAGAAAAGTAAAGCGCATAAAAAAACCATCTTCCAGCAAGCCGAAAGATGGTTCAATATTTTAAGTCAATCGTTGATTAACCGATAGATACCCTTTTGAAAGCAGATACAGTCATGCCTTTGTTTACAGAGTCAACATACTGAGCAACTGATTGCTTAGGCTCTTTCACAAATGCTTGGCTCAACAAAGTATTTTCTTTGAAGAACTTCTGCAATTTACCTTGAGCGATCTTGTCAATGATATTCTCAGGCTTACCTTCTTGGCGTGCTTGATCTTTTCCGATCTCGATCTCTTTCTCAACGATAGTAGGATCCACATCATCTTTATCAAGTGCCACAGGATTCATTGCTGCTACTTGCATACCAACATCTTTTCCAGCCTCAGCAAAGTCACCACCATTCGTGCCATTAAGTGCAACCAATACACCTAGTTTACCATTAGAGTGAATGTAAGAAGCCACTTGCTCACCAGAAAGGTGCTCATAAATAGTTACTTCTAATTTTTCACCGATCTTACCTAAAAGCTCAGTTACTTTATCTTGTACTGTCAAATCGCCTAGGCTCATCGCTTTCAAAGCCTCAAGGTCAGCAGGCGAATTAGCCATTGCTGCATCAGCGATTTCGCTACCTAAAGCTTGGAAATCTTCGTTTTTCGCCACGAAGTCAGTTTCACAAGTGAAGGCTACCAAAATACCTTTTGATCCGTCATCACTTATTCTTGAAAACACTGTTCCTTCAGTAGTCTCTCTGTCAGCTCTCTTTTCAGACAACTTCTGACCTTTTTTACGAAGAATCTCAATTGCTTTATCAAAATCTCCTTCTGCTTCTACCAATGCCTTTTTGCAGTCCATCATACCGGCACCGGTCATTTGTCTTAGTTTGTTTACTTCTTGTGCAGTAATCGCCATTGTATTAAGATTTTATCTCGTTCAGATTTCTTTAAACAAAAATTGAACATCGAATAAATTCAATGTTCAATTTTTTGCTATGATTTTATCAAATATGAATTATTCGAATTATTCCGCTTTTGCTTCTGCTTTGTCAGCTTTAGCTTCCGCCTTATCAGCAGCAATTTTCTCTTGCTCTGCTTTATCTCTTTCTCTCTGCTCTTTGTCTTTCTTTCTTTCAGACAATCCTTCTTCGATCGCTTTACCAAATGCCTTGGTAATTACTTCGACAGATTTGAAAGCATCATCATTACCTGGAATAGGGAAATCAACACTTGTTGGGTCTGAGTTCGTATCACAAAGTGCAAATACAGGGATGTTCAATTTTTTCGCTTCTGCGATGGCAATGTGCTCTCTTTTCACATCAACAACGAACAAAGCAGCAGGAAGTCTTGTCAAGTCGGCAATACCGCCTAACAACTTCTCTAATTTTGCTTTCTCACGTGTCTTCATCAGACGCTCTCTCTTAGCCAAGGCCTTATAAGAATCTTCTTTCATCAACTTGTCGATACCGGCAAGTTTCTTCAAAGATTTTCTGATGGTTGCAAAGTTGGTCAGCATACCACCTAACCATCTTTCTGTTACGAAAGGCATGTTCAATCTTGTTGCTTCTTCAGAAACGATAGCTCTCGCTTGTTTCTTGGTAGCAACGAACATTACTTTTCTTCCAGATCGTACAACATTTTTAACGGCATTTGACGCTTCTTCGAGTCCGTTAATAGTTTTGTTAAGATCGATCACGTGGATACCGTTCTTCTCCATGAAGATGTACGGTGCCATACGTGGATCCCACTTTCTCGTTAAGTGTCCGAAATGAACACCAGCATCAAGTAAGTCTTTGTATTCTAGTTTTGACATGTATATAAATGAATATGAATTCGATTAACGTTTCGAGAACTGGAATGATCTTCTCGCTTTTCTTCTTCCTGGCTTCTTACGCTCAACCATTCTAGGGTCACGAGTTAAGAATCCTTCAGCTTTCAAAGGAGGTCTGTTTTCAGGATCAAGTTCGCAAAGAGCTCTAGCAATAGCCAATCTGATTGCCTCAGCTTGACCTTTCAATCCACCACCATCAACATTCACCTTGAAGTCGAACTTGTCTGCAGCTTCTACTTTTTCTAAAGGCTGTTTAACGATAATTTGAAGAACATCTGATGGAAAGTACTCAGCAATGGCTCTGCCATTAATGACGAACTCTCCGTTACCAGCTTGCATATATAGTCTAGCAACTGATGTCTTTCTTCTTCCGATTGTATTAATTACTTCCATTTAAGAAATCTTATAATTCTAGAGATTTTGGTTGTTGAGCCTCATGAGGATGCTCAGCTCCTGCGTAAACATACAAGTTGTTGAACAACTGTCTACCCAATCTGTTTTTCGGCAGCATACCTCTTACAGATCTTTCTACCAATAGTGTAGAAGACTTCTCCTTCAATTGTCTTGGAGTCGTTGCCTTCTGACCACCCGGATAGCCTGTGTATGACAAGTAAACTCTGTCAGTCCACTTCTTACCAGTTAATCTTACCTTATCGGCATTGATCACGATTACATTATCACCGCAATCAACGTGTGGAGTGAATTCCGGCTTGTTTTTGCCTCTGATCACTTTAGCTACTTCACTAGCTAATCTTCCTAATATTTTTGAATCAGCATCAACAATGACCCACTGCTTATCTACAGTGCTCTTATTAGCTGATTTCGTCTTATAACTTAGTGTATCCACTTTATTATATTTAATTGAATTTCAATACTTTAAACAGACCTTCCCCTGAAAAAGGGACACAAAGATAGAAGTTTGGATTTTATAATCCAACACGCCTACATAAATAATTGAGAGAAAATCAAGAAGTTACAGCTTATGGCTCCTATTGAACTGAATCAACGATTTGCTTTAAGCTGCTTTATCAAAACCCCCATATCCTTTGGGTATTCCGCCTCAACACTCAGCTCTCCTTTTTCGGTTGGCAAAGATAGACCAAATGCGTGTAATGCGAAACGTTTAATTAAAGGTTGTTCTTCTTCGTACTTGCCAATTTTGAAATTGCGCTTGATCTCAGACAAAAAAAAGGGTTTACCACCATACATATTGTCTCCTACAATCGAAGCAGATTGTTCAGCCAAGTGCACTCTGATCTGATGCATTCTACCGGACTCCGGCAGGCACTCCATTAATGTGTGCTTTTTATATAGGGTCAAAGCATTGAAAGTGGTTTTAGATGCTTTGCCCTTTGTTGAGACAGTTACTTTGTTTGATTGCACCAACAAAGGCGCATCAACTATTTTATTCTTCCACTCATGAAGCCCTTCAACCACAGCATGATAAACCTTCTGAACCTTTCTTTTCTCGAACTGTATAGAAGCGTGACGATAAGCCGCTTCTGACTTGGCTAACAATAAGCATCCGCTGGTCTCTTTATCTAATCGATGACAAAGCATTAATGCCTCATCATGTAGCTGGGCCATCTGGTGTATATTGATATGACTGTTTCTATCTTCAAGCGAGGAGATCATCGGAGGCTTTTTGATGACCACATAATCTTCATCCTCATGGATGATCAGTTGAGCAAAATCAATCTTGGCCATATGCTACGAGTCAAATTCTTCTATCTCCTCATCATTTAGGAGCATTTCCATTTCCCTTCTGGCCTCTTCTTCCATTTCGGCAGTAGATTGACCAATCGGTAACTTAAAGCTAAAGGTAGATCCTTTTTCAACAGTACTGATTACACTAACTTTTGAATCGTGTGCCTCTAAAATATGTTTTACAATAGCCAAACCTAAACCGGTACCACCAAACTCTTTTGACCGTGACTTATCCACTCTAAAGAACCTTTCGAAGATTCTATTGAGATGCTCTGGAGGAATACCAACTCCCGTATCTTTAATGGCTACCTCCACTTTTTCTCCCGTCACTTCCATACCAATCACAATCTCCCCTTCATCAGTGTATTTGATAGCATTAGAGACCAAATTAATGATCACTCGATAAATTCTTTCAGCGTCTGCATGTACGAAGATCGGGTTCCTGTATTCTTTATCTAATCGAATGGTGACGCCACGTTTTTCAGCTTTGTTCTCCATTTGACCAATAATCTCGATAACCGAGTTCACAATATTAAAATGCTCAAAATACATTTTGATCTCTCCTGTTTCAATCTGCGAAAGTGTCAATAGGTCTTGAATCAACGAATCGAGATTATCTAAACTTTTCGCGGCACGTTTAAGGAATTTTCTTCTGATCTTTTTGTCTTCTGCAGCACCATCTAAAAGTGTATGGACAAAACCTTGTGCTGCGAAAACTGGGGTTTTCAACTCGTGACTCACATCAGCAAGAAATTCTCGTCTAAAAGCCTCAAGCTTTTTCAGGTCTTCTATCTCTTTGTGTCGATTGATACCATAAGTGAAGATCTCCTTATTGATCTTTTTCAGCGGGTTATTGACCTTGGTATCCTCCTTTCGCTCAATAAAAGAAAAATCTTTCTTTCTCATTTTGTTGAGCATTTTATGCATTTCCCCGATCTCCTTAAATACTAAGAACTCAAAAACAACATATACCAATAAGTAGGTGGCGGAAAAAGACAAAAGCCCAGTGACTACTAAAGCCAACCCGGGAGTTTCAGGCACTAAATACAAGAAGGCAGTAGTCACTGCGGCCACCACAGCCGCTAGCACCAATGCAACCACCCTCGAATTATATAACATAATTAGTTCTGTTCGAACTTATACCCTACACCCTTAACGGTAGAAATATAGCCATCTCCAATTTTCTCTCGAACCTTTCGAATATGTACATCAACTGTTCTGGCCAACACATAAACATCAGTTCCCCAAATATTCTGGAGTAACTCATCTCTTCCAAAGACTTTATTTGGATTTTGCGCCAAGAAGTAGAGCAATTCAAACTCTTTCTTGGGAAAGGTAAACTGTTGGTCTTTGACGGTAACTGTATAACTAGATCGGTCTATAGTTAAGTCACCAGCAACAATCTGCGGTTTAGATTTTGACTTACTTTCCTTTCTAAATAGCGCACTGATTCGGCTCATTAAAGCCCTCGGCTTGATAGGCTTGGTGATATAATCATCTGCTCCAGCTTCAAAAGCGGCCACTTCAGAGTATTCCTCCGCGCGAGCGGTCAAAAAAGTAATGTGCGCTTCGCCAAGCTCTGGAATTTCACGGATCTGCCTACAGGTTTCAACACCATCTTGCTCGGGCATCATGATATCTAAAAGAATAAGATCAGGGTGAAATTTCTTTACCACTTCAACGGCCCTTGAACCATTATCAGCTATTTCAACTTCATAACCTTCCTTCTTCAAATTATATTTAAGAAGTTCCAGGATATCTGGATCATCATCGACCACCAATACTTTGGGGTTCTGTTTGTTTGCCATGGATTGTTTATTTAAAAACAGATTGTGGTATAAAATTAAAGTTTAGTCAACAAGCGCCAAAGGATGTCTAATATTCTTTGCTCCCTTTAGCTCTACGGTCAAATAACCCACATAGATCTTAGCTTTAACTTTAAGCGGAATTTTGTTCAGATCATCAGAGATCCAAACCTTTACGGTATTCTCCTCTACAAACAGGCTATCCTTTTCACGAATCGGAACCAACACGACAGCTTTCATTTTCCCAAATGCCGTCTTGATCACCTCTCTGTCTACAATTTTTACACGCTGAGGCTCAAGTTTATCATCAAAAAAAACGTTAATGGTGAATACATCACCGATATCAAATTGTGACCAGTCAATGGCTCTCAGATAGTAAAAACTACTGACCATATCTTGTACATTATCTGATATTCTAAAATCAACCGTTCTTTCTACAGCTCGAGTTTCCTTGTGCAATTTTCGTACTTGAGCAGAATCTAGTTGATGATCAAAATCAACGATCTCGTTCTTCCGAAATCGTCCCTCTTTGATATAGCGATAAAATTGCTGGGTTTCGTAGCTGGTGGTATCTACGAAAGTGCCCCAATTATCCCTCACGGATGAAACCAAATCGAATATACCAACAGTTCTCGCATTGATATCAATCTTCCAAGTGGGCTTTTCGTTGGTATTGAAGATGATGTCACTCACATCAAAAGTGGCCTCTGCTGCTTTGACCCAACCAATGGATGCTTTGAAACTAAGCGATTCTCCAGGCAAAAATGGAGGCTCATTGACCATTTCATACGCATTCTCAATATAAAAAAGACTGGTGTCCAGTTCCGGCTCCTTCTTCTCTTCTTCTTGAGCAAAAACAAGTGCATTCAGAAAGAATAATATAAAAGTGATCGGGTTCTTCATTGGTCTTTGACACTCATCTTTTCAAAATACGTACCAAAATTATAATGAGGGGTATACCTCCTTCAGATGCCCTAAGTATTTTTTTAGATCACCATCGAAGTCTTTCTGTAGTACTGCGTCTAGCTGAGTTTGCTTTGAATTGTAACGAAGCATAGACATAAAGAAAGTATTATTCGGAGTAAAACCATCTAAGTAACCCTTATATCTACTCGATTTAAAGCTCACCGTATCAAAATTAGCCTTGATCATTTGAATCTGCTTCAGTTTCAAATCAAGCTTCATGGTATCAGTTTCTTCTTGAAAAGAACCATAAAGCGAATCCAGACTTCTTGCTGCTCGAAGCATGTAGTCTCTAAAGAGCTGCTCATCTACTCTTTGTGCAATATAGTCGGCTAATTCCTTCGAATTAGATCCATATTTTTTTGAGAGAAACAGCTCAGCTCCTTTGTCACCAATGAAGTTGGCCAGGTTTTCGTTAAAAGTCACTGAATCTTTAACGAATAAGGTGCCGTGTGTCAATTCATGGATGATCAATGAAGCTAGATCGCCCTCACTTCGATTCAGCATATTTGAAAGCACCGGATCCTTAAACCAGCCCAAGGTTGACCATCCTCCTGCGGTTCTTAGGCCTACATCTAGCTTTTCTTCATCGCGAACGCGTTGCAATTCCTCAACAGCTTTTTCTCGCACAAAAAAACCCTTATAAGGAAAGCTACCGAAAAACGGAAAAGACCACAGCCGAGGTTGGAATGTAAAAGGCTCACATGCAGTAACCACATACATCGAAGGCTTACCTTTCTGATCGAAAATGGTGGAATAGTTTTCCGAATAATTAATTCCTAATTCATTAAATGCAAAATCCTTTGCCTCGAGAATGATTTTGATCTTTTCTTTTTCCTCAGCTGTCGTTGAGTCGAACTCCACAAACTCCTCTAGCGGCATCGCTTCTCTAATCACTTCCAATTGGCCTTGAAGCTGCATCCAACCGTAGGAAACAAGATCGCGATAGACAAAACAAAAAACAAGGACCATAAGGGCTGCTAAAGCCAGCAGACGCTGTAGAATCTTTTTGAGCTTCATTGCGGTCAATTTATGAAAAATTCCATTTTGAGAATTGCCTTGCTTTCGACTATCTTCACACTCTATTTTCTATTCAAAACTCCCAAATATATGAGTGACAATTCGGAAAAATTAAAAGCACTGCAATTAACCATCGACAAATTAGAAAAAGCCTATGGTAAAGGTGCCGTGATGAAGCTAAGTGATGATAAAGTTGTCGACTTACCCTCCATCTCAACAGGTTCTTTAGGACTAGACATCGCGCTCGGCATTGGTGGTGTACCAAGAGGTCGCGTAGTTGAGATCTATGGGCCAGAATCTTCTGGTAAAACTACTTTAACCATGCATTGCATTGCAGAGGCACAGAAAAAAGGTGGACTTGCTGCTTTCATCGATGCTGAGCATGCTTTTGACAAGGTATATGCTGAAAAACTTGGTATCGATACAGAGAATCTTTTGATCTCGCAACCTGATAATGGAGAACAAGCACTCGAGATCGCTGAGCACCTGATCCGTTCAGGAGCTATCGACATCATTGTGATTGACTCCGTAGCTGCTTTGGTGCCTAGAGGCGAGCTCGAAGGCGAAATGGGAGATAGCAAAATGGGGCTCCAAGCAAGGTTGATGTCACAAGCACTCAGAAAGTTGACTGGAGCGATTAACAAAACTGGCTGTACCTGTATTTTCATCAACCAGTTGAGAGAAAAGATCGGGGTCATGTTCGGGAATCCTGAAACAACAACTGGTGGTAATGCCCTAAAATTCTATGCTTCTGTAAGATTGGACATCAGAAGAATAGGTCAAATCAAAGAATCGGCGGACAACATACTCGGTAACAGGACCCGAGTGAAAGTGGTGAAAAACAAAGTAGCACCGCCTTTCAAAGTAGTTGAGTTTGATATTATGTACGGGCGAGGTATTTCCAAGTCTGGTGAGATCTTAGACCTTGGCGTAGAATATGAAATCGTTAAAAAAGCAGGTTCTTGGTTCTCCTATAATGGAGAGAAGCTTGGTCAAGGAAGAGATTCGGTTAAAAGCTTGATTGAGGACAATCCAGAATTGGCTGAAGAAATCGAAATGAAGATCAAAGCCTTTGTGAATGGAGAGTTGGAAGAATCTTCAGAAGAATAAACAAACGAGAACTCATAAAAAAAGCCTTCTGTCGAAGGCTTTTTTTATGTTCTTTCTTAACCTGCCCTCATCGCTTCAACCGGATCGAGCCTTGCGGCTTTTGCGGAAGGGATGATTCCCGAAACCACACCGATCACAGAGGATACGACGACCGCCAGTGTGATGTTTTTAGCACTCAAAGCAACCTCAAGCGTGCCAAATGGAATCAGCGTCAGCAGAAACACAATGATGACCCCAAAGACCCCTCCGATCAGACACAGGAAAATTGACTCAAATAAGAATTGAAAGAGAATAAAGTAATTCTTTGCCCCTAATGACTTCTGGATACCAATCAGTTTAGTTCTTTCCTGGACGGAGACGAACATGATGTTCATGATCCCAAAACCTCCAACGAGAATAGCAAAGCCTCCAATTACCCAACCTGCGGTACCCAGCACATCAAAAATACCACCCAATGCATCTGCAATAGCTTCTGGTCTATTCAAAGCAAAATTAGAACTCTCCTTAGGACGTAAGCCCCGCGACTTTCTTAATAAGCCCTCCATTTCGTATTGAAGCTCAATAAGTCCAATATCATCTTCTGTACCCTTAACAGCTAAAGATGGATTGATACCAAACCTTCTACCGATGTAATACATCTTGGTAAACATCTTGTAGGGAATGTAAACACGCTCATCATTACTTGGTGTGCCAATGAAACTCTCCCCCTCTTTTTTCATTACTCCGATTACGCGAAGCTTATTACCTTTTACTTTAATGTCTTGCCCTACTGCCGATTGGTTTGGAAAAAGGGATTCAGCGACCTCATTGCCAATAATGGCAACAGAGCGACCTCCATCAATTTCTTGTTGTGTAAAATAGCGCCCTATCTCTATATCTACTTCGTATACATCTTTGTATTGGTAGGTCATTCCCCAAAGATCAGTAGAATTTAAACTGCTATTCTTGTACTTTACCGTAGTATTGGCACGTCCTACTATGGTTATTGCTGATGCACTCTTTAGATTGGCAGATAGAAATTCATACTCGGCATAGCTATTATTGGGTCTTCTAAAGTACTTCCACCACGGGAAATTTGGATCATCAAATTCAAAAGGAAATTTATCCACAGTTACCACATTAGAACCTAAGAAATCTAAGCTTTCCTTAATATTCTTTTCTAGGGAATCAACCATCGTAAACACACTGATGATCAGCATAATACCAATAGTAACCCCTAACAGGGATAGTGTAGTACGTAAGAGATTGGTGGTAAGCACCTGAATGGCAAAGCGAATGCTTTCACCCATTAATTTCAAAAATATTCCTAACCTCATTGCCTAGAGTTGATAAGTCGACCTTCTATTGGAACGTAAAGAATCAAAAAATGTAAACGCTGCCCAATGGGTTTTGGTTAAAAAAATGCATTCCACCCTTGAATGGACTTTGAGTGTGCTGAATGGCAGCAAATAAAAACAGTATATATCCGCCTTGCGGAATTAGGCTTTGAATAAGTATGAAGCTTTTGCATTTATATGCTATCTTTGCCAGCTATTTAAAAGCTAAGGCTAGAAGAATAAACATTTATGAAATTATCTGCATTCAAATTTGACCTCCCTGAAGACCGAATTGCCAAGTACCCATCTGATACCCGTGATGAATCAAGACTTTTAGTCTTACATCGCGAAACTGGGGAGATCGAGCACAAAGTTTTCAAAGACGTTGTCGACTATTTCGAAGAAGGCGATGTCATGGTCAATAATGACACTAAAGTTTTTCCCGCAAGGCTTTATGGCCAGAAAGAAAAAACTGGTGCTCAAATTGAAGTCTTCTTATTGAGGGAGCTCAACCCTGAAATGCATTTATGGGATGTACTTGTAGACCCAGCGAGAAAGATCAGAGTTGGAAACAAGCTTTACTTTGGAGAAGGTGAGTTGGTGGCTGAAGTGATTGATAACACCACTTCAAGAGGGAGAACAATTAGATTCCTTTTTGACGGAACTGACGAAGAATTCTATAAAACTGTGGATCAGTTGGGAGAAACCCCACTGCCAAGAACTATTCCAAGAGATACAGAACCTGAAGATAGAGAGCGTTTCCAGACCATCTATGCAAAAAATGTTGGTGCGGTTGCCGCTCCAGTTGCAGGTCTTCACTTTACCATGCAGGTATTGAAGAGATTAGAAATTCTTGGTGTTGACGTAACGCCTATCACTCTTCATATTGGTTTAGGTACCTTTAGAAATGTGGATGTTGAAGACCTAACCAAACATAAAATGGATTCAGAGCATTACCTCATTGGACAAGAAACTGCTGACTTTGTCAACCGAGCCTTGGACGAGAAAAAGCGTGTGATCTCTGTGGGGACCACTTCTATGAGAGCTTTGGAATCTTCAGTTTCTGCTAGTGGCAGATTAAAAGCCAATGAAGCATGGACTGACAAATTTATCTTCCCTCCTTATGAATTTAAGATCTGTTCTTCCTTGATCACCAATTTCCATTTACCTGAGTCTACATTGCTCATGCAGGCCGCTGCATTTGGTGGATATGACAATGTCATGAAAGCTTATCAGGAAGCTATCAAAGAAGGTTATCGCTTCTTCAGTTACGGAGACGCCATGTTGATCATTTAAAGGAACAAACGATATCAAAAAAAAGCCTTTCTCAAGAGAGAAAGGCTTTTTTATTTGGTCCACCCTTTGCTATGCAAACGATTGTATTGATTATCCTGTTCTTCATAGAATATAAATAAATCATTCGCGGTATTTACAAAGATATAATTTGCTCAAATGGTGAATGCGTATATAAAAGGAACTGGATCCTATGCTCCAGACAATGTGGTAAAGAATGACTTTTTTGAATCCGTAGGATCAAATGACGAGTGGATCTTTAAAAACCTTGGTATCCGAGAAAGAAGGATATCTCAAGGTGAAACCACAAGCGATTTAGCTGCTGAAGCTGGTAAACGTGCTGTAGAAGCCGCTGGTATTTCGATGGATGATGTTGAGTTGATCATTCTGGCAACGGCAACGGCAGATCGACAGGCGCCTTCCTGTGCCTGCTTTGTACAAGAGAAAATGGGCGCCTTTAATGCTGTGGCCTTTGATATCTCTGCCGTTTGTTCGGGAGCTTTGTTTGCAACAAGTACAGCGGTTCAGTACGTAAGGTCAGGTATGTACAAGCACGTATTGGTGATAGGAGCTGATACTTTTTCAACCATTACCGATTGGAAGCGCAGGGATTCGGTGTTCTTTGGAGATGGTGCCGGTGCTATGGTCATCGCTGCAACAGAAGAACCAAAAGGCTTTATTGATTTCTTGCTTCATACTGACGGCACTGGTAAAGAGCATTTTACTATTCCTGCTGGTGGCTCTGAAAAGCCTGCTTCCAAGGAGAGCACCGCCAATGGTGAGCACTATTTTCAAATGAATGGGCCTGCGGTTTATAGCACGGCAATCGATGTCGTACCCAAATCAATTGATGCGATACTGAAAAAGAACGATCGCACAATAGACGAAGTGAAGTTTTTATTACCTCACCAACCAAGCATCAGAATTCTAAAGGAGATCGCAAGACGAGTAGACCTGCCCTTTGAGAAGGTAAAGACAAATATGGATAGATATGCCAATACTTCTGGGGGAACCATCCCGATTGTATTGGACGAAACTGTGAAAGCTGGTGAGATCAAGGAAGGAGACCTTGTACTCTTTGCTGCCGTAGGAGCTGGCTGGACTTGGGGAACCGCTTTATATCAATGGTAATATGCTGAAGAACAATTGTTATTTGATCACTGGAATTGCTGACGATCAGTCGTTGGCCATGTATACTGCAAAAGAAATTATTGCGCAAGGCGGAACGGTCGTATGCACTGGACTTGGTGAAACCCAATTCCATGGCAACCTATCAGATCGTGCCAAAGCCTTTTTGAACAAAAGCTATAGTGAATTCGAAAATGCCGTAAAATCTGCATTACCGGAAACGCCTTGTTACAAATTAGATGTTACGCTGGATGAAAGCATAGAAGCTTTTGCTCAGGATTTAAAGTCCGCCGGAATCAAACTCAATGGCTTGCTCCATGCCATTGCTATGGATAAAACCATTAGAGAAAAGAAAGTAAAACCCTTGCTTGAAGTAACGCGAAGTGAGTTCTGTGACACCATGGATGTTTCCGCTTATTCACTGGTAAGACTTACGCACTACCTGATCAAATATGATCTTTTGGCTCCGGCCTCTTCTATTTGTTCTTTGAGCTACATCGCTGCTGAAAAAGTAACTTTTCACCCCTATAGAAACATCAGTATTGCCAAGGCTGCGCTCGAAAGAATTACGATCGAATTGGCTGATGAAATGGGGAAAATGAATGGCACAAGAGTGAATGCCATCAGATTCTCCCCTTTCTTAGGTAGCAAAGCTGGAAATGCCACCTTAACGGACAAAGACATTGAAACCTCTGACAAACTCAGTCCACTTGGGAATGCTCGTCCGGAAGACCTTGCTTATGAAATCGCGCATTTGTTTAGACCCGGCAGTAGAATTACTGGAGAAATCCGTCATGTAGATGGTGGATATCACATAATGGGTTAATTGATTCGTTTCCAAAGCTGCCTTTCCTATTTTTAGGCATGCAAAAGTATGTCATCATTGTTGCGGGAGGTAGTGGCACAAGAATGAGGAGCCAATTGCCAAAGCAGTTCATGCCATTAAACGGCAAACCGACTCTGATGCACACCCTTCAGGCCTTTCACTTCGATGATATTCAAATCATATTGGTGTTGCCGGAAAAGCAGATTCCATTTTGGAAAGAACTCTGTCAAAAGAATGCCCTCTTCATTCCGCACGAGATCGTAAGCGGAGGAGAAAGCCGGTTCCATTCTGTAAAAAACGGCCTTGATAGTATTGAAGTAGAAAATGGTCTTGTGGCGATTCATGATGGCGTTCGACCAATTATCACAAAAGACATCATACTTTCTTCGTTTGAAGAAGCTTCCAAACATGGTAATGCGATTGTTTCTTTACCACTAAAGGACTCGATCAGAGAACTATCAAAAGATGGAAACACAGCAAAAGATCGCTCACGCTTTAGGCTGATCCAGACTCCACAAACATTTCAGCTTCAATTGATTAAAAAAGCTTTCAACTCAGCAAATCATACAAATTTCACAGATGATGCCTCAGTCTTGGAAGCCCATGGAGAGGAAATTCACCTGATTGATGGAGATTATAAAAATATCAAGATCACCACCCCAGAAGATCTCCTTGTTGCAGAAACCTATTTAGAGGCGTAAAAGCCACTTGAATTCCTTGAGATTTTGTCTAACTTATTGCTCCATTTTCGAGCATGAAACGACTATTTTCCAACCTTACCGCTATACTTCTCATATGTATTACCCTTTATGGCTGCAAAGCCAAAGATGATTCTTCTGAATGGCGCAGCTTATTTAATGGCAAAGACCTTACAGGTTGGGTTCCTAAGATCACAGGATATCCTACCGGTGAAAACTATGGTGAAACTTTCAGAGTGGAAGATGGCTTGCTTACCGTTAGTTATGAGAACTACGAGAGGTTCTCTAACCGCTTTGGTCACCTTTTCTATGAAGAGCCATTCAGCAATTATGTACTAAGGGTTGAATACCGCTTTATTGGACCACAGGCAACCGGAGGGCAAAGATGGGCCACAAAAAATAGTGGCGTGATGTTCCATGCCCAATCCCCAGAATCTATGGGCGAACAGCAAGACTTTCCAATTTCCCTTGAAGCACAATTCTTAGGTGGCTTGGGAGAAGGCCCGCGCCCAACGGGTAATTTGTGTACACCAGGCATGCACGTCTACATGAATGGCGAGTTGATCACGCAACATTGTGTTAACGCTGATGCGCCTACCTATGATGGAGAGGAATGGATCACTATGGATATTGTTGCCAGAGCAGATGGTAGAATTGCCCATGTCATAGATGGCGATACCCTCATTCAGTACCAAAACCCCATCATGGGTGGTGACATGGCTAATAACCTTCAAGAAGGAGTAATGAAAGAAAATGAACCTGTTAATGGCGGGTACTTCGCTCTACAAAGCGAAAGTCACCCAATTCAGTTCAGAAAAGTATTGATCAGGTCATTAGACAAGTAACCTTAAATAAGCTTAGACTAAAAAATAAAATATGAGCACTAATAATACAGGCATCACCGTGAAACTCAGTGTGATGATGTTCTTGCAGTTTTTCATCTGGAGTGGTTGGTTTGTCACCCTAGGTACCTTTTTAGGAAATAACATCAACGCCTCGGATGGCCAAATTGCCCAAGCATTCTCAACGCAGTCTTGGGGAGCGATCATTGCACCTTTTATCATAGGGCTCATTGCAGACCGTTATTTTAATGCGGAACGTATTTTAGGTGTACTACACCTGATTGGCGCTGGATTGATGTATCTGATGGCCAATACCACTGATTTTGCCGTCTTTTACCCATATGTCTTAGGCTATATGATCCTTTATATGCCAACCTTGGCCCTAGTGAATTCAGTGGCCTTTAGAACGATGAAAGATCCTTCAAAAGACTTCTCAAAGATCAGAGTTTGGGGAACGGTAGGCTGGATCATTGCTGGTTTATTGATCAGTGGTTTATCTTGGGATTCTCAAGAAGCGATCAGTGATGGCATGTTAAAAAACACCTTCTTCCTGTCTGCTGGTGCTTCAGCATTATTGGGGCTTTTCAGCTTCACGCTGCCTAAAACACCACCAGTAGTTGATAAAAACGAAAAACTTGGAATCAAAGAGATCCTTGGCCTTGATGCCTTGAAATTGATTACAGATAGAAACTTTGCTGTTTTCTTTTTCTCCTCTGTATTGATTTGTATTCCACTAGCTTTTTACTACCAAAACGCAAACCCTTTCTTAACAGAAATTGGAGTTGCTAATGCCACCGGTAAAATGACAATCGGTCAGATCTCAGAAGTGTTTTTCATGTTGCTTTTACCAGTTTTCTTAACAAAATACGGAATCAAAAAGACGCTACTTTTCGGTATGCTCGCTTGGGCTTTACGCTATGCACTTTTTGCATTTGGCAATGCGGATGAGGGCGTTTGGATGCTGCTTGTGGGGATTGCCCTACACGGAATCTGTTACGATTTCTTCTTCGTATCTGGTCAGATCTATACCGACTCTAAAGCAGGAGAGAAATTCAAAAGTTCTGCTCAAGGCCTGATCACTTTAGCGACTTATGGTGTGGGTATGCTCATCGGTTATTGGGCGGCAGGTCAAATCTCAGAAATGTACACCAATGCAGACGGAACTCACACATGGACAAACATCTGGTTAATACCTGCGGGCTTCTCAGTAGTAGTATTCCTACTCTTTGCAGTGGCTTTTAAAAATGAAAAAGTAGAATATAAGAACGACTAAATATATGTCACACAGAAAGATTAGAATGGGAATGATCGGTGGAGGCTTAAGCTCCTTTATCGGAATTGTACACCGAATCGCATCCTACACAGGTGAAGAATACACACTAGTTGGCGGTGCCTTTGACACAGACCATGATAGAGCACTAGAATTTGCCAATAAACTCGAACTTGATCCATCAAGAACTTACGCAGACATCGATGAATTCATAGCTAAAGAATCTGCTCTCCCAGCAGATAAACGCATCGAAGTAGTCGTTGTGGTTACACCGAACTTCCTGCACTACCCAATGGCCAAACAGTTGATCACCAATGGGTTTCATGTGATTTGTGAAAAACCACTGACCAATACAGCCGCTGAAGCAATCGAATTGGAAGAGTTGGTGAAAAAACACAATGTAGTTTTCGCCCTTACCCATACATACACGGGCTATCCTATGGTGCGTCAAATGAAGACCATGATCGCTGAAGGCGTGATCGGAAATGTACAAAAGGTAGATGCTCAATATTATCAAGGTTGGATAAATCCGGTAATTCACGACAAGGAAAAACGTAAAACAGTTTGGAGGCTAGACCCTGCAAAAGCTGGACAAAGTTGTTGCATGGGAGATATTGGTGTGCATGCCTTCAATATGATCGAATACACAACAGGCTTAAAGACGCTTCAGGTATTGTCTGATGTAGACACACTCTATGAAGACA
The DNA here is from genome assembly GCA_965659985.1 of Roseivirga sp. Classification (GTDB taxonomy): domain Bacteria; phylum Bacteroidota; class Bacteroidia; order Cytophagales; family Cyclobacteriaceae; genus Roseivirga. The sequence goes on along the minus strand of CBFHYE010000149.1, from coordinate 8,914 downwards.
ACCCACTTGATGTTGATGGCACCGCTATGTGTAAATTTGATAATGGTGCTAAAGGATTGGTACGAGCCAGCCAAATAGCAACAGCTGAAGAGAATAACTTCACAGTGGCAGTCTATGGAAAAAAGGGTTCATTAAAATGGGAACAAGAAAACCCCAACTACCTTTACTACTTGCAAGAAGACAAGCCACTTCAAGTATTGAAACCTGGGCATACCTACAATGGAGAATTGGCAACAATTAGTACAAAAATGGCGCCAGGACATCCTGAAGGAATCTTCGATTCTATGGGTAATATTTATTTAGGTACGGCAAAAGCGATTCGTGGCGAGAAGTATCTTGAAGGCGCTTTCCCCAACATTCGTGATGGTGTTAGAGGAATGAAGTTTATTGAAGCAGTATTGGCTTCAGCAAAAAATGGAAATGTGTGGACAGAAATAGTAGACTAGTATGAAAACGATAAAAGGACCAGCAATATTCTTGGCACAATTTGCAGACGACACTGCACCTTTCAACAACCTGCCAAACATTGCAAAATGGGCCAGTGAATTGGGATATAAAGCCGTGCAGATTCCTACCTGGGATAGTCGCCTCATTGACCTCGACAAAGCAGCTGAAAGCAAAACCTATTGCGATGAATTAAAAGGAACTCTTGCAGAATACGGTTTGGAGGTAAGTGAACTCTCTACTCATTTGCAAGGACAATTGGTGGCAGTTCATCCTGCCTATGAAGAGCTCTTTAAAGGCTTTGCGCCAAAAGGGATGAATGCAAAGCAAAGAAATGTCTGGGCAATTGATCAAGTCAAAAAAGCAGCTGCTGCTTCTAGAAATCTCGGTATCGATGTGCATGCAACATTTTCTGGAGCGCTCGTCTGGCCCTATTTTTATAATTGGCCACAACGACCAGCTGGTTTGATCGAAAAAGGCTTTAAGGAGCTAGCTGATCGATGGACACCATTACTGAACCATTTTGATGAACATGGGGTAGATCTTTGCTATGAAGTACATGCAGGAGAAGACCTCCACGATGGAACATCTTTTGAAATGTTCTATGAAGCTACAGGGAAACATAAACGTGTGAAGCTCCTTTATGACCCCTCCCATTTTATTCTTCAACAACTAGATTACCTCGCTTATATAGACCATTACCATGAGTTTTTCGGTATGTTCCATGTAAAAGATGCAGAATTTAATCCTAATGGGAAGTCCGGTGTTTATGGAGGTTACCAGGACTGGGCAGATCGGCCGGGACGATTCCGTTCCATTGGTGATGGACAAGTTGACTTTCAAGGCATTTTCTCGAAAATGACTCAATATGGATATGACGGCTGGGCCGTTTTAGAATGGGAATGTTGTATTAAATCACCTGAGCAAGGCGCTAGAGAAGGCGCACAATACATTAGTGATTTCATTATTGAAGCCACCCAGAAGAACTTTGACGATTTTGCTGATGCTGGCATTAGCGATGAAGAATTTAAAAAACTTTTAGGAATAGATAAGTCATGAAAAAACAGCTATTAACTTTTGCCATGCTCTTTTTGGGAGCAAGTCTATTTGGTCAAATTACTGACCCGAAAGCCACCGAAGTCTGGGATCCTGTGCCCAAAAAGGTGACACCGGGAAAAAACGGGACAGCTCCTTCAGATGCTATTGTTTTATTTGATGGTACCCATTTGAATGAATGGAAATCCAGAAAAGACGGTTCTGCTGCTAAATGGAAGATTGAAAACGGCTATATGGAAGTGGTTGCCGGTGCCGGTGACATCATGACCAATAGAAAGTTTGGCGATGTTCAATTGCATATTGAATGGAGTGCACCGACTGAGATCGTAGGTGAAGGTCAGGGTAGGGGCAATTCTGGCGTCTTCTTACAAGAGCGATATGAAGTTCAAGTATTAGATAGCTATGTATCTAGAACCTACTCAAATGGACAAGCAGGTTCGTTATACAAACAATCCATTCCTTTGGCCAATGCGACAGTCGCACCAGGAGAATGGAATGTATATGATATCATATTCCATGCGCCAGCATTCAATGAAGATGGCATAAAAGTAACCGATGGCTATGTAACCGTGATCCATAATGGCGTGGTTATTCAAAACCATCAGAGGCTACTCGGAACTACAGAATATATTGGTTTCCCTAAAAACCCAGCGCATGGAGACGGAAGTATTATTTTACAAGACCACAGCAACCCTGTGAGGTTCAGAAATATTTGGATTAGAGAATTATAAAATTGATTTAGCAAAATGCAAAAGCCACCCTGATGGGTGGCTTTTTTTATACAGACACATTTGATCTATTCTTATTTAGATTGTGTACGTTTCTTATTAATTAGATAAAAAAGGATTATCCAAATCATGGTTAATGTTTTATAACCAACCTCTTCTTACGCAATAAACTAATAATGCCGTTGTATTGGGCGCTTGAGATTTACTCAAAATATTCTTTCGATGTGTTGTGACAGTATTGATCGATAAAAAGAGTCTGTTGGCAATGTTCTTGGCACTTGCTCCATCGGCTAATAAACCCATGGTCTCGTACTCTCTGTCTGTAAAGTCGGCTTTTGTCAGTGTTCCCATAATAATTTAGTTTGAAGTCAATTAATAATACGTCATTGATCACCTTCTTTTGATATGAACTTTGCCAAACCTCACTTTGGCTTTGTAAAGCAATAAATGATGCGCATGAAGTGTGTTATTTTGAGGTCAACAACAGTTTTTCGTATTCCAGCTCAATCAAGTTTTGCTTATCTTATGATGTAAAGAGATAGGAAATCAAGCACATTTCTTTCAAGGAAATTAAGAGTGGTTGGTCGTACTCCCCTATAGCTCGAACTCAATAGAAAAAACCACGAACGAAATTGCCGAAAGCCTTCATATCAGTCCGCATACTGTGGAAAGTCACCGTTCGAATATTCTACTAAAGCTTGAATTGAAAAACACAGTTGCCCTTTTGAAATGGGCCATGAAAAATGGTGTGATATAAAAAAACCCTGACGTTTCCGTCAGGGTTCGTTCGATTTATAATGATCACAAACTCGACCAAGCGCGTTGCCCAGCCTCGTATGGAATACATCCTTCATAAACGCCCGGCACTGGATCGTACCTCATAACGGTTTCTCCCACCAATTCAGAAGTAAAGTAACTCCAGAATGTAGAATCAACTACCTGTGTTACAAAAAGTGCTTCTTGAAGTTCTGGTGTCAAAGCAGGATTCTCTTCCCTCATCGCTTCTCTCAAAGACCTCAAAGTAGAAGGATCTTCCTCATACTTTTTGAAATAGCCATTGATCACTGAAGTCATTTGTTCAGTAGTTGCCTCGTAAAGACCAACTTCTTGATTCTTATCAAAATTTTCAGCGAAAACGCTCAATCCTTGCTTCATCAACTTGGTTTCAGCTTCATTTGCCGTTGCTGACATCGCCTTATCTAAATGAGATGGAACTCCAGCATCTAATGCACCAGGCGTATCCGTCTTAGGGCAAATGCCCTCGCAGATCTTCTCAAGTTGTGCTGCTTCCTCAGCTGAGAAATAGATCGGAACCCAATTGATATCAGGAACAGATGAGCATCCCTGAAGTGCGCCAAATAGCACACTTGAACCAAAAATGGCTGCTGAGCCAAATCCAATATTTCTAAGTGCTTCTCTTCTTTCCATTTCTTAAATATTTCCTTTTTTCAATTGATCTGCTGCATAATTGGCTGCCCTCGCTGAGAATGCCATATAACCCAAAGAAGGGTTGTGACAAGCTGCAGAGGTCATAAATGCACCATCGGTTACGAATACATTCTTCACTGCATGCACTTGGTTCCACTTATTTAAGACAGAAGTCTTTGGATCATGTCCCATTCGAGCAGTACCCATTTCGTGAATACCTAAACCCATATGTGGGCCATTGTCGTAAGTACCTACATTCTTAAAGCCTGCAGCTTCGAGCATTTCAGCACCTGCTGATGCCATATCCTTACGCATTTCGTATTCATTGTCATGAAAATTACCTGCATCGAATCTTACCTGCGGAAGCCCCCATTGATCAGGGTTATCATAATCGAGATACATATAATTCTTATGCTGAGGCAAGACTTCACCGAAACCACCAATACTCATCGACCAAGACCCTGGCTCCATAGCCGCTTCCTTCGCCAGAGGACCAACACGTTCTTCCAATCCTAAGTTTCTGCCCCATCCTTGACGGCTAGCGCCACCTTGATATCCATAACCTCTCACGAAGTTATCCATATTGGAGCTACCACCTAGGTTTCTGAATCTTGGCACATAGACGCCATTGGCTCTTCTGCCTTTATAGTATTTATCTTCATAACCATCAACCTGGGCGTATGCACCAACTCCCAAATGATGATCCATAATGTTATGACCCAACTCACCACTGTCATTACCCATACCATTAGGGAATCGCGCTGACTTTGATTGCATTAATATACTGGCTGAGGCTATTGCTGAAGCACATAAGAATATCACTTTCGCGTAATACTCTGTTGATTCTTTGGTGTTTTGATCGATTACTCTTACACCCGTTGCCTTCCCTGTGCTATCGTCATACATCACTTCATGAACAACCGCATCGGTTTGTATCGTTAAGTTACCTGTTGCGACACCTGCCGGCAATGTCGAAGAAAGACTTGAAAAATAACCACCATAAGGACATCCACGCATACATCGGTTTCGCATTAAACACTTAACACGACCACCTTGATTGGGATGATTAGGATCAGCACTGGCTAAGGTATCTGTTAAGTGGGCTGTTCTGCCGATGGTTACCCAGCGGTTGTTCCATTTAGACTCCACCGCTTTTCTAAAGTCTTTTTCAACGCAGTTCATGTCCATAGGAGGTAAGAAATGACCATCAGGCAACTGTTTAAAGCCCCTATTCTCTCCACTTACGCCAATGAACTTTTCAACTTTATCATACCATTTCCTAATATCCTTGTATCTCACGGGCCAGTCTACCGCAATACCTTCTTTAAGATTAGCCTCAAAATCAATATCGCTCAATCTGTAGCTTTGACGTCCCCAGGTGATCGAACGACCACCTAAATGATAACCCCGCATCCAGTCGAAACGTGTGTCTTCCTGGTAAGGATGCTCGCTATCTTTTACGAAGAAATGACGATGCGCTTCTGCCGTGGTATAGCCCGTCCTGTTCTGTTTTGGGTAGTCTTTTTCAATGACATCTTTAGGCGTTCTACCTCTGTTTGGAAGATCCCAAGTGTCCATAGTAGCGGTATGATAATCTTTGATATGCTCGATCTTGCGACCTCTTTCCAATACCAAAGTATTCAATCCATTCTCGCTAAGTTCTTTAGCAGCCCATCCACCACTGATTCCTGATCCAACAACGATCGCATCAAAGGTTCTCTCCTGCTTTGCCTTTAGGTTTAAATTCATTGAGAATAATATTTAGCATTCACTTGCATCCTTGTTTCAGTAAGGACGATAATGAAATATAGGCATTCCTGAATTTAAAATCAGTCTGAACTTGAATCAGTTCATTCAAGATTATACTAGCGGTCAACAAAAAACCCTGACGTTTCGGTCAGGGTTTGTTTTCTAATATTCGTCTTCATTGAAGAAGAAGTCCTCTTTGGTCGGATAATCCGGCCAAATCTCTTCAATATTTTCATAAGGCTGTCCATCATCTTCAAGCTCCTGAAGATTCTCAACCACTTCTAAAGGGGCTCCAGACCTGATCGAAAAGTCGATCAACTCATCTTTTGTTGCTGGCCATGGTGCGTCTTCTAGGTATGATGCTAATTCTAACGTCCAATACATTTTCTATTCCTTATTTAGCGTGCAAAAGAATATAATAAATCGTTAATTTTCAAAAAGATAATCTCATTTATTTTTAATCCCCCAATAGACTGTTTCAAGGGGCTTTACCTTCTTGACTATCCTGCTTTTTCTTTAATTTGTTTGAGAATCGCCTTTTTGATCTCTACTTTTTGCTCTTGCTGTTTCAATTTTTTGGTTAGCATGTTATCCAAACCTCCGGCCAAATTGAATTTACCCATGTTTTCTTCAAAAGTGATCAACTCTCTTCTATCTCTTTCCAACAGGTCTCTACAAATCTTCTGCTTGAACCTAAGGTCTTTTTGATCTCCTTTTTTCTTTTCTACCAGACTATTGATGAAAGACTTTTCAGCAAGCATCTCTAGATTAAAACGAATGCTTTGCTTGATCTCACCCGCATCCTTATGTTTTATTTTTTGTAGCAACCTCCACTCCGATCTTGTTTGATCGAGATCTATCTTTGAGGATAACTCCTTATTTGCCTCTTCAATCTTTTGAGAAAATGTCTTAAGCTTTTCAAGCTGTTCTTTTGAATTGCCTCCACTTACCTTCTTGGCTTTCTTTCTTGCCTCAGCTAAGGCTTTTTTGATTACCTCCTGAAACTGTGCCCAAAAATAACTGTGGCTCTTTGGCTTGATCTTACCCAAAGTTTTCCACTCTTCTTGGTGTTTATGAATAGCTTCTCTCAGCTTTTGAAGATCTTTAATTTCTAAAAGAGACTTTGATGCTTCTATGAATGTCTTATAGTCTATTTCTCGCTCTTCCATCATTTTATTGATGTCGGCATAGAACTCATCCCGTCTTTTATAAAACTCATCTATGAGCAACTTGAACTCACCTTCTATCTTTTCTTTTTGATCGCTAGCTACGGCTCCAGTTTTGATCCACTTTTGCTGAATCTCTTTTACTTGTGCCGATGCCGTTTTCCACTCATGGCTTTCTGCAACTGGCTTTAACTGCTCGAGTAAGGCGGTTTTGATCTGGAGGTTCTTATGGCGATTCTGCTCTATGTAAGTATTGAGGTCTTTCAACATTCCATTGAGTTTTTCTTCTAGGCTACTGAAGTCACCCAAGGCATCTACATCCTTTAACGAATCTTTCAAAAACTCCACTTTAGTTAAGAAAGAACCCTTGTTAGCATTTTCCTCAATCTTTTGAGCAATCGTATTTACTTCATCCTCAAGTTTTGAAAACCTTTCTTCAAAATAAGCGAACGCCTCTTCTGCCGTAGAATTCACCTCTCCAATCACGCGATCTTCGAATTCACCGAATCCTTTCCTGATTACTTTACCCTCTTCAACAAAGCCAAATGCTGTCTTTCCCACAGTTTCTGAAATCTGATTTGAGCCCGAAATTAGTTATTTCATTGATTCAGCAGCATCCAGTTGATATTTTTTCCATATTTGAACTCAAATTAAGCCTTTTATGAGCGACAATAAGATCATTTTCTCAATGGCAGGGGTCAATAAGATCTACCCTCCACAAAAACAAGTCCTTAAAAACATCTACCTCTCCTTCTTTTATGGTGCCAAGATCGGTGTCCTTGGTTTGAACGGTGCTGGTAAATCAAGTCTTCTCCGAATTATCGCGGGTATGGACAAAGAATATCAAGGAGAAGTCGTTTTCTCTCCTGGCTATACGGTTGGTATGTTAGAGCAAAGCCCCGAGCTAGATCCGAAAAAAACGGTAAAAGAAATTGTACAAGAAGGTGCGGCAGATGTTGTTGCGGCACTCAATAAATTTGAAGAGATCAACTTGAAATTTGCTGATCCCGACATCATGGATGATCCTGATGGGATGAACAAATTGATTGAAGAGCAAGGCAAAGTACAAGAGCAACTCGACCAGATGAATGCTTGGGAACTTGACTCGCGTTTAGAGCGTGCCATGGATGCGTTAAGAACACCTCCTGGTGATGCGAATGTTGCAAACCTTTCTGGTGGAGAAAAAAGACGTGTTGCGCTCTGTCGTTTGCTAATTCAAGAGCCAGATGTTCTTTTATTAGATGAGCCTACAAACCACCTTGATGCGGAGTCTGTAAATTGGTTAGAACAGCATTTGAAGCAATATAAAGGAACTGTGATCGCTGTGACTCACGACCGTTACTTCTTAGATAATGTAGCGGGCTGGATTCTTGAACTTGATCGTGGAGAAGGTATACCTTGGGAGGGAAACTATTCTTCATGGCTAGATCAAAAACAAAAACGCCTTTCTGACGAAGAGAAAACAGAATCGAAAAGGCAGAAGACCTTACAAAGAGAGTTGGAATGGGTTCGTATGTCTCCAAAAGGAAGACAAGCCAAATCTAAGGCGAGAATCTCTGCTTACGATAAACTCGTAGGCCAAGAAGCACGTGAAAAAGAAGAGAAATTAGAGCTTTACATTCCACCAGGAGAGCGACTAGGAACAAAAGTGATCGAAGCCGAGGGAGTTAAAAAAGCATTCGGTGATAAATTACTTTATGAAGATCTCAACTTTTCTCTTCCTCAAGGAGGCATAGTCGGTATCATTGGACCCAATGGTGCTGGAAAAACAACGCTTTTCAATTTGATCACTGGTCGAGAAAAGCCTGATGCAGGTACATTTGATGTGGGATCGACAGTAGACATCGCATATGTGGACCAAGAGCATACACAATTAGACCCGAATAAAACGGTTTGGGAGGTGATCTCTGAAGGCAATGAGCTGATTCAACTGGGAGGTAAAGAAATCAATAGTCGGGCTTATGTGAGCCGCTTTAATTTTGGCGGAAGCGATCAGAACAAAAAGATCAGTGAATTATCTGGTGGAATGCGAAACAGAGTGCATTTGGCGCTTACACTAAAGCAAGGGGCTAATTTACTCCTGCTCGATGAACCGACTAATGACCTTGATGTGAATACATTGCGGGCCTTAGAAGAAGGCTTAGAAAACTTTGGTGGATGCGCAGTGATCATTTCTCACGATAGATGGTTCTTGGATAGAGTATGTACACACATTCTGGCCTTTGAAGGGGATTCACAGGTCTACTGGTTCGAAGGTTCATTTACGGAATACGAGGAGAATCGTAAGAAAAGAATGGGCGATACTGAACCTAAACGTATTCGTTATAAGAAACTAGGTTAATA
>CBFHYE010000148.1:0-5048 GCA_965659985.1 Roseivirga sp. | reverse complement strand
TCTGCTTACGTTTTCTGCCCATTCAATGATTGGATATAGCTAAAATTAGGAAGATTTGGGTGAAGAACAGTTCTGGGCTTGAATTATTTACAGCAGCTTAATATTTAATTGATCAATGGTTTCTTCTTGAGTCAATTTGAGGTAGATCTGAGCAAGTACAGCCACATCTCTTTTGCAATATTCTGTAATGCGGTCAAGGCCATTTTCTTCGTAGTACACCCGATTCACCATGCTGCCGTCAATGTCTGATTTACTGCTTTCCACTTGAAAGAGTTCTGCCAAAAGGTCGAGCGAAGTGAAATTCTTAAAGTCTCCGAATTTCCATAATTCCATCGTGTCTTGATGCTTCACTTCCCATGGTTTCTTTCCACTCAATTGAAAGGGTATAGGTAATGGGATTTCATTAACCAATAATCTTCGGGCGATATAGGGGAAGTCAAATTCCTTGCCATTGTGAGCGCAAAGCACTGTATTGGGAGAATTGAAGTGTTGTTCGATAAGTGAGCTAAAATCGGTCAATAGCTGTTGTTCATCATCATTAGCAATGGCCTTTACCCGAAGTTCTGCTTCATCATTTTGAAAATGAAAATAGCCTACGGCTATGCATACGATCTTACCGAATTCAGCATAAATACCGGCTTGCCCATAGCGCTCAGCGGCAGTGTGTTCTTCTGGTGCCTTGAGAAAAGCAGCCTTTTTTGTCCAAAGTTTTTGTTTACGCTCTGAGAGTTCTTCGAAAGTGTGATGTTCAGCAACGGTCTCAATATCCAGAAACAGAAGTTGATCTAAGTGTGTATTGTGCATTCCTTAATTTAAGGAAATCTTAATTATTCGGCCAATCGGCCTTGAAGGTCGAGCTCTTGGATTTCTTTTAATTGAAATTCATTGAAAGGTGCAATGATGAATTTTTTGTCGAATAACTCATTGAGGATATAGTAGCTGACCCAAAACTCATTGTAGAGGGAAAAAACTTCTGGGGTGATCGATTCTACCTTGGCCACGGATTGTCCTTCGATCTTTTCGATCATGTGCCTCAGTGTTGAAGTCTTGCGGGCATCTTTTTTTTGAGATTCATATCCCTTTGAAACCACCATGACATTCTCTAGCTCGATCAGGTTGTTGTTGATCAGATAGACGTCCCAAAGGCTTTCTCCTTTTTCGTTTTGGCTCTTGGCAATACAAACTTTGACGCCTGCCACTTTGGGCATCTCAATGTCCTTTTTCATGATGTAAAAATAGCTTATTGAATATCAGAATACCATTTTTTCATAATGGTTTCAGCAGCTTTTCCTTGAGGGGTAAAATCGATATCGATATAGTCTGTCTCTGGATTCCGCGCTTTAAATCCTGCCATACGATCTTCATAGTAAGGAAACCATTTCCATAGATGAAATCCCGCGATAAAGTCTTGTTCGAATAGGCTAGCGAACATGCCATCATAAAGGGTGGCTTGTGTTTCTTCACTAAATAATTCTGCCCGTTGTTTCATAGGCAAACGCTGTGGCCACTCCCAAGGGCTAATGCCCGCGTCTTTTGTGCTCTTATAACCGATCTCTGTAAAGAGAATTGGTTTTTCAAATCGATCAGAAAAGGTTTTGAGTTTTTCAATATGGGCCTCCCATCCCTTTTTAACCTCATCCAAGGTTGGGTTTTCGTTTTGGGTGATAGGGAAATAGCCTTGAATTCCGATCATATCCAATTCATCCCAAAAGGCCACTTCTTCGTATTCATCAGCAAAGTTGGCCGCATAGGTAAGCTGACCAGAATAGACAGACCGAATTTTTTTAATGAGTGCTCGCCAATCCATTTCTCTTTCTGTACAGGTGCGATGAAGTTCAGTGCCTATGCAAAGCATTTCTATGTCTTCTTCTTCAGCCAATTGGGCATAGTGCATAATGAAGACCTCGTAGTTTTTGAACCACATTTGCCAGTCTTCTTCAGATTTCATAGAAATCTCTCCGCGCCATTTGCCTTCTTCGTCTCGTAACCAGATGTGAGGTTTGAGAATCGTTTTGATGCCAAGTTTTTTGGCCATACGGGTAGTTTCTCGCAAGCCTTCATCACGCTCGCCCCACCAGCCATCTTCTCTTCCGATCTGGTTGCCTATGTTCGGGCTGTCGTGCCCTCTCTGCCAGCCGAAAGGAGTTTGTGAGATCCAATTCACTCCTAAGTCAGCAATGCGCTGAAGTTCCTCGAACTCTACCATTTGTCGGCCACCTACCCAACAAACTCCTTTGTGCTTTTCATGTGAAGGAATTTGAATAATTGAACGATCCGAGGGGAGTTCGATCCAAACTAAACCAAATAGGAGGAGGATAGGGACAATGAATACGAAAGACCGTTTAAACTTCATGTTTGTAGATCCATTTCAAAAACGGAAGCGATGTGTTTAACCAATTTTTTCTTCACTTCTTCAATTTCTACGGTCTTTCCCAGTTCCTTGTTCATCGATGTAACGGCTTTGTCATCGATACCGCAGGGTACTATGTGATCGAAATAGCTTAGGTCTGTGTTTACATTGAGGGCAAGGCCATGCATCGTCACCCAACGGCTACTTTTTACCCCCATAGCGCAGATCTTTCTTGGATCTTTGGCCCCTTCTTCAAAATCTATCCAAACTCCGGTCAAACCCTTAATTCTCCCAGCGCTGATGCCGTATTCTGCTAATGTTAAAATGATCGCCTCTTCGAGATTTCGAAGGTAGAGATGAATGTCAGTAAAGAAATTTTCAAGATCGAGAATAGGGTAAACTACCAATTGACCAGGGCCATGATATGTGATATCACCACCGCGGTTGATCTTATAGAATTGGGCAGAATGCTTCCGCAATCCTTCCTCATCCAAGAGTAGGTTCTCTAAAGCTCCACTTTTTCCAAGAGTATAGACATGAGGATGTTCACAGAGAATGAGATAGTTCTCGGTTATAGATTGATCATTAGGGTCTTCGGTCTTGCGGTTCGAGATCTTGAGATCAACCGTTTTTTTGAAAACTTCCTCTTGATAATTCCACACACGCTGATAATCGTCTTCGCCAAGATCGATTACCTGAACTGACTTATTCTTATGAAAATTCATGCTCTAACACTGCCTAATCTACACGCTAAATTAGACTTACTTTGGCCCATCTCCAATTTGCTCCACATTCAACACACGAACATATTTCGTTATCTGTCGATTTGCTTTGCGAAGGGCGGAAGTATGATTTCGTGCTAGAAACTCTTTCTTGGCCACGCTGTCGTCTTTCATATTTAAGAACGTGGCCTCGAAGCTTTTCATATTCTTCTTTCCAGCCATACGTTAAATGTAGACTAAGCCATAAAAGTTTCCAACATTTTAAAGCCGGAATTTGTCCGAATATGAATATCTGGTGAATTTGCTGGCACTAAAACTGCATTTCCCATAGAAATTTTTGTTGTTTGCCCCAAAGTTGTGATTTCAGCTTCACCTTGGAAGCAAGTATAAATCACAAAAGAATCTTTGCGATAATGCTCTCTAATAATGCCAGTTGTGTACTCTAAAAGGTTGGTCTGAAAGTACTGTGATTTCACCAAAGGAACGGCTTCATTCAAGCCTTTTTGGTATGGTGTTTTGTACTGAGAATAGTGTTTGAAGTCAATGGCATCGAGCGCCTCTTCGGTATGTAATTCTCTTTTATTGCCTTGGTCATCTGTACGATCGAAATCATATATGCGATAAGTGACGTCAGAGGACTGCTGTATTTCCGCCAGTAGAAGTCCCGCACCTATAGTGTGTACTCGTCCAGCAGGTAGATAGAAGCAGTCGCCATCTTCTACATCTTCTTCATTCAATAGCTCAGTGAGTTTGCCTTTTTCGAGGTATTCAACGTACTCCTGTTTATTAGTGTCTCGATTGAAACCAGAAATCAGTTTAGCACCCTCATCAGCTTGGAAAACATACCACATCTCCGATTTGCCCAAAGAGTTATGTCTTGCTTTGGCTAGTTTATCATCAGGATGAACCTGAATGGATAGGTCTTGCGCGGCATCGATGAATTTAACCAGAAGAGGGAAGTCGTTGCCATATTGTTCGTAAACCTTATTACCAACGAGCTCACCTTTGAACTCTTCAATGATATCGGGTAGGGTGCGACCTTTTAACGGACCCTCCGCCACCTTACTCAAGTTGCCAGGTACACCTGAGATCTCCCAGGTTTCTCCACAGTTTTTTAATGGAGAGAAGTCTTTGCCTAAGATCGTTTTGATCTTATTACCTCCCCAGATCTTTTCTTTGAAGATGGTGTCGAATCGAAGTGGATATAGAAATGGTTTTGCCATTAATTTCTCATTTGTTTATAGGTGTTGATCAAGCCATTGGTGGAGGCGTCATGCGAGCTCACTTCGTCTAAATTTGTAAGCTCTGGCAAGATCTTCTTTGCCAATACTTTGCCCAATTCTACACCCCATTGGTCAAAACTAAAGATATTCCAGATCACGCCTTGTACATAAATCTTGTGTTCATAAAGGGCGATCAAGCTGCCCAGTACTTCTGGACTGAGTTTCTTGAATAATATGCTATTTGTAGGTCTATTGCCTTCAAATACTTTAAAAGCAGCGAGTTGATCTATTTCTTCTTGGGACTTTCCGGCTGCTTTCAGCTCAGCCATCACTTCTTCAAGTGTTTTGCCGTTCATTAAGGCCTCAGTTTGGGCAAAGAAGTTTGATAAAAGCTTCGGATGATGATCCCCAACTGGGTTATGACTATTAGCGGGCGCTAAAAAGTCGCATGGAATCAATTTTGTGCCTTGATGAATCAGTTGGTAAAAAGCATGTTGCCCATTAGTACCGGGTTCACCCCATACAATAGGGCCTGTTTGATAGTTTACCTTCTCGCCATTCCGAGCGACATATTTACCATTGCTTTCCATATTCCCTTGCTGGAAATAAGCCGCAAATCGATGTAGATATTGATCATAGGGCAGAATAGCCTCTGATTCGCTTCCGAAGAAATTGCCATACCAAATGCCAATCAAGGCAAGGATCACAGGCAAGTTGTTTTCAAGTTCAGTTGATCGAAAGTGCTCGTCCATT
>CBFHYE010000147.1:0-58297 GCA_965659985.1 Roseivirga sp. | reverse complement strand
TCCTTGAGCTACAGCGATCAGTCCTTTAACATTTTCAATAGCAGCCATCATTTTGACGTCCTGTACATTGCCATCACTTTTGTTTAACTGGACCATGTCCTCATCTGTGGTTTTGGAAATCAATATGGCCAAGTTGTTCTTCGATTCTTCAAACCGATCAATGGAATACTGCAGGTAAGCGATCTGGAATAGCACATATTTATCCTCTGTTTGGAGCCAAAGCTTCTCATAATTTTCAACTGCCTTATCATACAATCTCAAGTTTTCAAAACTGAGCGCCTGAATCTCTAAACCAACAATACTGGTGGGATAGATCGCATTGATATCTTGTGCTACGATCGCACTTGAAATGAATTGTCTATTGTTGTAATACAGCTCAGCCAAACTTCTCAACACAGATGTATCACGAGGACTTAAAACACTCATTTCTACGAGCGCCTGTTTTGACAGTAATGCGTCATTATAACGCTGAGCCCTCTGATAAGTCGCTAGGGCTTTTGCATACTCATTCGATAGGTAAGTGCTATCCTGAGCTAAACTGTTCAGTTGCGTTGAAAACATAAGCGCAACTACAACACCAAAAAGTTTGATCCTTTTCATTTTATCGATTCTAATAATTAATTCAGTGGTTTTACAATCTTCAAGCCTCTCTCTTTCCCTAATGTCAACATGAAGGAATAGGCCTCTTCAAATTCATTTTTTATTTCCCCTTCCAGGACCGCCTCTTTCAGCGCCTCTTTGATCTCTCCAACTACCCTATCAGGTTTTAGGCCAAATGTTGTCATTACCATTTCACCTGTAATAACGGGCTGAAAGTTACGAATTTTATCTTTTTCCTCTACTTCACGCATCTTTCTTTCGACAATATCGAAGTTCTTTAAGAAGCGCTTCACTTTACTATTATTCTTTGAGGTAACATCAGCGCGACACAACAACATCAGACTCTCTACATCGTTTCCTGCATCGAAAAGCAATCTTCTTATCGCAGAATCAGTGATCTCGTCCCTAACCAAAGGAATAGGTCTTAAATGAAGCCTTACAAGCTTTTGAACGAATTTCATTTCCTTACCCATCGGTAGCTTGAGCCTTCTAAAGATGGCTGGAGTCATGCGAGCACCTTTATCTTCATGTCCATGAAAAGTCCAGCCCACTTTCTTATTGAAACGCTTGGTGGCAGGTTTGGCAATATCATGCATTATAGCGGCCCACCTGAGCCAAAGGTCATCAGATCGCTCAGCAACATTATCAAGTACCTGTAAGGTGTGATAGAAATTATCTTTATGCGATTTATCGTCCTTGGTATCTACTCCTTGTAGGGCAGCCATTTCAGGAAAAAACTCTTGAAGCAAGCCGCAATGATAAAGTAACTTAAAACCATATGATGGCTTCTTCGAGAGAATGATCTTGTTGAGCTCAACAACAATACGCTCTTTAGACACGATCTTGATACGGTCCTTCATGTCTTGAATCGCCAAAAAGGTATCACCGTCAATATCAAAATTTAACTGTGAGGCAAAACGCACAGCCCTCATCATGCGCAAGGGATCGTCAGAAAATGTCACTTTTGGCTCGAGCGGTGTGCGAATCAACTTGCTTTTAAGATCTTCAACGCCATTAAAAGGATCTACTAGTTGGCCATAGCTATCATCATTTAAACTGATGGCTAAAGCATTGATCGTAAAATCTCTCCTGTTCTGATCGTCTTCAAGGCTACCATCTTCTACGATGGGTTTTCTCGAATCTCTATTATAGGATTCTTTTCTAGCACCTACGAATTCCAATTCAAGGTCGCCTTGTTTGATCATTGCTGTGCCGAAATTTTTAAAAACGTTCAGTGGAAATTTGCCTCCCAATGCTTTATGAACTTCTTCCGCAAGCGCAACACCACTTCCAACACAAACAAAATCTATGTCTTTCGAGTCTCTTTTGATCAAAAGGTCCCTAACGTATCCGCCTACCACGTAAGTCTCAAAGCCAAGTTTTTTCCCTGCTCCAGCAACAATTTTAAATATGGGATCAGTAATCCGATCAGATAGATTCATGCAATGTTTTCTTAAACAGCAGGCAAATTTAGCAGTAATTCATACGCTGACCAAAGCCCTTCCGAAGGTAGTGCTTAAACTTTCTACTAGACTACCAACGAATGATGTAAAATATCTTACCTTTGTATCCCATAAGTTGAAAAGGCTTTAATACTTATGGCTTCTGCAAAATACATCTTTGTTACGGGTGGCGTAACGTCTTCATTAGGAAAAGGAATCATCGCGGCTTCTTTAGGGAATTTGCTTCAAGCGCGAGGTTATCGTGTGACGATTCAAAAGTTTGATCCTTACATCAATATTGACCCTGGAACCCTCAACCCATACGAACATGGCGAATGCTACGTAACGGATGATGGTGCAGAAACAGACCTTGATCTCGGACACTATGAACGCTTCTTAAATATTAGAACTTCACAGGCAAACAACATCACCACCGGACGTATCTATAACACCGTCATCACGAAGGAAAGACGTGGTGATTATTTGGGTAAAACGGTCCAAGTTATTCCGCACATCACCGATGAGATCAAGCAAAACGTTTACAAACTAGGTGAAACAGGAGATTATGACATCGTGATCACGGAGATCGGTGGCTGCGTAGGTGATATTGAATCATTACCTTTTATTGAGGCTGTTAGACAAGCTAAATTAGAAGTTGGTGAAAACAATGCCTTGGTCATCCATTTAACGCTCATTCCTTACTTAAAAGCAGCCAAAGAACTTAAAACCAAGCCTACTCAGCATTCTGTAAAGCAGTTGCTGGAGGCCGGTATTCAGCCAGACATTTTAGTTTGCCGAAGTGAGCACTCTTTACCAAATGATATTAGAAAGAAATTAGCGTTGTTCTGCAACGTTCAGCTCAACTCAGTTATTGAAGCACTCGATGCTGAGACGATCTATGATGTGCCGCTCTTAATGAGAAAAGAGAAATTAGATGAGCGCGCACTTACGAAATTAAGACTACCTCATAAAGACCAACCAAAGATCGATGATTGGAGAGAGTTCTTGGGGCGACTGAAAAACCCTACAAATGAGGTCACCGTTGGGCTCGTGGGTAAATATGTAGAATTACCAGATGCTTATAAGTCAATTGCTGAGGCGTTCATCCATGCTGGTGCGCATTTAGAGTGCAAAGTGAACGTTCGCTGGATTTCTTCAGAAACGATCAATGAAAAATCCGTTCAAAGAATCTTAAAGGACCTAGATGGTGTCTTGGTAGCACCAGGGTTTGGAGAAAGAGGCATTGAAGGAAAGATCGAAGCAATCAAATTTGTTAGAGAAAATAACATTCCATTTTTTGGAATTTGCTTAGGCATGCAATGCGCAGTCGTTGAATTTGCCAGAAATGTGGTAGGATTAGAAACAGCTGCCTCGACAGAGATAAATGCAGAAACAGAATATCCTGTGATCGATTTGATGGAAGATCAAAAGAGCATTACAGATTATGGTGGCACCATGAGGTTGGGTGAATACGAATGTAAGCTATCAAAAGGCTCACATGCTGTTCATACATATGGCAAACAGAAGATCAAAGAGCGTCATCGCCATCGTTATGAATTTAATAATAAATACCTAGAACAATTTGAGCAAGCTGGTATGAAAGCGGTTGGCTTAAACCCTAAATCTGGTTTGGTAGAGATCGTTGAAATACCAGATCATCCTTATTTTGTCGGAACACAGTTCCACCCAGAGTTGAAAAGTACCGTAATGAATCCTCACCCGTTATTTGTGAGCTTCATCGGTGCGGTAGTTAGAGCACAGAGAGATTAATTGAGAAAAGATGGATAAAAATCAAGCAATAGGCCTAGTGCTGATCGCAGGCATTTTGATTGTATATTCAATATTGTATAAAGCGCCTACGGAAGAGTTGGTTCCCCTAAACGATTCAACCGCTGTCGAAAGTAATACAGCCAATATTGGAACACCTGTAATAGAACCGCAAGAATCTGCGATACGAGATACCCAGGAACCCAGCGATATTGACCTTGACAGTCAGTTTGGTGTGTTTGCTCCAATGATGCAGGGAGAGGAAAATCAGTTCACTATTGAAACTGATTTGGCCAAGTACACTTTCAACACAAAGGGTGGCAAGATCGAGCAAGTTGAACTTAAGAACTACAAGTCTTATGACGGAGGGCCCCTTCTACTCACTTCAGCGGATAACAATCAGCAAGATTGGATGCTTCAATCGGTTAAAGGAAACATTAACACAAGCGATTTATATTTCGAAGGTGTGCAACGAAACCAAACGGTTTCTGGAGAACAAACGCTAACGATCAACCTTAAATCAACAGCTGCCGATGGTGGTAGCGTGGTTTATACATACTCATTCACTGGCGATTCTTACCAAATAGGCTTCAATGCGAAGATCAACGGGATGACCAATAGTCTTCTTGGAGATGTTGCAAATATTAAGTGGGCGAAAAACATGAGCAGATTTGAGAGCAATCTTGATGATGCCAGAAATAAGACCACACTCACCTATTTAACCCTTGCGGAAGACTTTGAAGAGCTGACAGCTACTTCTACTGACCCACAATCTGAGACCATTGGTGAAGCTGTAAAATGGGCCAGTTTCAATCAAAAATTCTTTAATGCTGGAATTATTGCCGAGAATGGATTTAGAACTTCTGCTTTGAGTACAGCCGTTCCTGTAGGTGACACCACAATTGTAAAATCAGGTTTGATGGAATTAACAGTTCCTTTGGCGGACCTTTACAATGGAGCAAATTTCACCTATTTCTATGGCCCTAAACAATACAAAACGCTCAAAAAAGTCGGCTTCGACTATGAGGAGAATGTATACATGGGTTATGCCCTTGTGAGCTGGTTCAACAAATACGTACTCGTAGAATTGTTTGCCTTTTTGGAAGGCAAGATCGCTAACTACGGTGTGATCATTATGATCATTGTGTTGCTCGTGAAAATGGCACTCTTCCCATTGACGAGAAAGTCTTACCTATCTATGGCCAAAATGAAGGTGTTAAAACCTGAATTGGATGAGCTCAAAGAAAAGTATGGAGATGACGCACAAAAGATGCAACAAGAGCAAATGGCGCTTTATCGACAGTTTGGTGCAAACCCTATTCAAGGTTGCTTGCCAATGGTCCTGCAGATGCCTATCCTCTTTGCGATGTTCTTCTTCTTCCCAAATTCTATAGAATTGAGACAAGAGAGCTTTCTTTGGGCAACTGACCTTTCGACTTATGATGTTTTGATCAATCTACCATTTACCATTCCATTCTATGGTTCTCACGTGAGTGGTTTTACTTTGCTGATGACCGTTTCTACAATAGTATATACTTGGTCTAACAATCAGGTAAGTACTGTTCAAGGGCCGATGAAGAACATCGGGTATATAATGCCAGTGATGTTCATGTTTATTTTGAATAGCTATTCATCAGGCTTGAGTTTCTATTACTTCGTATCGAACGTTGTGACCTTCAGTCAACAATCTTTGATCCGTAAATTCGTGGACGATGAAAAGATCAGAGCCACCTTGATGGAGAACAAAAAGAAGAATGTCAACAAGAAAAAGTCGAAGTTCCAACAGCGTCTTGAAGATGCCATGAAGGCCAGTCAAGAAGCCCAGAAGCAAAAGCAAGGACAGAAAAAAAAGAAATAAATTGAAGGAGGTTTTTACCTCCTTTTTTTGTGCTAACAGACAATAATCAGTCGTTCAGATATTTAGCCCAAGCCCATGTGCATAAGTCACAAGAATGTGGAATTCTGTGTTGATTATTCTTCGGGCTATTCTTATATCTTTGTATCACTTGCTATAGCTAAACTCGCTTTCAAAAAGTAGTTCATTCATTTTGATTAAATAATAAAGTGAATTGTAGACCAACAAGAAAATACCAAGAAAGAGTCGCTAGAGCACGTAAAACATACTTTACCTAATATTGAAGACTCTTTTTCAAGCTAACTAATGGGAAAAATAATTGCGATAGCAAATCAAAAAGGTGGGGTTGGTAAAACGACAACGGCCATGAATTTGGCGGCAAGTTTGGCTGCCTTAGAATACAAAACGCTAGTAGTTGATGCAGACCCCCAAGCCAACACGACCTCTGGTCTTGGCCATAACCCACGAGAGATCAATGAGAGTATCTATGAGTGTATGGTGGGCAAACACACCATTCACGAATGTATTCTCAAAACAGAAATGGAGTTTCTTCATTTAGTCCCCTCTCATATCGACTTAGTTGGTGCAGAAGTAGAGATGGTCAGTCTGAACAAACGTGAAGAAAAGATGCGAGAGGTGCTTCACCTTGTGAAGGATGATTATGATTTCGTCTTGATCGATTGTGCACCGTCCCTTGGTTTGATTACGATCAATGCTTTAACTGCCTCAAATTCAGTGATCATACCTGTACAATGTGAGTACTTCGCTTTAGAAGGATTAGGTAAACTATTAAATACCATCACGATCATTCAAAAACGTTTGAATTCAGACCTCGAGATCGAGGGTATCTTACTGACCATGTATGATGTAAGATTAAGGCTTTCAAATCAAGTGGTTGAAGAAGTTCAAATGCATTTTAAAAGCATGGTGTTCAATACCATTATACCAAGAAACGTTAGGTTAAGTGAGTCTCCGAGTTTTGGTGTACCAGCAATAATACACGATGCAGAAAGTAGAGGTGCTATAGCATATCTCAACTTGGCTAAAGAGATCGGTGAAAAAGTAGTAGCATAAGAAATAAGAATATGGCATCTCCAAAGAAAAAAGCAATGGGAAGAGGGTTAGGAGCACTTTTGGAGGACTCTTCACCAAAAGAAGGTAAAGACTCATTGACAAGAAATTCTACGGGCTCAATGAATGATATACCTCTCGATCAGATTCAGGTAAACCCCTTTCAACCTAGAATTCACTTCGACAGACAAGCCTTAGAGGAGCTCTCAGAATCTATCAAAGTTCAGGGGATCATTCAACCGATAACCGTTCGTAAACTTGGAGACAAAGAGTATCAGTTGATCTCGGGTGAAAGACGTTTTCAGGCGTCTAAACTCGCAAAGCTAAAGTCGATTCCAGCATATATCAGAACTGCTGATGACCAGCAAATGCTGGAAATGGCATTGATCGAGAACATTCAGCGCGAGAATCTTGATGCAATTGAAATTGCCTTGAGTTATCAACGTCTTATTGAAGAGTGTAACCTTAAACAAGAACAACTGGGCGATCGTGTAGGCAAGAACAGAACCACTGTTAATAATTACCTAAGGCTACTCAGACTCCCTCCTGACATTCAGGCGGGTATCAGAGACAAAAAGATCTCTATGGGGCATGCGCGCGCGATCATTAATGTAGATGACGTAGACAAACAGCTTCACATTTATAAAAAAGCTGTTAATGAAGAGCTATCTGTTCGTAAAGTAGAACAGTTGGTACGCGATTTGATGTCTAAGGCCTCGGACGATCCGAAACCGGAAAAGAAAAAAAGCACAGCGCACAAAAGCTATGAAGTGCAGCAAGTGCAGCAAAAACTCTCCTCTCATTTTGGCACCAGAGTTGGTTTAAAAGCTGACGGCCAGTTCAGAGGCGAGATCAAGATTCCATTCGTATCGACTGAAGATTTGAATAGAATACTCGAGATCATAAACTTATAATGCGCCTTTCAATTATCATACTCCTAGTGGCGTTGACAACTAGTCAACTCATAGCTCAGGACACCCTAAAAACGAGTAGAGGTGTTATTGATGGTGAGGTAATTGATATTGAAAAACAAGGGCCGAGAAAAATTTACGATCCTAAAGTAGCCACGAGGCGTTCAGCCATTATTCCTGGTTGGGGTCAAATCTATAATGATAGTTGGTGGAAAGTACCCATCCTCTATGCGGGTTTTGGTGCGTTAATCTATTACATTGACTTCAATCAAGAACAGTTCAAGTTCTTCGAAGACTTAGCTGCTCAAGAATTGGCCAAACCGCCTGCTGAGCAAGATGAGAACGCCTTACGATTCTATCAGAGAAATGCAGATGTATGGAGAAAAAATAGAGATTTGGTATTTCTAAGCACATTAGGTTTATATGGACTGCAGGTTTTAGAAGCCACAATTGACGCACATTTAAAAGGGTTTAATGTAAATGAAGAATTGGCTTTGAATATTAAGCCAAAATTTGGAGTGATTAACAATGGCACACCTTATGTGGGCTTTGGAATCACCTTACCGATCGGAAAATGAACATACTGCTTTTAGGATATGGTAAAATGGGGCAACTCATTGATAAATTGGCATCAGGTCAAGGCTATGTGATTGTTGGTAAGATTAATATTGACAATCGACAAGAACTTGAGCAATTCGATAGAAACTCAGTAGACGTAGCCATTGACTTTTCACAACCTGAAGCTGCGGTTGAAAACATCAAATGGTGTATTGATCGAAAGATTCCGGTAGCTGTAGGCACAACGGGATGGTTAGGTCAAAAGGAAGAAGTAGACGCTTATTGCCAGGCAAATGATGGGACTTATCTCTATGCTTCAAATTTCAGTATTGGTGTCAATATTTTTTTCAAGTTGAATGAAAAGCTTGCGCAACTTATGAATGGGCAGGGCTATAAAATTTCCACAAAGGAAATCCATCATACTCAGAAACTCGATGCACCAAGTGGTACCGCCATTACGCTTGCAGAAGGCATCATTAACAATAATCAAGAAAAAAGTAAGTGGGTCAATGAAACGTCCTCTCAGAAAGAGGAACTCGAGATTCTATCGGAAAGAGTAGATCCTACACCGGGCACGCACATCATCAATTATGATTCGCCTGTTGACAGTATCGAGATCAAACACACCGCGCACTCTCGTGAAGGTTTTGCCAAAGGTGCAATAGCAGTAGCCTCATGGCTTAAAGATCAAAATGGTGTAAAGACTATGGATGATTTTCTAGATAGCGTTTGATCACCAATCAATCGCTGCCCTTCCCTTCTTCTTTAAATAATCATTTGCCTGACTAAAGTGTGCTGAACCAAAAAAGCCTCGATGAGCACTCAATGGTGAAGGATGAACTGATCTAAGAACTAAATTTTCATTTTCATCAACGATCGCTGCCTTCTTTTGTGCAAAGTTACCCCACAGCATATAAACAACTTCCTTTTTCTTTTGTGCTACAGCCTTGATCACAGCATCCGTAAACTCTTCCCAGCCCTTTTTTTGATGAGAACCCGCTTGATGGGCACGAACAGTTAAAGTGGCATTAAGCAATAACACACCTTGTTCAGCCCAATGGTCTAAAGCACCATGAGGTGGGATGTCTTTACCCAAGTCATTCTTTATCTCTTTAAATATATTGGCCAATGAAGGTGGGAAAGGCATACCTTCCTGAACGGAAAAACAAAGCCCATTAGCCTGTCCAGGACCATGATAAGGGTCTTGCCCTAAAATGACAACCTTGACCCTATCCAATGGACACTTATCAAAGGCCCTAAAAATATCCTTTCCTTTAGGGTAGATAGTTTGTGATTGATACTCTTGGCGAACAAATTCAGTGAGCGACTTGAAGTAATCCTTCTCAAATTCTTCAGCGAGGGCTTTACCCCAACTTTCCTCAATTTTAACGGTCATGAAAATTTCAGATTTGAATACCTTTCATTTTTCGAACTAATCTATAACTTTAATTCCAGAAGTTGATAGTAATGGTCTTTACAGCGATAACAGAAGGGGTAAAAGTCAGTGTAGAAACAAACTACCAGCCGGAATATTCAAGTCCGGGACAGAACCATTTTGTCTTTACTTATAAGATCAGTATTGAAAACCATGGAGACTACACGGTGAAACTGCATCGCAGACACTGGTACATTCATGACTCCAATAACTCTGCTCGCGAGGTTGAGGGTGAAGGTGTGGTAGGACAACAGCCAATATTGGAACCAGGAGAAAAACATCAATACGTATCAGGTTGCAACCTGCGATCTGGCTTCGGCAAAATGTATGGCACTTACTTGATGGAAAAGATCGTTGATGGGAAACAGTTTGAAGTAACCATCCCTGAATTCAACATGATCGTACCTTTTATGCTAAATTAGGTCTTGTTCCAAATCTTGGCCTATATCAACTATTGGTTTCATCAGGTCGATGAACACTCTTTGCATTCTCCTTTTCTTTTTAGTTTCTATCAGGAATTGGTCAAGCCTAGATTTGACCCAAATCCAGACATAGAGCAGCTTCGGGCGCAACTCCGCAAGGACTCAACACTTATCGAATTAATTGATTATGGGGCCGGATCTCGAGTGAATAAGTCTAATAAAAGGAAGATTGCTACCGTTGCAAAGCATAGCACTACTCCACTCAAGTTTTCGCTATTTCTTCAACAGATGATCCGTCATTTCAAATATGAAAATGTTTGGGAACTTGGAACATCACTTGGCCTAAACACACTTTATCTTTCCGAAAATGAAGCTACTCAAGTAACTACTTTTGAAGGCGACCCTACTCTATGCGAGATATCCGGTGGGCATTTCAGTCAATTTAAAAGGAAGAATATCAAACAAGTTTCAGGAGATTTGGATGAAACATTGTCTAAAGCGCTCGAAACAAGCCTGCCCATTGACATGGTCTATATTGATGCGAATCATCGATACGAACCCACCATTTCTTATTACCATCAGTTATTACCCAAAATGAGCTCCAAGGGGGTAATTGTTTTCGATGACATTCATTGGTCGAAGGAAATGCAAAAAGCTTGGATCTATATCCAGAAAGATGCGAATAGTCTTACAATTGACCTTTTTGAAGGAGGACTCCTTTTCTTGGATCCTGAATTACCAAAGGAAAACTGGTTGCTAACTTTTTGAACTCGCATTGAACCAGAGTTCATTGTGCATTCTTGGTTCAATTGAGTTATAGCAGGCTTCCATCGTATTCAATTCAAGATATTCTTGAAACATAGGAACATATTGTTCTTTCTTTCCCCCAAAGGGTGGTCGATCTGAATTAAGTGGAATATTAAATAACACTCCGACCAATTTGCCATTAGGATTTAAGAGTTCGTTCATCTTTTTGAGATATGCCGTTCTCATTTTTGGAGATAACGCACAAAAAAACGTCTGTTCAAAAATAAGATCATAGCTTTTATCAAGCGCAAAGAAATCCTTATGTATCAACTGCTGATTTGGAAAATCTGGTAGCCGTTCTTTTAAAGACGCTAATGGATATTCAGAAATATCAACTACATCCACGTGCTTAAAACCATTCTTCCAGAGGTATTCTGCTTCATAGGCATTTCCAGCACCTGGAATTAAAATATCTAGATCCTTATTCTCTAGCTGATCGATATATTCCTTCAGAGGAGTAGAGACATTTCCAATATCCCATCCTGTTTGGTGATTTAGATATCGACTAGTCCAAAAGTCTTCGTTCAATTCTACCATACCCGTGAATGCTATTCTTTGATTAATTAGAAAAAGTTTAAGTAATTCGCCCAATATTTAACAAGCGAGTCGTTTAATAGTTGATTTTTTAGAGTAAAAAGAAGATGACTGAGGAGAAAAGGAATAAAAGAGACCAGATCAGAATTGCATTGATCGTAGCGATCATCATTGTTATCGGGGCTTCAGGGTTTAAGATCTATATGGATTATAAATCTAATCAGGCCCTGCAGGCGGAGTATGATGCTACTCGAACAACCCTGACGACCAAACTTGATAGTATTTCTATTCAATTGAACGACCGAATCACAGAGATCTCACAATTGGGTGGCGACATCGACTCATTGATCTCTTTAAAGGACTCTATCACAGCCCAACGTGATCAACTGCAAAGGACTCGTGTAGCCAACAAGGCCCTTATTCGCAGGCTAGATAATAAGGTTCAAGGTTACGAAGAGCTGCTTATTGCTAAGGATGAGGAAATTGTTCAATTGAAGGACCTCAACTCAAAACTTCTTAGTGAAAACAACGAGTTAAAAGAAGAGCAAAATGAGTTCAAAGCCAGCTTAAATCAAGCAGAGCAAAAACAGCAAGAATTGCAGAGTCAAATTGCGCTGGCTGCCAAGTTAAGGGCAGAGAACATCACCCTGTACAATATCAACAGAAGAGGAAGAGAACGTGAAGGAGACTTCAGAAGTAGACAGGCAGAAAAAATCAAAGTCACATTCAATTTGGCTGAAAATGATGTAGCACCAGTGGCTGGCCACCAGATCATGATCCAAGTAATAGACCCTTCAGGAAACATTATTTTTGATGTCGCGAGAGGATCAGGCACATACCAAATCGATGGTAAGGAAGAATTTTATACCTCAATGCAAGAGATCTTATTCGATAATTCTAAACAAGAACTCTCATTCGTATACGACAAAGGTTCCGAATTTGAAAAAGGCGATCATAAAATCGTCATTCTTGCCGACACCTATGAGATCGGAGATATCACATTCAATGTGAGATAGTAAGAGCATTCTGCAAACGTTGTCATTTCCAGTTGATAGGGAAAAGTGTATCTTTCTACACACTTTTCATCCTTATCTATGTTAGAGATTCAAAAGAACTACACCAAGCCATTTTTTGTGCTTTTAAGTCTTCCTGCAACTGCAATGGGCTTTGCGCTTTCTGTTCAGATCGCAGCATTAAGTTGGATCCTCAATTCTAAATTTGGTTTTAATCTGGAAGAGATCGGCTTGGTTTGGGTCGCAGGTCCAGCTGCTGGAATCCTCGGTCAAGTGATCATTGGCATTGTTAGCGATAAAGCCTGGTTTTGGGGTGGGCGAAGGAGGCCCTTCATTTTAATAGGGGGTACGATTGCTGCCGTTATGCTCTTAGCATTACCCAATATTGGCGTAATCAGTGAAGCTTTGGGCTTTGAAGAGGTCATTGGTGTGGCGATTGCCGTGGCGCTATCTTTAGACTTGGCAATCAATATAAGCTTTAACCCTACGCGCTCAGTGATCGCTGACGTTACCCCTGAAGGTGATGTTCGTACAAAAGGCTATACATGGATGCAGACCATCTCAGGTTTTTTTGGTGTGGTGGCTTATCTTATTGGAGCTTTTATAAGCAACTATACACTCATCTACATGGGTGCCGCTTTGGTATTTTTGTTTTCCGTTCTCCCTATTCTCTTTGTTAAGGAACCTAAAGAATTGGATCAACAGGATGAAGTCGATGCTAAAAAACCACGGAAAGAAACTGACCTTGTTCAGTTCATAAAGATCTGTCTAGCACATGCGTTCACCTGGATTGGTGTTCAAACCATGTTCATTTACACTTTTTCCTACATCAAGGAGAACATCATGGGTTTTGCTACGATTGAAACCATTACAGAGGCACAAAACAATGAGATAGGATTTATTACGGGTATTTCGTTCGCCATACTCAATACGGTTGGTTTTTTACTTCCGGCCTTGGTCCTAGAACCTATTACAAAAAAGATCGGAAGGGTAAAAACACATATGCTTTGCATTGCGACCATGGCCATTGGTTATGTGTTGATCATTCTATTCGGGCAAAGTCAAGAAATGCTCTTTATACTCATGGCTGTAGTGGGTATAGGTTGGGCAGCGGTAGTCAGTTTGCCATTTGCGATCATGTCGGAAAGTGTAGATCAAGCCAAAATGGGCCTTTACATGGGCCTTTTCAATTTGTCGGTTGTGATTCCTCAATTGGTAGCTTCCAGCCTAGGGAAGTTCATAGATGGACAGGCGGATAAAAATATGATATTTATCGTAAGTGCCATCACGCTCGGTATTTCAGCCGTTTTATGGCTATTTGTTAAAGAAACAAGAAAAAAAGATGCAGAACTCTCAACCGCAAATCATTAAGCTTTTTATCATTCAATTTCTATGCATTCTTGTTATGAGTAGCTGCGAATCGAATAATTATGAAACCGTTGACGACTATCCTATCTATGACGGAAATGATTTGGGGTTGACCTATACAAAGCAAGCTTCCACCTTAAAACTATGGTCTCCAGCAGCAGAAAAAGTCACGCTTCATCTTTATACAAATGGAGATACGGCTGACAAGATCAACAGCTATGAAATGAAGCGGTCAAAAGATGGGGTTTGGGAGTTAACACTGGATGGTGATCAAGCAGGAAACTACTACACTTATCAAGTCATGCAAAATGGTCAATGGCTAGAAGAAAAACCAGATCTCTATGCGACAGCTGTTGGTGTAAATGGTCAACGCACCATGATCTTAGATCTCGACACAACCGATCCTAACAATTGGGATAATGACAAAAGACCTCCTCTCGCACGGTTTAATGATATCATTATTTATGAAGCCCAGATCAGAGACTTGAGCATTTCACCTAACTCTGGAATTGAACATAAAGGGAAATACAAAGGAGTCACCGAAAGAGGCACAGTGAACAGTTTTGGAGAATCAACAGGGCTAGACCATATCAAGTCGCTCGGAGTTACGCACATTCACCTCCTTCCTACATTCGACCATCGCAGCATAGACGAAACACGTCTTGACGAACCTCAATACAATTGGGGCTACGATCCGCTGAATTATAATGTACCTGAGGGTAGTTTTTCTAGTGATCCATACAACGGAGCTACTAGAATTACCGAATTCAAAGAAATGGTTCAGACACTACATGAAAATGGGCTTCGGGTCATTCTCGATGTGGTTTATAATCACACCGGACAAACGGAAGACTCTAATTTCAATCAGTTGGTGCCTGATTATTATTATCGTAAAAACCCTGATGGTTCTTTCTCAGATGCTGCTGCCTGCGGAAACGAAACAGCCTCAGAACGTGCCATGATGAGAAAATACATTGTTGAATCAGTGAAATACTGGGCAAAAGAATACCATATGGATGGGTTCCGTTTCGATTTGATGGGTATCCATGATATTGAAACAATGAACGCTGTGACACAGGCATTGCATGAGATCGATCCCACGATTTTCGTTTATGGTGAAGGCTGGACAGCAGGGGCCTCTCCCCTTCCTCAAGAAGAACAAGCGCTAAAAGCCAACACACCGAAATTGGAAGCGGTAGCTGCATTTAGTGATGACATTAGAGATGGAATTAAGGGTAGCGTATTCACTCATGAAGAAGGTGGTTTTGCAAGTCAAAAAGCAGGCCTTGTAGAGAGTATTAAGTTCGGAATTGTTGGCTCTACTCAACATCCTCAAATTGACTATGCCTCAGTAAATTATTCAGATGCCCCTTGGGCCAACTCACCGGCTCAGTGCATCAATTATGTTTCTTGTCATGATAATCACACGCTCTTTGATAAGCTGAATATTTCAAGGCCAGAAGCCAGCTCTGCTCAAATCAAAAAAATGCATAAGCTAGCTCAAACCATTGTTTTAACCTCTCAAGGCATCCCTTTCCTACATGCTGGAACTGAATTCATGAGAACGAAAGATGGGGTCGAAAACTCCTACAACTCATCTGATGAAATCAATCAGATCGATTGGGATCGTAAGCATGAACACAAAGATGTATTCAATTATTATCGCTCATTGATCGAATTGCGAAAAACACACCCTGCTTTTAAAATGGATAATGTCGAGGAGATTCAACAGAAATTAGAATTTCTTGATTATCCGGGTGATAATTTTGTGGTCTATCAGATCAAAGATCATGCGAATGGAGATCAATGGAAAAACATCCTCGTGCTGCTTAACGGTAGTGAATTGAATAAAACCATTTCACTTCCTGAAGGAAATTGGACGTTAATATCAGACGGCACCAATGTCAACCAAAATGGATTGGAAGAGCGAAGCGGAACCCTGACCATTCCTGGAATCACAGCCTTTATCTTAAAGCAGAATTAGATATTGATCTCTGTTTCAAAAACCTTAACCGCATGTCCGGATATTAATACACGGTCATCAACTAGGGCCAATTCAAGTCTCCCCCCTCTTTTTGAGGCCTGAAAGGCTGTGAATTGTTTGCGTTGCTTTTTAGTAGACCAGTATGGAGTTAAAATTGTATGCATAAAGCCTGTAACTGGATCTTCTTTGATACCCAAATTAGGTGCAAAATAGCGTGAAATGAAATCGACACCCTCTTCATCAGACCATGCTGTTGTGATCAAACCATTCGCTGCTAACTCGGCTACTTTTGTCGAATCTGGATTAAACTTTCTCAACGATTCGTCATCGGCAAAAACAAACATCAATTCATTGGGGACTTCCAATACCTCTACAAGATCTACATTGAAAAGTGTACTGAATTCACTTACCTTATCATTGCTCAATTGATGAGGGAATTGGCTTGGGAAATTTAAAGTGAGCCACTCCCCGTTCAAACTCACATAAAGAGGACCACTTAATGAATCAAATTCTAAATCCTTATCCTTTGGCCAGTATCCTTCAGAAAAAAGAACAAAAGACGAGGCCAAAGTCGCATGTCCGCAAAGGGGTACTTCTGCTGCTGGCGTAAACCAGCGTATATTGCAATGATTATCATAAATCTTCACGAATGCCGTTTCTGAAAGATTCATTTCAGATGCGATCAACTGCATCTTTTCAGAATCAATTTCATCTTCCACTATACAGACAGCAGCCGGATTACCACCAAAGACCTTCTCTGTAAATGCATCAATGTGAAACAGTTTCATAAGCTTTCTCTTTTTTATTCTTGTAGATCACGTTGAGTATAACCCCGAGCATAACACAGGTCATCCCTAAATAAGTCAGCAAATTAAAGGTTTCATTGAAGAGAACATAGCCAAAACCAAGGGCATATATTACACCGATAAAATTAATATTCGACACTTTCGAAAGGTCTTCGGATTGGTAAGATTTGGTCATGAAATATTGAGCGAACTGTGTTAAAACGCCTATTGCAATTAGAAGAACCCATTCGTAACCTTCGGGTTGAACCCAATTCAGGGCAGAATAAATACCTACAATGGGTAAAGTCACCAATGGGAAATAAAAAATAATCACCAACGGATGCTCTGAAGTTTTTAGCTTTCTGATCATGTTATACGCTATTCCAGAAAAGAAAGCTGCGCCAACACCCAGTAAAGCCATATACGGAGATACCCTTGGATCGAAGCCTTTTATCATGATAATTCCAACAAAAGAAACAGCAAAAAAGACCCATTGAAGAGGAAAAACCTTTTCTTTAACAATGAATACACCCAGAATGGTAGTAAATATCGGGCCGAGAAACATGATGGTAACCGCACTGGCTAATGGAATTTCCTGTAGGGTAGTAAAAAACATCATCAGAGCCAAAGCTCCAGCAAGCCCTCTTATAAATAACACTTTACGATTTTTACCTAAAGGATTTATCTTTTTGAGCCCAAGCGTAATCCCCGACATAAAAAACGAAACAATTGACCTGAATAAGATGATTTCTATAGCGGGGATGTTCTCTACATATTTTACCAAGACATTCATTACGGCAAAAATGAATGTAGCCAAGATCATGTACAGTACCCCTTTGGAAAGCATGCGCAAAAATGTGGAATTAAAATCAATAGACCTTATATGTCATTAAAAAAAGGAAACCCAGCTCCTGACTTTGTTTTACCCTCTACCTCTGGAGATAAATTTAGATTGAAAGACAACCTCCCTTGTATCATTTACTTCTATCCTAAAGATTTCACTCCTGGTTGTACAGAAGAAGCCTGTAGTTTCAGAGATGGATTCGAGGAGCTCAGAGGATTGGAAATAAATGTATTTGGAATAAGTAGAGACAGCATTTCCTCTCATCAAAAATTTAAAGAAAAGCACAAATTACCTTTTGATCTATTGAGTGACCAAGACGGAAGCGTTTGCAAGAGGTATAAGTCTCTCGTACCCGTCATGGGCATCCCGAAAAGAACTACTTATTTGATTGACCAAGACCAAAAAATTGCAGCTGTTTATTCAGACATGTTTGGTGCTAAAAAGCACCTTAGCAAAATGATAACACAACTAAATGGGAATAAATAAGGTAAAAGTGCGTTGGAATTCTAAATTTGTATGCCCTAAAAGAACATATGCCGAGGTCTAAAATATTTCTTATCCTTATCCTGAGTATTACTTTTTCTCAAGTCACTGCGCAAAGATTTGTATCTACCAATAGCTTTGACAGACTTTCAAAAGTTACCTTTGGAGTGGGCATGAGTACATACTTCGGTGAATTAAGAAGGCCAGCAGACCCAGGTCTCAAAGCTAGTTTAACTTTTGGACTTGGATATGAGCATTTAATAACGGATAACATTGCATTAAGAACACAACTAAGTTTGTATACAATAAAGGCCGATGATGCTTCTGCAACGCTAGCTGAGCAGCGGGAAAGAAACTTGAACTTTAAAGCAACTAACACAGAATTTATTTTACAAGGCATGTACTATTTCTTCAGACATCCTGCCAAAGGTTACAGAAGTCGTGCTGTTTTAAACCCTTTCCTTCATTTAGGTCTTGGAGTAACTTCAAATAACCCCATTCAAACACTCAATGGTACAGAATATCAAATGCGGTCATTATCGATAGAAGGGCAACAATATGGGAGAATCGCATTTATGGTTCCTATTGGCTTTGGATTTGATATTCTTATCAGTAAAAATTTTGATTTACAATTTGATGTACAATACAACTATACTTTCACTGGATATTTGGATGATGTAAGTGGAGTATATAGAGATCAAGCGTCATTTACAGATACCGATGGAGTTCCGGCTGCGACCATGGCACTTCTCTCTGATCCGAGAACTGCGCTTACACCGCCAGTCGCACCACTTCCGGCAGGAGAGAGAAGAGGAAATGGAACTAATGATTCCTATTTAAGGGCTTCAGTCAAATTGGCATACTATTTACCCAAATCTTTATACGGCAAGTCATCAATGCGTTGTCGAGTGATCAAAAAGACGAGATAAGTCCATCGATCAAGGTTACTTTTCGATCCGACATGTCTGCTAACTCCGTGTTATGAGTAACGATGGCAAATGTGTAACCCAATTCATCTCTGAGCTTAAAGAATAATTCATGGAGCTCAGCTGCATTCTTAGAATCTAGATTTCCAGATGGCTCATCAGCTAAAATCAATTGAGGTTCATTGATCAAAGCCCTCGCTACGGCTACCCGTTGTTGTTCACCGCCAGAAAGCGCTGAAGGTTTATGATTTTTTCGATCAATCAAACCAAGAATCCCAAGAAGTTCTTCAGCCCGAATTTTGGTATTTTTCTGATCCTTACCTGCAATGAACGCTGGCATGCACACATTTTCGATTGCGGTAAACTCAGGCAACAGATTATGGAATTGAAAAATAAAGCCGAAATGCTTATTCCTTACGTCTGACAATTGAGCTTTTGTTTTACGCGATAGCTCTTGGCCATTTAGAAGGAGACTGCCATTGTCTGGCTCATCAAGTGTTCCTAGAATGTGAAGCAAGGTACTCTTTCCTGCACCAGAAGGTCCGACAATAGACAAGATCTCTCCTTTTCCGATTTCAAGATCGACACCTTTTAACACTTCCAAGTGTCCATAACGCTTATGTATTGACCTAGCACTTAACATCTGTTACTTATTGATTTCTCAAACATAAGGAGTTTATTAACAAAGTCATCTCATACATCCCCTTAAGATGAAATTGACTTGTTATTATAGCCCCTTTGGCTTACTTTCGCACAAAATCTGAGACATGAATATTCACGAATATCAAGCGAAAGAATTACTTAAAAAGTATGGTGTTAAAATTCAAGAAGGAATTGTTGCAGACACCCCAGAAGCGGCTAATACTGCCGCCAAAAAATTAAACGAAGACACAGGCACGAGTTGGTATGTCGTGAAAGCTCAGATTCATGCTGGTGGACGCGGAAAAGGCAAGGTTCAAGAAACTGGTTCAAATGGAGTTGTCTTAGCCAAAAGTCTAGACGAGGTTGCACCAAAAGCTGAAGCCATTTTAGGTGGCACCCTAGTTACACACCAGACTGGTGAAGAGGGTAAATTGGTAAACAAAGTGCTAATCGCGCAAGATGTATACTACCCAGGAGATTCCGAGCCAAAAGAATATTACTTATCCATTCTATTGGATAGAGCAAAAGGCTGGAATGTCATTATGGCTTCGACCGAAGGTGGAATGGACATTGAAACCGTAGCTGAAGAAACACCAGACAAGATCATCAAAGAATGGATCGACCCTAAAGTTGGTCTTCAAGGATTTCAAGCCCGAAAGGTGGCTTTCAAGCTTGGTTTGGAAGGTCAAGCTTTTAAAGAAATGGTGAAGTTCATTTTCTCTCTTTACAAAGCTTATGAAGACAGCGATGCAAGTCAATTCGAGATCAATCCTGTGCTTAAGACATCTGACAATCAAATCTTAGCTGTTGACGCCAAGGTTAACCTTGATGACAACGGACTCTTCAGGCACAAGGATCTTGCTGAACTAAGAGATCTTTCAGAGGAAGATCCTTCTGAGGTTGAAGCGGGGGAATACGGTTTGAGTTATGTAAAGCTTGATGGGAATGTAGGTTGTATGGTGAATGGTGCTGGACTGGCGATGGCAACCATGGATATCATTAAACTTTCTGGTGGTGAACCGGCAAACTTCCTTGATGTAGGAGGAACAGCCAATGCAGAAACGGTTGAAGCTGGCTTCAGAATCATTATGAAGGACCCAAATGTCAAAGCTATTCTCATCAATATCTTTGGTGGAATCGTTCGTTGTGATAGAGTTGCGAACGGGGTAGTTGAAGCTTACAAGAAAATTGGAAATATTGATATTCCTATTATTGTTCGACTACAAGGAACAAATGCAGAAGAAGCGGCTCAAATCATTAATGAAAGTGGCCTAGCAGTAGAATCAGCCATTGTTTTGAAAGACGCTGCGCAAAAAGTGCAAGAAGCTTTAGCTTAAAAAGAGCGTGCGCACCCGTAGCTCAACTGGATAGAGCGCTGGATTTCGGCTCCAGAGGTTGAGGGTTCGACTCCTTCCGGGTGTACTATTAATGCCTTCATTAGAAGGCATTGTTTTTTAAGTTAATATTAAGATGTTTGCAATACCTCCACCAAGAAGTTGAAAAAGCCATCTAAACCTTTAGTTTTGTATATAGATAAGCATTGGACTGAATGTTGAATGCTGCGTTGACAGAATTGCCTCTTAAATCAAGCCCTCTTGCGGCATCAGGTCTGGCAAAAATTGGATAAAATTTTTGGACAGCAACTTCAACAGCATCATAAAAATTTATCAGCAAAATATCATTTGGCTGCAACCTATATTCAACCCTATTCAATGAAATGATTGAATCATTATTCAACCTAGGTATCAGCTCTTTGTTTTGAAGATAAATGACCTTCTCATTTGGAATGCAGCTACTCGCTAGAACTACAAGAATTGCGAAAGCGAAAAATTGCTTTAAAATCTTAATCATCAAATGTGAAATTGGCTTGCTGACCGAGCTCAAATGCCTCCTTGGCCATCGTTAGGAAATCATTCATTTTGTTCAATGGCACCATGTTCGGACCATCGCTTTTAGCAATAATAGGATCTGGATGAGTTTCTATAAAAAAGCCATCGACACCTGCTGCTCCGGCAGCTCTGCATAAATAAGGCGCAAACTCTTTTTGTCCACTGGAACTCCCTCCTGCCCCTCCAGGCTGTTGCACACTGTGGGTTACATCGAAAATTACCGGAGCAAATTGTCTCATCATAGGCAATGCCCGCATGTCGACCACCAAATTGTGATAGCCAAATGAGACTCCTCTTTCCGTTAACAAGACTTTATCATTACCTGTAGACTTCACCTTGTTGACTGCATATTGCATGTCTTCAGGTGCCATAAACTGGCCCCGCTTGATCTTTATTGTTTTACCTGTTTTTCCTGCTGCTACCAAAAGGTCTGTTTGTCTGCATAAATAGGCCGGAATTTGCAATGCTTGCGACACGTCACTCACAGGATTTGCTTGTCCAGCTTCGTGAATGTCGGTGACTATAGGAAGGTCAAATTCAGTGCCTATCCTCTCTAATACGCCTAATCCTTCTTCAAACCCTACTCCTCGATAGGAATCGACAGAAGTACGATTTGCTTTGTCGAAAGATGCTTTAAATATATAGTGAATACCAAGCCTTTCACAAGTTCCTTTTAGGCTTTCTGCCACCCTTGCACATACCTCCCAAGACTCTATGGCGCAAGGCCCTGAGAACAAGACCATTCGTCCATTACCTACTTCAATACCATCACTAATACTAAAGCCTTTCTCGAATTTTTTCATTTAATCAACTTATTAATAATTGGATCATAAAGATTTTGGGACTCAAGTACAAGATCAGCTAAGGCTCTTAACGCACCTTCACCTCCTTTTTTATTCAAGACAAGATTCACTCTTTCTTTTACTTTTTCATGACCATCAGCTGGAGTAGAACTCAGTCCTACACGAGTTAAGATCGGTAAATCATTCAGATCATCTCCTATGTAAGCGACCTCTTCCCATTCGAGCTCATACTTGTCAAGAAGGGTATTCAATAATTCACCCTTATTCTTAACACCATGGAAATGAAAATCCATTTTTAATTCTTCGCATCGATTACGTACAACAAGCGAATCACGACCTGTGATCACACCTATAAGGATATTTGAAGCTTTTAAGTGCTGTATGATCTGACCATCCTTGACATTGAATTTTTTGTATTCCATTCCTGAATTGTCATAGATGATAGAGCCATCTGTCATCACTCCATCAACATCAGAAATGATGCATTTGACCTTTTCAGCCTTCTCTGCTATATCTTCCTTCGTTTCCCGCATGAATTAATAAAAGTGTAAATCTAATTGCCTTTCGAACAATATCGCGAATTTCAAGCGGTATTCTTCTTTCAATAGAAGAACATTATTATGTTGTAGAAATTTTCTTTTAGATATGAAATGGTTCAAACTTTTTATAAGCCTCATCCTTACTGCAGGAATATTTTATGCCCTCAATACCAAGTTTGGACAAATACCTCCACTTGGCAAGTTCTTATCGCCAAACCAAGGCTTTTGGCAAAATGATGTGTCTGAAGAAGGGCTTTACAATGATTTATCTTTGCCAGGACTAAATGCAGAAGTCAAAGTCAGCTTTGACGAGTATTTGATCCCACATGTCTTTGCAGAAAACGAGGTAGACTTGTATCGAGCACAAGGATTTCTAACCGCCCAAAGTCGACTATGGCAAATGGAGTTTCAGACCCATGCCTCAGCAGGAAGATTAGCAGAGATCGTTGGTCCTGCAGCGATCAATTATGACCGTGAGCAGAGAAGGAAAGGAATGATCTTTGGTGCCGAAAACTCTCTAGAGGCAATGAAAAGTGATAGCGAGATTACTTCATACATTAATGCTTACACTGAGGGCGTAAATGCGTACATCAACTTCTTAAAACCTAGCCAATATCCAGTTGAGTACAAACTGCTTGATTATGCCCCAGAAGAATGGACTCCACTCAAGACGGCTTTATTACTAATGTATATGACCGATATGCTTGCTGGTGGAGACAATGACTTGGAATTCTCCAACCTTGTGGCTGAACTTGGGCAAGATAAATTCGACTTCCTTTTTCCTGACTTCTTCGATGCCATTGACCCGGTAATTCCTAAAGAAAGAGATTGGTCTAATTGGGAAGTAGAAATACCTGAAGTTCCTGAAGGTAATTATCCGGTAGACCCTGCTGAGGGATTCATGACCAAGCCTCATCCTGACAATGGCAGTAACAACTGGGCCATTGGGCCTGAAAAATCAGCTACGGGAAATCCAATTCTGGCCAATGACCCACACTTAGGGTTGAACTTACCTTCTATTTGGTATGTCATGCATTTGGTTACTCCAGAGAAAAGCGTATTCGGAGCGACTTTACCTGGAGCTTTAGGAGTCATCTCTGGCTTCAATGAGCACATTTCATGGGGTGTCACCAATGCGACAAGGGATGTGAAAGATTGGTACCAGATCAAATTTAAAGACAGTTCTAAAAAAGAATACTGGCATGATGGCCTATGGAAAAAGACTAATCTTCGCGTAGAGGAAATTGCAATTAGAGGTTCAGAAATGCTTTATGACAGCGTTTTCTATACGCATCACGGACCTGTAAGCTATGACGAAAATTTCAAAGGAAATGGTAACGAAAAAACTGGCTACGCCATGCGATGGATGGGGCATGAAGGTCAAAACAACCAGAGAACATTTGTGCAGCTCAATAAAGCAAAGAATTACGATGACTATGCTCAAGCCCTAACCTATTTCAAAGCTCCCGCTCAGAATTTTGTCTTCAGTTCTACCGAAGGAGATATTGCACTTTGGATCCAAGGGGAGTTTCCGAATAAATGGGAAGGCCAAGGTAAGTTCTACATGGATGGAACAAATCCTGAACACGACTGGCAAGGTTTTATTCCACAAGAGCATAATGCCCATGTAAAAAATCCGGTAAGGGGCTTTGTCAGTTCAGCAAATCAGCATCCCGTGGATGAGCAGTATCCTTATTATGTATTTAATGATGGCTATGATATGACCAGAAGTCGGGTAATAAACGACTTCTTCAGATCAAAAGAGCAGTTCAGCATTGAAGACGTCAAAGCGCTACACGGCAACAACTACAATTTATTAGCGGCAGAAATGCTACCCGTCTTCTTTAGGGAAGTAAATACTAGCGAATTGGATGATGAGGGACTCAAATTACTAGCAGCACTCAAGGATTGGGATTTCAACTATAGCATGAAAACTGAGGCGCCTACAGTTTTTCAGATCTGGTGGCCAAAAGTTCGAAACAAGATCTATGATGAGCTAGATAGCCTCGATAGCCGGGTGCGTTATCCTTTTACCTATAGAACATTTGAGTTACTCCGAGACCATCCTGACCATGAGCTCATGGATATTAAAGTCACTCCCCAAATTGAAAAAGCACAAGACTTGATCACCTCTGCCTTTATTGAGACTATTGAGGAGCTCAATGAGCTACGGGAAGCCGGTCGCTCATTGGCTTGGGTAGATTACAAAAGTACCTATGTAGGGCACTTGCTTCAGGCCCTGCCTGCGTTCTCCAGATTCGATATTCCTATTGGAGGAAATAGCGGCATTGTCAATGCAACAAGCAGAAATCATGGGCCCTCATGGCGAATGATCGTAGAAATGTCTGACCCCCCTAAAGCCTTTGGCGTATATCCTGGTGGACAGTCAGGAAATCCAGGAAGCCGGCATTATGACGAACTCATTGATATTTGGGCAAGAGGAGATTATTTGAGCCTAGAACTCCTGAAAGAACCTGATCCATCTACAGCTTATATTTCCCAGTCCTTAACTCCAAAAAAATGAGAAAAGCCTTTTCAAACTTCGTTTTAACATTAGTCCTAGGCTTTGTCTTAAGCTTATTCTTACCATGGTGGTCGGG
Source organism: Roseivirga sp. (assembly GCA_965659985.1). GTDB lineage: Bacteria > Bacteroidota > Bacteroidia > Cytophagales > Cyclobacteriaceae > Roseivirga. Next base: position 33,019 of record CBFHYE010000147.1, on the reverse strand, counting down.
TATGCTTGCTGCCGCATTGGTCAGCGCAATCGTTCGCCTTAAAAAAGCAGCTACCTTCGTTGCACCCTTCTTAGCAATAGCCTTACTTTGGATAGTACATGCGATGATTCTGAGTAGCCCAAATGATTTCCTTCTAGCAGAAAAAATCACCGTCTTGTTACAAATAGAAGGGAATTTATTTCTCCTTCTCACAGTAACGGGGCTAATCGGTGGTATTTCAGCAGGTGTAGCTGGTTTACTGGGAAATCAAATTGCCCATGTGCTTTTTGATAATTCGAAATGAATCAAACCGAAACCAACCACTTTTTTGTCATTGATTTTGACAGCACATTCACCAAAGTTGAAGCGTTAGACATACTAGGAGAGATCTCTCTTCAAAATCATCCTGAAAGGGAAAAACGTCTTTTCTTGATCAAAGATGTCACCGACCGAGGTATGGCTGGAGAACTTTCTTTAAGAGAATCCCTGGAAGCACGCATCGAGATCCTTGATGCACATAAAGATCATTTATCTGAATTGGTCTTTAGACTTAGTAAAATGATCTCCAAGTCTTTTAAGCGAAATAAGAACTTCTTGCAAGACAATGCGGAAAGAACCTATATCGTTTCCAATGGATTTAGAGATTTCATTGTTCCTGTAGTTCAACAACTTGGCATCAAGCCTAGCCATGTCTTTGCCAACGAATTCGTATTTGATGACAATGGTCAAATTGTGGATTTTGATCGGGCAAATGTCTTATCTTCAAATGGCGGAAAGGTCAAGCTGGTCAAGAGCTTAAACCTCGATGGCGAAATACACATGATCGGTGATGGATACACTGATTATGAAGTGAAAGAAGCCGGTGTAGCTAAAAAGTTTTGGGCATACACAGAGAATATTGAAAGGGATACGGTGAAGGCCAAAGCAGACCACATCGCCCCTAGTTTTGATGAAATATTATTTGAGAATAAAATGAGCGGAGCACTCTCCTACCCCAAGAATAGAATTAAGATGTTGCTTTTAGAAAATGTTCACCCAAGAGCATTGACTAAATTAAAAGAGGATGGCTTTAACGTAGAATCATACCCTGCTGGTCTTGACGAAAACGAACTTTGTGAGAAGATCAAAGGGATCCATGTGCTTGGTATTCGTTCGAAAACCAATGTTACACGCAAAGTTTTAGAACATGCGGATAAATTGATGGCCATTGGGGCATTCTGCATTGGCACCAATCAAATCGATCTGGTTGCGGCTCAAGAGAAAGGTGTAGCCGTATTCAACGCACCGTACAGCAATACCCGATCTGTTGTTGAATTGGCCATTGCGGAGATCATTATGCTCATGCGTGGTATTCCAGACAAGAGTGCCGATATGCATCAAGGGAAATGGTCTAAAACAGCTAAAAACAGCTATGAGATCAGAGGTAAAAAACTAGGCATTATCGGCTATGGAAATATTGGGTCTCAGCTGAGTGTATTGGCTGAAAACATGGGGATGCTGGTGCAATACTATGATATTGAAGAGCGCTTAGCCTTAGGAAATGCCTCGAAATGCGATTCACTAGAGGAGCTCTTAAGCAGTTCTGATGTTGTTAGTTTACATATTGATGGTCGCCCCGAGAATGAGAATATCTTCACTAAAAATGAGTTCGATCTAATGAAAGACGGTGCCGTTTTTCTGAATCTAGCTCGTGGGCCAGTTGTAGATATCAATGCTTTAAAAGACGCACTGGATTCTGGCAAAATTTTAGGTGCGGGTGTAGATGTTTTCCCTGCTGAGCCGAAGAGCAACCAAGATCCTTTTGAATCTGAGCTTATTGGAGCGAGAAATACAATACTTAGCCCTCATGTTGGCGGCAGTACTCAAGAGGCTCAAGAGAACATCGGTGATTTTGTACCTAATAAGATCATGGAGTACATCAATACCGGAAACACTGGATTAAGCGTCAACTTCCCTGACCTCAACCTGCCTGCATTGAAAAATGCCCACAGACTTCTGCACGTGCACCTTAACAAACCAGGGATCCTGGCAAAGATCAACCAAGTACTGGCAGCACATGAAGCCAATATTGTTGGCCAGTATTTAAAGACCAATGAAACGATCGGTTATGTGATCACAGATATCGATAAAGCCTATGATCAGGATTTAATAAGCGCCCTCAAAAGTATCGAACACACCATCAAATTCAGAGTGCTTTATTAAGGCACCGTCTGAATAAGGGAATTTGTATCACCTATAGTTTTAACTTAGATTACAATGACTAAAACTAAAACTATGATATCAATTCAAAAGATGAAGCAGGCCTTTCTACTTACCTGCTCATTTATTCTTTTTGCATGCGGCAACGCAGAAGGCCCAGATACAATTTTTATTAATGGCATGGTCTATACCGTAGATGCTGACAAGCCTCAGGTGGAAGCAGTAGCTGTAAAAGATGGTCTCATCTCAGCAGTTGGAAGTTCCTCAGATATTTCTGCTTTAGCTGGGTCTAATACTAAGATCGTTGATTTGGACGGAAAGACCATGACACCAGGATTCATTGAATCTCATGCACATTTGATGGGCATCGGGTACAATAAATTAGAGCTAGATCTCATGTACGTCAAAACCTATGACGAGCTCGTTGAAAAAGTTGCTCAAGCCGTTGAAAAGGCTGAGCCTGGCGATTGGATCACAGGCAGAGGCTGGCATCAAGACAAATGGATCGAAAAGCCTGATAACATGGTCAAAGGATTTCAGACCAACGATAAAATGAATGAGGTGAGCCCTGATAATCCGGTCTATCTTAGACACGCTAGTGGTCACGCTACATTTGCCAATGCAAAAGCACTGGAGATCGCAGGCATTAACAACCTGAGCATTGAGAGTCTGCAAGGAGAAGTTGAAGGTGGTGAGATCATCAAAGATGAATTGGGGAACCCCACGGGAGTACTTACAGAAAGAGCCTCTTCCTTGGTTGGTAAATTTGTTCCTCAAGACACAGAAGAAAGAGCTGAAGAAGCTTTACAACTTGCAATTGACGAATGCCTAAGATTGGGCATCACAAGCTTTCACGATGCGGGTTCGGGTCAAGCATTCATCGATCGCTTACAGAAATTCAAGGATGAAGGAAAGCTGAAAGTAAGAATGTATACCATGCTCACCGGTCGTCAGCCATCATTATTAGAAGAATGGTACGAGAAAGGACCAATGATCGATCCTGATCACTTCCATACCGTCCGTTCGATCAAATTGAATTGCGATGGTGCTTTAGGTCCAAGAGGTGCTTGGTTACTTGAAGAATATACGGATAGACCAGGCCACTATGGTCACGAGACGCTACCAATGGAAACGGTCACCACCGTTTCAGAAAAAGCACTAGCATCAGGCTTTCAGGTATGTTCACATGCGATTGGAGATCGCGCTAATCGTGAGATCCTCGATCGTTATGAAGCTGCCTTTGACGAATATCCGGAAATCGACAGAAGAGCAGAGCGCTTTAGAATAGAGCATGCACAACATTTGACTGAAGAGGACATTTCTCGTTTCGGTGAAATGAATATTGTAGCGGCCATGCAAGCCATTCATATGAGTTCGGATAGACCATGGGCTATCGACAGATTGGGAAAAGAGAGAATTGTAGAAGGCGCCTATGTATGGCAAAAACTGATGGATGGTGGTGCTGTTGTTTGTAACGGTACAGATGCTCCAGTAGAACCATTAGATCCGCTACCTTCTTTCTATGCTTCCATCTCTAGAAAGACATTAGAGGGTTTGCCTGAAGGTGGTTTTGAGGCTGATCAAGCGATGACTCGGGCGCAGGCATTAAAATCTTATACGCTAGATGGTGCTTATGCAGAATTCGAAGAAGACTTTAAAGGATCGATCGAAATCGGTAAAGCAGCTGACTTCACCGTTTTTGATAAAAACATCATGACAGTTCCGGAAATGGAGATATTAGAGGCAAAATCAGTGATGACGGTCGTTAATGGAGAAATAGTCTTCGAGTTGAACGACTAACGAAACTTAATCTTTATAAAAAAGCACGGGTATTCGCTCGTGCTTTTTTATTTTCAATCACTTTTTAAAAATGAAGACGCATCTAAAAGAACATTTTGGTATAAATGCGATTTCCATCTCCCCTTTAGATGGTTACATCAGTGAAAACTACAGAGTTGATACAGACAGTGAATCCTATGTACTGAAAATCTATCCTGATGATAAAATCATAGAAGCTGAAATAAATGGGGAAACAGAACTTATCAAGGCACTTCATCATCTACCACCAACCTCCATTTCAAGAACTATTTCAAATCTCAATAATGAACTCCTTACCAAGACAAACGGTCAAATCTGGAGGTTACAAACCTTTGTTGAAGGAGGTTTTTTAGCTGAAAAAGAGCACTCAGAACAGCTAATTCATTCTTTTGGTGAGTTTTTAGGAGAAATCGATACTCACCTAGTTCGTTTTAGAAATCCAGCAATAGAAAGTCGAAGGCTCATATGGAACCTTGAAAATTTCAATGACGTCCTCCCCTTAGCCAATCAGATTAAAGATCCTCAAAAACGCAAAATCATTGAACATTTTATCATTCAATGGAATGAAAAGGTTTGGCCAAAATGGCCGCTACTTCGGAAATCTATTATTCATAATGATGCTAATGACTGGAATGTGCTTGTACAAGAAAAAGGATTTGGGATCATTGATCTGGGTGACTCATCTTATACCGCACTCATTGCTGAATTGGCTATAGCAGCATCTTATGTCATGATGAATAAAGCTGATCCCGTCAAATGGCTGGGTTATCTCTCCAAAGGTTATCACCGGAAATTGGCTTTAGAACCAATAGAATTAGACCTACTGTATTATTTGATCGCTGCTCGATTGGTGACAAGCGTTTGCAAATCGGCAGAACAATCGAATGAACAGCCTGATAACGAATACATTCAAATCAGTGAAAAGGGCGCTTGGACACTACTTGAGCAATGGATACAAATCAATCCAATACGTGTACGAAAAACGCTCTATCAATCATGCGAATTGAATCTTCCCAAAGAGAACACCCCAAACGAGCTAATTCAAAGAAGACATCGAGTCATTAGCAAAGGGGTTTCTATCAGCTATGACAACCCTATCCACATGGATTCCGCCATCTTTCAGTACATGTTCGATAAACAGGGAAATCGGATTCTTGATGCGTATAATAACATTCCACATGTGGGGCATCAGCATCCAAAGATAGTTGCTGCTGCACAGAAACAAATCGCCCTCCTCAATACCAATACACGATACTTATATGACTCCTTAGCTGATTACGCAGAACAACTCTTATCTAAATTCCCTCCCTCTTTGGACAAAGTGTATTTCGTCAACTCAGGAAGCGCGGCAAGTGACCTCGCCCTTCGATTAGCTCAAACCTATACAAATAAACACAAGACCATCGTCCTCGAACACGGCTATCATGGCAATACGCGTATGGGTATTGAGGTAAGCCAATACAAGTATGGCAATGCAGGTGGTAGAGGCGCTTCAGCACACATTATAGAAGCAGCTTTACCTGATGTTTATAGAGGTACATTCAAAAGTGATGATGCCGGAATTCTATATGCAGAGCAATTGATCAAAAAGATCAAGGATCAAAATGACATCGCAGCTTTTATTGCTGAACCCATTGTTGGCTGTGGAGGGCAAGTTCCTCTTGCCGATGATTACTTAAAAAAACTTTACCCCCGCTTAAAAGACCAAGGCATCTTACGAATCAGTGACGAAGTACAAACTGGGTTTGGAAGAGTTGGCTCACATTTCTGGGGTTTCGAAATGCATGGAGTCACTCCCGATATAGTCATTCTGGGAAAACCTATTGCCAACGGACACCCAATGGGTGCGGTGGTTACCACCTCAGCAGTTGCAGAAGCATTTGATAATGGTATGGAATTCTTCTCTTCCTTTGGTGGCAATCCTGTTTCCTGCCAGATTGGTAAGGCTGTTTTAGAGGTTATTGAGGAAGAATCACTTCTGCAGAATGCATTAGCCATTGGCACCTATAAAAAAGAATTGCTTCTACAGCTCAAGAAAGATTTTCATGAAATTGGAGACATCCGCGGATCAGGTCTTTTTCTTGGTATTGAATTCATTAAAGATGAAAATCTAACACCGAATACTGAGCTCGCCCACATCATTAAAAATGAATTGAGAAACAGAAATATTTTAGTGAGCACTGATGGGCCTTTCAATAGTGTGATCAAATCTAAACCCCCGATGTGTTTTTCTAAATCAAATGCAGATGAGTTGATCGATCAAATGCACGATATTCTTAAGAAGAGTATAAAATAAAAGCTCCACATAAAGCGGAGCTCTTATATTTTCCCAAGAAGCTTAAAGGTTGATCGAACCTCTATTAAAGACAAGATTTGGGCTATCCTTAATTTCGCAACAGTCCACTGTTATCCTGCACAAGATACGAGGCCGTGAAGTGCAATACTTCACGGTTGAGGCCTTGTTTTGAAAGAGACTCACCCGGTATTTGAGTTAAAATTGTAAAGTTCGAAAACTAGTCTAAACTCACTTGGGATATCTTTAATCTCTTCGTCATTGCAAACATAGGTATGCTATGGCAGAGCTAAAACAATTTTGACTGATTTATAAGTTCCTTTAAACATTGAATTTACTCCAGCCTTATTCTATAATAATTTGATTAGTTTGCATGTTTAAAGGCGCTATTCATTGACTACAACTAACGATAAGATCCTCACAAGGGATTACGGTCTTCATTTTATTTCTTATTTCTTGATGGCGGCAGCATTCTATTTTTTGCTGCCCACACTACCTGTATATGCAGTTAATGCTTTAGATGCCAATAAGAATCAGGTTGGTTATATCATTGGAGTCTATGCCTTAGCTGCCTTGATCATCCGACCGTTTTGCGGCTATGCATTAGATGCTTATGGCAGAAGATCTGTCTACTTATGGGCACTGGCTATTTTCACCATATTGATGGGCGCTTACCACTTTGCTGGTAATTTCTATGTGCTTCTTTTAATACGCATGCTGCATGGTTTTACTTGGGGAACCATTACCACAGGGGGCAGTACCATTGCGGCAGACCTTATACCCGAAAGTAGGCGAGCCGAGGGTATTGGCTATTTCGGAATGGCCATGGCCTTTTCTATTGCGATATCTCCTTTTTTGGGAGACCTCATTGTGGATACAGCCGGATTTACTCAACTTTTCACTATTGCTGCTATCGTGTCGGTAGCTTCTTTAATTCTGGCATTGATCATTAAAATGCCTAATATCAAATCGGGTGAAACGAAATTGAGCATTTCTAAAATGTTTGAGAAAAGAGTAAACCGATTGGCCCTAGTCATGTTTATGGGCGCATTCCCCTATGCTGCCATCATTTCCTTTATCAGCATCTATAGCGATGAACTTGGAATAGCAAGAGGAGGCTTGTTCTTCATTTTCATGGCACTTGGCGTAATCCTGGCAAGAGTTTTTGTTGGAAAAGTAATGGATAAAAAAGGGCCAAATGGCCTTGTTTTATTAGGCATAGTGATCACGATCGCGGGTCTTTTCATCATGAGTTCTATAACTACTTTCTGGCCCTTGATGATCACTGGTGTAATGGTAGGCATTGGAAACGGCATCATCATGCCCACCGTGCAGACCATGGCGCTGAATATGGTTCCAGATTCCCGAAGAGGAGCAGCCAATGCTACCTTCTTTTCTGCCGTAGACATGGGGATTGGTGCCGGCTCAATTGCTCTTGGTTATATCGCAGAATATTTCGGAATTGCCGTCATGTTCTTCATCTGTGGAATCATCTTATTACTACCTTTGCTTTTCTACTTCTTATTTGTAGTCAAACACTATAAATATCATGTAGAGAAATTAAGTCAAGCTAATGCCTAAAAAGATATTTTTCACTCCCGGCCCTTCTGCCCTCTACTTTACCGTAGAAATGCACCTCAAAGAAGCTTTGAAACAGCAAGTGATGGAAATCAACCACCGTAGCTCTCAAGCTGAAGGTTATTTCAAAACGGCAGTTGATCATTTAAAAAACTTGATGTCTATTCCTGAAGATCATCAGGTCTTCTTTCTTAGCTCTGCTACTGAGATATGGGAAAGACAGCTACAGAACCTCGTCATTGAGCACTCTCATCACTTTTGTTATGGTGCCTTTAGCCAACGTTTTTATGACTTTGCTATCAAACTGGGCTTAAACCCAACAAAATCTTCATGCGAATTTGGCGCATTACCTCCGCTCAATTTTGAGGAAATCCCTCATGAGACCGAACTCATTTCGTTTGCACTCAATGAAACAAGTACGGGAGTTAGCTTCCCTACTGAGCGAATCACTGAATTAAAAAAGGAAAGACCCAATGCGTTAATAGCAGTTGATGGTGTTTCAGCATTCCCGGTCATTGATTTAGACTTCTCTGCTGTAGACTCTGCTTATTTTTCAGTACAAAAGTGCTTTGGTTTGCCAGCTGGCCTCGGTGTTTGGATCTTAAGTCCTCGCGCCATTGAGAAGGCTAGTCAGAAATTGGCTCAAGGACATTCAATTGGGGCTTATCAGGCGATCCCTAATCTTTTGAAAAATGCTAATAAGTACCAGACAACCTATACCACCAACGTGCTCGATATTTTTCTTTTAAGTAAAGTTTCGGGTGATATGCTTGAAAAAGGACTAGATGTGATCAGACGAGAGGCCAATTACAAAGCTTCGCTTCTTCAGCATACTGTCGACCAACACGAACTACTCTCTCATTTTGTAAAGGACAGGTCAATTCGATCAAAAACAGTGGTTGTCGCTGATACGGAAAGTGATTCAAATGTTCTAATCAAAGCCTTGAATGAAAAAGGATTCGTGATTGGTAACGGATATGGAGTTCATAAGGGCAGGCAAATTCGAATCGCTTCATTTCCTACCCATTCTAAAGAGCAGATCGAACTACTGGTTGACACCCTCAATGCAATCGGTTGAGCATTCTTTCAGCGAAAGACTTACTAAAAAGCATACATTAATCTCTGAATAACACTAATTTTGCATTGTAAATTGATACCATGCCTACTAGAGAGAAAATAATGGTTCTGATGGATACTTCCGATGCCGATAAGACATTGATGAAGTTTCTAGAGCCTATTGCAACGAATAGTGAAACCAAAGAAATTCACTTTTTCAACAGCATCAGTGAAATGAGAATTCCTGATCAGGTATTGAGTGATTTTCCTGAAATCAAAGAAAAAGCCATTGAAGATAGAATATCTCAATTGCGCACGCTGGCCAAAGAGTCGTTATCTGAAAAGCTTTTCAAAATCACTAAATTCCATGTCAAAGAAGGAGCGCCATCAAAGGCCATCTTACGCTTTGTTGAAAAGCAAAAGATCGATTTAGTTTTGATGGGCAGGCATAAAGATTTTATTGGTGGAGGTGTGCTATCTAGTCGATTGGCTAGACGTGCCAACTGTTCTATCTTCATAGTACCTGAAGAGGCAGAGCTAAATCTCGAGCTACTACACGTTCCTTGTGATTTTTCAGAACATTCGAAGATTGCTATGGAAGAGGCCATCAAGATCTCGAGGAAGTACCATAACATGAAGATCATTTGCCAAAACGTCTATACGGTTCCTGGCGGTTATCATTACAGCGGCAAGACTTACGAGGAGTTTGCCGAGATCATGAAGAAAAATGCGGAAAAAGAATACAAACATTTCATGTCTAACATAGATCATGAAGGCATTCCTTTGGAAGTGGTTTATTCACTAGATACGAATGACAATCCCGTAACAGACATCATAGATTTTGCACAAGAACATAAGCCAAGTGCCATCATTATCGGTGTAAAAGGAAGAACAGCAACCACTGCGCTCTTTATTGGTAGCCGCGCAGAGCAGCTTATACAATACAATAGTGAAATACCGATGATGGTCGTCAGGCCAAAAGGAAAGAATGCAGGTATAATTGACCTGATCAAAGAGATCTAATGAGAAAAGCTGATTTAACCATCAGCTTTTTTTCTGCCTTCTATCTCATTTAGGTTCTTGGCTTAAAGAACACAAGCAGTCGGAGAAACTTAATTGCACACAAAATCTTAACTTGGCTCAATGAGATCAAGTATTCTTCTATTCATATTCATCATTTTTTCACAAAACATCTTTGCACAAAGACCAAGAGAGCTTGGAATCCAAATTGGTGTAATGAAGCCTGGTCAATTGAACATGATCACGGATGTTCCTGGGGTCAAAGTAGGACAAGTTACAATGATCGAAGGACAGTATATACGAACAGGAGTAACGGCTATTTTACCTCATGGAAGTGACCTTTATCAAGAAAAAGTGCCAGCAGCTATCTACATCGGCAATGGCTATGGTAAGCTTGCGGGCATAAGTCAAGTGGAAGAATTAGGCAACCTGGAAACACCGATCATTCTAACCAATACTTTAAGTGTCCCAATGGGTATTCAAGGTGCCGTTAAATACACTTTAGGACTTCCCGGTAACAAAAATGTGAGATCGGTAAATGCGGTCGTAGGAGAAACCAATGATGGATACCTGAATGATATTAGAGGAATGCATGTCAAGGATACTCATGTCATTGAAGCGATTCAAAACGCTGAGGCCGGCCTCATTGAAGAAGGAAACGTGGGTGCTGGTACTGGTACATCAGCCTTCGGCTTTAAAGGTGGAATTGGAACCTCATCACGAGTTATTCCCGAAGACTTAGGAGGATACATAGTTGGTGTACTTGTACAAACCAATTTTGGAGGGAACCTCACCATCGCTGGCGCACCTGTCGGTAAAGAATTGAACACCTATCCGTTTAAAAATGCAATAGAAAAAAGTGATGGCTCATGTATGATGGTTGTAATGACCAATGCACCATTAGATGCCCGACAATTAAAGCGAGTAGCCAAAAGAGCCATGATGGGTCTGGCCAAAACAGGTGGTATTGCTTCAAACGGATCTGGTGACTACGTAATTGCGGTTTCTACCGCAGAAAGCATGCGCATACCAAACGGTTCAAGAGGATTTTTTGACAAAGGTACTCCTTTGCGCAATGAGAAGATGTCTCCCCTATTTATGGCGACTATCGAAGCAACGGAGGAAGCAATCATCAATTCTTTATTCGCTGCCGAAGATATGACAGGAGTCAATGACAACGAAAGAAAGGCACTGCCAAAAGAAGAGGTTTTAGAGATCTTGAGGAAGTATGGTGTGATGGATTAAGCTCCAGAAGAAGACCTCATAGTGTCCAGCACATCGTTGGCTTTTTCTACAACCTTAAGGTCAAGTTCATTAAATTTATCTAACCACTCATTCATCTGATGATCAACAGTTTCTAGCAATTTTAAGCCTTCATCTGTAATCACTACGTCTTTGGCTCTTCTATCAGAAGGACAGACTTTACGCTCCACTAAACCTTTAGCTTCAAGGCGATCAACAATACGCGAGGCATTCGACATTCTATCGAGCATTCTTTCAATCAACGAGTTGATTGTACAAGGATTGGGGTGTGCTCCTCGTAAGATTCTAAGTACATTATATTGAGGAACCGTAATACCAAACGGTTTAAAAATAGAAGCTTGCTGTTCCATCAACCAACTATTGGTATACATGATGTTCACCAAAAGCTTTTCGTAGGTGTTTTCAAACTTCTTGCCTTGTTTAATATCTTCTTCTAAGCCCATGTGCTTTAAATGATACGAATTTAACAAATAAACTTACTTGTGGTTCATTTTTAGGCAAATTGAAGAAACACATTAAACCTTCGCGTAACACATTCATCTAAAAACCATAAATTGATTTCTATTGGAAGATCATTTGATCCTTAAGAAATTCAAGCTGGATGAAAGTCGGCATGAAGCATTTCGTGAACTTGTAGACAAGTACAAAGAACGTGTCTATTGGCATGCACGTAAAATTGTCGTTGACCATGACGATGCTGATGACGTGACTCAAGAATCATTTATCAAGATCTATAAGGCATTAGATAATTTTCGTGAAGCTTCTCAATTATATACCTGGATTTATCGCATCACCACCAATGAAGCCCTGAATCTTTTGAAGAAAAGGCAAAAACGACAAACAGATTCAATTGACGATGTGTATCAAGAATTAGAGCACACGATCGATGAGGGACATTTGATCAGCGGTGAAGAGATTCAACTGAAATTACAGAAAGCACTGCTCCAGTTGCCAGAAAAACAGCGACTGGTCTTTAACATGAAGTATTTCGATGACTTGAAATATGATGAGATCTCAGAGATCACGGGTACGAGTGTTGGGGGATTAAAAGCGAGTTATCATCTAGCTGTAAAAAAAATCGAATCGTATTTAACTGGAACTTAAACCTTTGGCACCTTAAAACATCAAAGATACAGTGACTAAAATGGGAAAACATATTAAGTTAAATCAAAGCAAGGAGAAGGCTGATAAAGCTTACTTTGATGGATTAACTGATAAGGTCATGGATCGGATCATGGAAGAAGAGTCGATACTTTTTCAAAACAGTAAGTTGAAAGAGTTACCGTTTCTAACGCCCGAGGGTTACTTCGAAGACCTTACCAATTCAATTGAAAGTAAGATAGAAAAACCTGTTAAAGTGGTTTCTATTTTCCCAAATCACTGGATTAAATATGCTGCGGCAGTTGTATTACTTGCAATTAGCACTTGGGCTGTATTTAATAACTCATTTACCAAAGAACCTGAAGATCTTCTAGCTAACATTTCAGAAGAGGTACTTATAGATTATGTAGCTGATGAAGAAGGTATCATGGATGAAATTCTTATTGACGAAGATGTAATGCAGTCCGTAATGGATAATCTAATGGCCGATTTAGCTTATAAGTATGAAGACTTAATTGACTTCGAAAATGAAGGGTTTTACGCTGAAAATTATTGATATGAAAAATTTAATCATCATAGCGATTTCCATCTTCTCTTTGAATGCTCTTGCGCAGGGAGACAGAGAGGGTCGAATGAATAGGGAAAGTATTAATGCAGCCAAGGTTGCCTTCTTAACGGAAAGGCTTGACCTTACTACTGAAACTGCACAATCCTTTTGGCCTATTTACAATGAGTTTGAAACTGCCAAGGATCAACTGAATAAGAAGTATGGTGATGCCATGAAAGCAGCTGGTATCGACAATCCCTGGAGAGATCGAGAAAACCTCACAGATGATCAGGCGGAAAAACTATTAGGATTAATTTATCAAAAGAAAGCAGAGGAGCTCAAACTTGAGAAAAACTACATAGATATGATTTCCAAGGTCTTATCTCCCAAACAAACGTTAACAGTAAGTCAGTTCGACTCTGAATTTAGACGATTTCTGATGCGAAGATATTCAGAAGAAAATCGCTCTAGAAGAAAAAATTCTGGAAACGGAAACTAAAAAAGAACCTGCTTGGGCAGGATTTTTTTTATCCTAATTTGTCACTTCAATTGGGTGAACTAATTTGCGTCATGGCTCATCAGACGCTTTTCCAGTTTAACCAACAAATCAAGCAAGTTCTCAAAGACCAGGTCATGCCTCAACAATGGGTGATCGCAGAAATTGGGGAGATGAGAATGAACCAAAAGGGTCATTGCTATATGGAATTGGTAGAAAAAGAAGGCCATTTCATTCAGGCCAAAATGAAGGCGAATATCTGGGCCTACCAATACAAGAGTATCAGTAATACCTTTCAAGTAGCCACTGGCTCTCCTCTATCCCCTGGGCAGAAGGTTTTACTCAATATAAGTGTCAACTTTCATGAAGTATATGGACTTAGTTTAAATGTAAATGATATTGACCCCAACTTTACCTTGGGGGAAAGAAGCCGACAAAGAGAAGAAACGATCAAGAAACTATCCGAAGTTGGCGCTTTTGATAAAAATGCCAACCTAGAACTTCCTTTGGTCCCACAGCGTATCGCGGTTATCAGTTCAGCGTCTGCAGCAGGCTATCAAGACTTTGTTGAACAATTGCAAAGCAACCCAAGAGGAATAGACTTTAATGTTTCTCTATTTAATGCCCTCATGCAAGGAGATCAGGCTCCATCATCAATTATAGATGCTTTAGATCGCATAGCTTCAGAAAATCAATTTGATGTCATAGTCTTGATTAGAGGTGGCGGTGCGCAAACAGATCTCGATTGCTTTGATAATGAAGAATTATGCCTTCGTCTTAGCGAATCAATGCTGCCTATCCTTACAGGTATCGGTCACCAGCGCGATCAAACCATTGCTGATATGGTGGCACATACCTCACTCAAAACGCCCACAGCAGTTGCTGAATTTCTTATTGAAGGCATATACCGCTATGATGACCATTTGCATGATGCCTTAATGCGCCTAAAAAGAGGTTTTGAAAATGGGGTTCAAAATCATTTGAACCTACTTGAACGTTTTGAACTAAGATTGAAAAGTGAATTGACTCATCAGTTTAACAAAGCGGATGATCAACTTGCGTTTCTCAGTACGAAATTAAAGAACAGAACCCAACAAAGGATATTGGCCATGCAATCTGAGCTCAAGACATTCGATAGCATTCTTCGTTTGAATGACCCCGCCACAATATTTAAAAAAGGCTACACAATTACCTTGAAGAATGGCAAAAGCATACACAAACAAGATGTAAATTTAAATGACGAATTAGTCACCTTTGGTGATGGCATCTCGTTGAAAAGTACGGTGATAAAAAACAATGGATAAACAACTCAGCTATACAAAAGCGATCGCTCGAATCAATGAAATAGTAGAAGAGATCGAAAATCAAGAACCCGATGTTGATACACTTACGGAATTGGTCAAAGAAGCCACTGACTTGATATCGGCATGTAAGGAATTATTACAAAATGCAGATCAGCAAATAGGTAAAACGCTGGAAAAACTGGATTAATATGGAATCCGAAATTGCGAAAAACGAGATCGAAAGGCTGAGTAGATTGATAGATCATCACAACATGCTCTATTATCAGGAAAGCAAAACCGAAATAACAGACCAAGAATTTGATCAGTTACTCGAGCAGTTGATCCAGCTTGAAAAGGATTTCCCTGAGTACAAAAAGCCAGATTCACCTAGTCAACGAGTCGGTGGAACGATCACTAAAAACTTTGAAACCGTTGTCCACAAATACCCAATGCTTTCTTTGGGGAACACCTATTCCATTGAAGAATTAAAGGAGTGGGACGAACGTGTGAGAAAAGGTCTAGGAGACGAACCGTTCGAGTATTTCTGTGAGTTGAAATTTGATGGCGTTGCTTTGAGTTTGTCATATGAAAATGGGCTTTTAACCAGAGCTGTCACCCGAGGAGACGGGACCCAAGGGGATGATGTCACTGCTAATGCTAAAACGATAAGATCTATTCCAATCAGGGTGAGTAATAACGCCCCAGAGTCTTTTGAAGTGCGAGGAGAAGTGTTCTTCCCCAAACATGAATTTGACCGTGTCAATGCGGAGAAAATAGACATTGGTGAACAGGCTATGGCCAATCCACGTAATGCTGCTTCTGGCACTCTAAAAATGCAGAACTCCTCAATTGTCTCTCATCGCAAATTGGACTGCTATTTATACTATCTATTAGGAGAAAATCTAAATATTGACACGCATTCTGATTCTATCAAAAAAGTAGAAGAGTGGGGATTTAATGTCTCTCCTACTTATCGCAAATGTTCCAATATTGATGAGGTACTTGAATACATCAGCGAGTGGGGAGAAAAGAGACACCAGCTTGATTCAGAGACGGATGGTGTAGTGATCAAAGTGGATAGTAAAACCCAGCAAAACCAGTTAGGCTTTACAGCAAAAAGTCCGCGATGGGCCATCGCCTACAAATACAAAGCGGAAAGCGCGCAGACCATACTCGAAAGTGTGACATATCAAGTCGGCAGAACAGGAGCTGTTACCCCTGTAGCCAATTTGAGGCCTGTTCATTTGGCTGGAACCACAGTCAAAAGAGCTTCTTTACACAATGCAAATGAGATCGAAAGACTAGGTTTACGCATAAGCGATACTGTTCACATTGAAAAAGGTGGAGAGATCATACCTAAAGTCACTGGTATCAATTTTAAGATGAGACCAAATAATTCTGAGCCATTTACTTATATCTCAAATTGTCCGGAATGTAATACTCCATTAGTAAGAGCAGAAGGAGAAGCCAACCACTACTGTCCTAATTCAATTGGCTGCCCTCCACAAATTCAAGGGAGAATAGAACATTTCATTCAACGCAAGGCTTTGGATATAGACAGTTTAGGTTCAGAAACTATTCGTGGTTTACTCGATCAAGGCTTGATAGAAAACTACGCTGACCTATATGAATTATCTTTTCAAGAGCTTAATGGACTAGAATTCAAAAGTTTCTCTGAGAAAAAAGGAGAAATGAGTATTAGAAGTTTGCGAGAAAAATCTGCTCAAAACATAATTGAAGCAATAGAAAAATCGAAGGAAAAACCATTTGAAAAGGTTCTTTTTGCCTTAGGGATACGTTTTGTCGGCCAAACAGTCGCAGAAAAGTTGGCACAACACTTCAAAAACATTGATGCGCTCGCCAATGCCACTTATGAGGATTTGATAGAAGTTTCTGAAATTGGGGATCGCATTGCTGAAAGTGTGATCGCATTCTTTGAAAATGAAGATGCGCGGCAAACTATCAACAACCTCAAGGTTGCAGGGCTACGATTCGAAATTGAAGAAAAGGCAGAGCCAGAAACTCAAACCCTAATGGATAAATCATTTGTTGTTAGTGGAGTATTTACTCAGTTCTCTAGAGATGAATTGAAAGCATCTATCAAATCGAATGGAGGAAAAGTTGTGTCATCTATAAGTGCCAAACTCGACTATTTAGTAGCTGGTGACAAAATGGGGCCTGCAAAACTTGAAAAAGCAACCAAATTAAACGTGCCTATTATTAGCGAAGAGGAGTACATAAAAATGATAGAAGACTAATGTCATTCATAGCAAAAAAGATACTCAACCTTCGTGCTCGATCAGGTAAGGTTAAAAGACCAGCGGTCAAAAAGCTCGATTATGACAATGCAAAACAAATCGGGCTCTTCTACACATGGGACAATATATCCAAAATGGATTCGATTGAGCAGTTCAAAGAGCAATTGATCAATGAGGGGAAAGAAGTAAGTATTTTTTGCTTTAACCCTGAAAAAGAAGAAGTGAATTGTCTTCATCCTCTTATTGGCTTGGAGCACATTAGTGGATTCGGAAAAATAAAATCCCCAGAGTTAGATTCATTCTTAGCCGAATCTTTCGATTATTTGATCTTACTAGATTTTGAATTATCAGAAGTAAGCAGTTTTGTTATGGCAAACTCAAAAGCCTACTATAGAATTGGTAATCACAGCGAGCAGGCCCTATCCTATTTTGAACTGCTTATGCATATGAACGAAAGTGCAGGAATAGACAACCTTATAGAACAGATCATTAAATACATCAAAGTCATTAAACATGAATAATTTAACAGGAACAGGAGTTGCCTTGGTAACTCCATTTGACCCTAAAGGAAGCATTGATTTTGAAGGCTTAAAAAAACTCCTCGTCTTTACAGGTGAACACGTAGACTATTTTGTGGTCATGGGTACTACTGGAGAAAGTGCAACATGTAGCCCCTCCGAGAAAAAAGAAGTATTGGATTTCTGTAAAAAGAACAATGAAAAAGGATTACCCATTGTTTATGGTATAGGAGGTAACAATACTGCCGCTGTCATAAATGAAATCAAAAATACTGATTTGGATGGGGTAGACGCTATCCTATCGGCAAGTCCATATTATAATAAGCCAAGTCAGGCCGGTATTGTTGCCCACTTCACTGCCATTGCTGATGTTTCCACCAAACCCATCATTCTTTATAATGTACCAGGAAGAACGGCTTCTAATATGTCCGCTGATGCAACCTTGGCATTGTCAAAGCATCCCAACATTATTGGCATCAAAGAAGCCTCGGGCAATATTGAACAGTGTAAAACAATTGCGGCAAAAAAAGAAGATGACTTTCTCCTGATCAGTGGAGAAGACCCATTAACGACTGATATTATTGAAATTGGTGGCAAAGGTGTGATTTCTGTATTGGCCAATGGTTTTCCAGAAGAATTTAGTAACGTGATCAACTTAGCTTTGGCTGGTAACTTCGAAGAAAGCCGAAAAGAAATGGCCTCATTTAATGAAATCAATCCTTTAATGTATGAAGAGAGTAATCCGGTTGGTGTAAAAACAGTTCTATCACTTAAGGGAGTCTGTGGTAATCACGTAAGGTTGCCTTTATTGAAAGCGAGCAGCGAGCTGCAAAGCAGAATTTCGGAACTTCTTTAAAGGTAAGGACATAAAAAAAGCCAGTCTATTTAGACTGGCCTCTTTTATCTTTTGAGTATTTCTTAGTTGTTCTTGATATTCTGAACATCAACTCTAATTTCCTGTGCTAGGTTCTTCAACTCTTGCATTCCTTTTCTCACTCTAGTACCGGCAGCTTGATTCCCTTTGTCGTAGAATTTTTCGAAGTCGCCTTCCAAAGAATCTACCAAGCTTTTTACTTTTTCAAATTGACTCATATTAATGATTTTTAAGGTTGTTGATAAATGTACTTAATGAAAGCAAGATAAATCAAAATGCTGACTAATCAACAGTAAGCGCACTTTTTTTGGATTTTTTTACTCACCAAAAGCAATTGCCACCTCTTCTTTTCTATACTCGCCAGAGGCCAACTTACCTTTTATCGCTTCAAACGCCTGAATGGTTTCTTCTACATCTTCCAAAGAATGTGAAGCTGTTGGGATCAAACGCAGAATAATCATTCCTTTAGGAACAACCGGATAAATAACGACAGAACAAAATATGCTAAAGTTTTCTCTGAGGTCTTTGCTCAAAGCAGCTGCCTCACCTACCGTTCCGTTAAGAACAACTGGTGTTACACATGATTGCGTTGTGCCAATGCTAAAGCCTTTTTCTTTTAATCCGTTCTGCAAAGCATTTACGATTGTCCATAATTTTGCTTTATGCTCAGGTTGATCTCTCAACATGGAGAGCCTTTTCAATCCACCCATTACAAATGGCATTGGCAATGACTTTGCAAAAATCTGAGACCTCATATTGTACTTCAAGAACTTAATTATAGCAGCGTCACCAGCAACAAAAGCACCAATGGCTGCCATAGATTTGGCAAAAGTAGAGAAGTAGATATCTATATCATCTTGGCAACCTAGTTCTTCACCAGATCCTGCTCCTGATGCCCCCATAGTACCGAAACCATGAGCATCATCAACCAAAAGTCTGAAGTTAAACTTCTCTTTAAGCTTAACAATCGAAGGCAGGTCTCCCAAATTTCCAGTCATACCAAATACACCTTCAGTGATCACTAGAATCCCTCCTCCAGTTTCGTTGGTGATTTTGGTAGCTCTTTCTAGTTGCTTTTCTAGGTTTTCAATGTCATTATGTGGAAAAACAAATCTTTTCCCCATATGCAATCGAACACCATCAATGATACAGGCATGAGATTCCGCATCATAAACAATTACATCCTTTCTATCTACTACTGCATCTATAATGGACAGAATACCTTGATAGCCATAATTCAATAGATAACCAGATTCCTTACCTACGAAATGGGCAAGCTCTTGCTCCAATTGCTCGTGGTATTTTGTATTACCCGACATCATACGAGCACCCATTGGATAAGCAAGTCCCCAGTCTGCAGCGGCCTTGGCATCTGCTTCTCTTACTTCTGGGTGATTTCCTAATCCCAAGTAGTTATTCAAACTCCACGTAAGCACCTCTTTACCCATAAAGGTCATTCTTGGTGCAATCTCTCCTTCCAACTTAGGGAACATAAAGTAACCTTCAGAAACGTCTGAGTGCTTACCTAAAGGCCCTTGATTCGTCAATAACTTTTCAAATAGATCCAATTGCTTATCAATTTAACGTATATATAATCCTAGAAATGAAGTGGCAAAGGTAATATTATAATTGCCATTTATCAAAAATAGCATGGTAGTTATAAGGCCTTCACTTTCTTAACAATTTCAATTTAATTAACTAGCATTGCATTAGAAACCAACCTATGGAAATTAAGGAAATTCATAAGATCTTAATAGCCAATCGCGGAGAAATAGCCGTTCGTGTAATTAGAAGTGCTAAGAAACTAGGAATCAGCACCGTTGCTATTTATAGTGATGCCGATAGTGGCTCTCCACATGTAATGTTAGCAGATGAAGCAGTCAATGTAGGCCCACCTCCTTCTGCCCAATCCTACCTTGATATGGACAAAATCATCAGGATTTGTCTCGACAAAAATGTAGACGCTATACATCCAGGTTATGGTTTCCTTTCTGAAAATGCTGCTTTTGCTAAAAAAGTTGAAGAGAATGGACTGATTTTCATTGGCCCATCGGCTCATGCCATCGAGGTCATGGGCGACAAACTCTCTGCAAAGAATACCGTTGCAAAATATGATGTCCCCATGGTCCCAGGTGTTGACCATGCGGTTGAAGAGGCAGAAGAAGCCAAAAAAATAGCAGCATCTATTGGATATCCTGTCTTGATCAAAGCCAGTGCCGGTGGTGGTGGAAAAGGGATGCGTATCGTAGAAAGAGAAGATGAACTTGAACAACAAATGGCTCGCGCCATGAGTGAAGCTGCCTCTGCTTTTGGTAATCCAGCTGTTTTCGTTGAAAAATTCATCACATCTCCTCGTCATGTCGAAATCCAAGTGATTGGAGATCAACAGGGCAATGTTGTTTATCTATTTGAGAGAGAATGCTCTATTCAAAGAAGACATCAGAAAGTAATTGAGGAAGCTCCTTCTGCAATCTTAACTCCAGAAGTGCGAAAGGCTATGGGTGAAGCGGCTATTGGAGTGGCTAAATCTTGTGGTTACTATGGAGCAGGAACCGTTGAATTTATTGTTGATAACGAACTCAATTTTTTCTTCCTGGAAATGAACACAAGACTGCAAGTCGAACACCCTGTTACGGAAGAAATTACTGGAATAGACTTAGTAGAAGAACAAATTAGAGTTGCAGAAGGACATAACCTTTCTTTCTCTCAAGAAGATTTGAAGATCAACGGCCATGCTTTTGAGGTTCGGGTCTATGCAGAGAACCCAAGAGAAAACTTCCTTCCTGATACGGGTAGATTAAACACTTACAAAATCCCGACTGGCGAAGGCGTTAGGGTTGATGATGGTTTTGAGGAAGGAATGGAAATTCCAATCTATTACGACCCTATGATCGCCAAATTGGTAACTCATGGTAAGGATAGAGAAGAAGCGCGCCAAAGAATGCTTAAAGCAATTGATGACTATAAGATTACTGGTCTTAATACTACTTTAGACTTCTGCAAATTCGCATTGGAACATGAAGCCTTCATTTCCGGAGATTTCGATACCAAATTTGTTGAGAAATACTTTTCTCCCGAAAAGCTTAATGTCTTTTCAGAAGAGAACGAAGCGCTTGCCATTGCATTGGCTGCACATCTAGCAGGCGAAGAGGACCGATCAGCTCAGCAAGCAGCTCAAAACCATCAATCCTCAGATTGGATAAAAAGACTTATTTAGATGGCCGAAATATTGCCTTTCCGTGCATGGAGGTATAATCAAGACCTAACCCACAATATTCAAGAATTAACCTCACCCTTGTTTGACGTCATCAACGATCAACAGAGCGAGGCGCTTTATAATATTGCACTAAATAGTATCCATTTAAGTGTGCCAAAACCACAAGAAGCGCCTTCAGATGCAAAAAGTACGATTGAGCGCTGGAAAAAAGACGGGGTTATCCTTCAAGATGAATTACCTGGCATATATGTCTATTATCAGAAGTTTACTTTACCTGGCAACACGCAACAACTCACTCGGAAAGGCTTTATCTGTATGATTAAGGCTGAAGACTGGGGCAAAACTGATTCTGATATACTTAGACACGAAAACACCATTCCGCACTCGGTAGATGGTAGAGTTGCTGTTCTTGATGCTACGGAATTCAATGTCAGCCCAACCCATGGACTTTATCGGGATCAAGAGTTTGAATTGGAAGCCTACATGGATGAAGCCATGAAATCTCCAGTTTATGAGGTCGAAGACTATCAAGGTGTTGTGGATAGTTTGGCAATCATCCATGACCATGAAGTGATAAAGAAATTTATAAAAAAGCTCAGTCCACAACAGGTTATCCTTGCGGATGGTCATCATCGCCTCGAAAGCTCAATCCAATATCGTAACCTGAGAAAAGAGCAGAATCAAGAGCATAGTGGCAAAGAAGGTTATAATTATCATTTAATGTACTTGACCAACGGTGCTTCTCAAGACTTGCGTATTCTCCCCACTCATCGATTGATTCAAGGACTAGCAGGTTTTGACAAAGAAGAATTACTTTCCAAGCTAAGCCAATATTTTATCATAAAGGAGCTTGACGACCCCTATGATATTCAGGAGATCATATTAGGTAAGCAGTGGGCTTTTGGACTTCTTTTTGGAGAAGAAGTCTACAAAATAAGGCTGAAACCCGAAGTTCATGAGCAGCTTGATTGGAACTTCCCTCCTTTGCTCAAGGATCTTGATCTTACCGTCATGCACTACTTTGTTATTGAAAAGTGTTTAGGAATTCCGGGTAAAGAGCAAAGAAGATCACCTAACATTAGTTTCGAACGCAATTTCACATTGTGTGTAAAAAAAACCATTAAAGGAGAAGCCCAGTGTGCGTTGATCACAAAAGAGATAGACATGGACACTGTCCAAAAAGTCTGTCGATCAGGATATACGCTTCCGCAAAAATCGACCTTCTTTTATCCTAAGGTCGTCAGTGGTTTTTTATTCGCATCAATCAAAGAAGATGAATTTAGCCTACCGTTTGATCCTAGCTTCTAAGTCCCCAAGAAGGAAACAACTTCTCGAAGAGGTCGGTCTCAAGTTTTCAATTGAAACCTATCCAATAGAAGAGTCTTTTGATGAGTCAATGGATGCCTATGAGGTTGCTGAATTTCTTGCCCAAGAAAAGGCAGCAGCATTTAGAGCACTTGCTTCGGATGAGTTAGTTATCACATCCGATACGGTAGTGATTAATGAAGGCAAGGTTTTAGTTAAACCGAATAACCCAGAGGAGGCTTTTGACATGCTTTCAGCACTCAGCAATAAAAGTCATCATGTAGTAAGTGGGGTTTGTCTAAAAACTCTAAATAAGGAAGTATCATTTAGTGCCAAAACAGAGGTTCATTTCGACTCAATAAGTCCCATCGAAATCAAGCACTATATAGACAGATATAAACCCTTTGATAAAGCCGGAGCTTACGGTATTCAAGAATGGATCGGAATGGTCGGCATAAAATCTATTAAAGGAGACTATTATAATGTCGTTGGTTTACCCGTCAATCGGCTTTATCAAGTTCTTAAATCAGAGTTTAGTCAATAAAAAAAGGCCTTTCGGCCTTTCTTTAATTAGAAGCTGTTGCTTCTTCAATATTAGTAGGTGACCCCTTCGGCTTTTGCGAAATAAGATCTCCATCTTTTATCCTTTTTGAAATCACGAAGAATGGCCCTGAAACCACTTCCTGATCTTCCTCAACACCCGAAATAATTTCTATGTTGTCATAATCACTTATTCCCGTGACTACCTCAACCACTTTTGCAGTACCATTTTCATTTACAAAAACAACCTCCATTAAATTAGCCGCATCCGTTGTCGATGTCTGCTGAGCAGAACTACCATTAGTTCCACCTTCCTTATTCAAGTTTTTATTTCTAGTCGTTACGGCTGCAAGTGGCACAGAAAGCACATCATTCTTGGTTGTTGTAATGATCTCTACGCTTGCTGTCATTCCTGGTCTAAATGGTGATGGTCCAGAAATTTCAGAAAGCAAGTCACTGAAACTTTCATTTAGAATTCTAATCTCTACTTTAAATTCAGTCACGGCATCGGCACTTGCTTTTGGATTTGCAGTATTCGCAATTGAAGTAACAATACCTTTGAATTTTTTATCCATAGAAGTATAAGAGTCGACATCAATTATTGCAGTATCGCCCTCGCTTACCCGAATAATGTCATTCTCATTTACATCTACCTGAACCTGCATAAAGTTAAGATCAGCTAAGCGCATCATCTCTGTTCCAGCCATTTGCTGTGTACCTACCACACGCTCACCTTTTTCTACATCTAATTTGGAAATCGTACCTGATTGAGGTGCTCTCACTACAGTAAGTCTCACATTCTCTTCTGCCTCCTCAACTGTCGCTTGAGAAGATTGTACGATGTATTCTGAAGCCTTCACTCTTTGTTCCGCGGCATCAAGATTATATTTTGATACTTCGAAATTGGCTTTTGCTGTTTCATAATCACTCTCTGACATAACATTCTCTTTCTTTAGCTTTTCTGCTCTTTCGAATGCTAGCTTCGACTGTGTCAATTGTGCTTCACTTCTAAAAAAATCTGCTCTTGCCGATGCCAAATTCGCACGTTGTTGATTCAAATTGGCTCTTGCTCTATCTAAGGCTGATTGTAGGTTGTCAGGGCGAATCTTTACTAGGATCATACCTTCTACAACATCATCTCCTTCTTCAACATTTAGTTCAATGATCTCTCCAGCCACATCTGGACTTATTGCGATCTCAGTTACAGGCTGAACTACCCCTGAAGCAGTTACTTTTTCTACAATAGTGGTTCTTTGAACTTTTGACAATTGAACCTCCAACGTTTTAGGCGCTCCGATTACACCTGTCTTTTTACCTACGATAGCCAGCACTAATATGAGCACTACTGATATTAATAATATCCAAATGAGTTTATTGGATCCTTTTTTCGTTTTTGCCATGACCTTTTAATCTAAAGTGATTGGGTTACCTAAATAGAAATCTAAAATCTTTACCCTAAAAATGAATGAGTATTTTGATTGAGTGAGTGCTGCTTTCGCAGCAAATAAATTATTACTCGCTACCTGATAATCTGTAAAATGCGCAGTTCCAACATTGTAACGTTCTTCTGTTGCCCTGAAAGTCTCTTCCAAGGCTTCAACACGCTTTAGAGAGGCTTGATAAGACTTCAAACTTCCTAGTGCATTCGTATGTGCTGTTTCAACATTTTGTCTTAGTGTATTTCTAGTGTTTTCAGCTGTGATCTCCGCTCTCTGACGGTTGATCTCAGCTCTTTGGACCGAGGATTTTGTGGCTAACCTATTGAAGATCGGAATATTCAAGTTGACCCTCACAGACTGACCAAGGTTGTCATTGAATTGGTCATTCCAAGCATAATCCTCATTTCTAGTCGGCACAGTAATGGTAGAAGGGTTGGATAATACTGTTTGTCCGGTGCCTTGTACAAAACCAATTGGAGCAGCCGGAACGTTGATATCCTGAGAACCCGTAAGTTCAACTGCCTGATCTGAATAATTCGTTGATAGACTTCCAGAAACTGATAGCGTTGGTAGATACCCGCTTTTCGAGATTCTCACACCGATATCTGAACTCTCAACACCTAATTCTGCACTCTTGATCTCTGGTTGAGTCGTTAAAGCGATATCATATATCTTATCCGAATCGGTCACTTCAATTGTAATATTTTCTACCTCAAGATCAGGAACCTCAATCTCAAGCTCTTGATTCGCTGGCATTTGCATTGACTGCTTCAAGGTGAGCAAAGCAAGTGAAAGGTTGTTTTCTGCATTAACCACAGCCACTTCGTCAGAAGCAACCTGTGACTCAAGGTCCAATTGATTGGATAAGGGTACCGAACCAGCTCTTACTAATACTTTCGTTCTTTCTAATTGCTGCTCAGTTACCTCCAGCTGAAACTCAGCATTAGATAATTGTTCTGCATTTAAAAGTACATTTAGATAGTTTGTAGCCACATTTAAACCAATGTCATTCTTCGTCTTCTCTAAGTCATATTGGCTTGCCTCAAGATCGACCCTATTCCTCTTGATCGTATTGCGCATCATTCCACCTTGGTATAAGGTAATGTTGGCATTCGCAGAAATACCGCCACTTAGAAAGTCTGTACTCACGAAATTGTTGGTTACCGGGTCAATCGTACGACCAAAAGATTTACCTAAACTACCACCTGCATTAAGGTTAGGCGCAATTGCCCATTGAGATTGTTTAAGATTGATCTCCGTACCCAATTGATTTAGCTCAGAATTTTTAACCGTAAGGTTATTTTCCCAAGCATAATTGATGCATTCTTCTAGCGACCAAGTTTCTCCTGCTCCAACATCTTGACCATTGACCATCGTGATGCTTAGGAGCAACATCAACGCTGTCTTTCCTATAATTTTGAATTTCATGTCCTTCTTGTTAAAAATCTATATCTGGAATAAAGGTTACTGTTTTAACCCAATGTAAGTGTTTTAAATAATCTAATGTTACCTGCGGTGGTTTGCTGTCAATTTCGATCACATGACAAGCTTCATCATTTTTACCTTTTCTATTGACAGACATTGAAGCAATGTTGCATTCATCATTGGCCAATACAGTCGCAATAAATGCCACAGCTCCTCTTCTGTCTTCAGCGGTGATCATCATTGTTGAGATATTGGCAGAAAAACCAACGGAAAAACCGTTGATTCCTACGATCTTGATCACGCCTCCGCCTCTACTCTCACCAATGACTTCAATTGTCTTTTCTCCTGAACTTACTTTTACTTTGACAGAATTCGGGTGCATAGTGTTTGCATTGCCAACAGAGCGAAAAGTGAATTTAAAATTTTCCTTTTCTGCTTCGTCAAAGGCCGTTTTGATACGAATATCCTCAGTCTTAAAGTCAAGAAGCCCAGCTATGATTGCTCTATCACTGCCATGGCCCTCGTATGTTCTTGCAAACGAATTGTAAAATATGATCTCCGCTTGTTCTGGCTTTGAACCCAAGAATTTTCTAGCCACACGGCCAATTCGAACCACACCTGCTGTATGCGAACTCGATGGCCCGATCATTACAGGGCCAATCATATCAAACACACTACTCTGTTCTGCCATAGCTATTCCTTGCTTCTCGTTATGGCCGCAATGTTAAGGAAATTACACTCTCATAAATTCTCTTTATGTTTGAATGGTTGATTCCATCCATGAAAGCGATATATAACTCCCGAATTATAGATAAGGAAAACATCCAAATCTCAGCCAATAACCGTGGTTTCTGTTATGGAGACGGGCTCTTTGAAACGATTGTTACAGGTCCTGATCGAATTAATTTGATAAATATTCATAAAGACCGAATCAGAAGACATTGTGCTCTTCTCTCGATGAATCCTCCTGAAGCACTAATAGATAGACTAGAGGAATTTATTGAAGAGCTATCTCAAGCCAATAATATTGCTTCTCACTGTCGTTCAAAAGTTCAAATATGGCGTACAGAAGGTGGTTTATACACACCAAATCAGCATTCATCCGAATTTTTGATTACCCAAAAGGAGAGTAATAAAGCCATCATTCGAACAAGCGAAATCATTGGCATTAGTAATAAGGTACATAACCATTCTTCGGACTATGCTTGTGTCAAATCATTAAATGCACTTGACTATGTAATGGCAGGCAATGAATTGCAAGAAAGAGACCTTGATGAGATCATCATTTTAGACAACAGGGGTCACTTGAGCGAAACGCATATTGGAAACTTGTTTTGGGTAAAAGACAACACGTTATTTACACCTTCCTTAAAGACGGGCTGTATTGAAGGTGTCATGCGCACTTTCATACTAGGTTTTTGCAAGGATAATAATCTCCCTTTAAATATTGTAATGGAAAAAGCTTCAACACTAAAAGACGCTGAATGCATTTTTTCTACAAATGCTTCTGGCATCACATATTTTTCAAAGTTAGAGGGAAGCGCAATCAAACTTGAGGATGCTAGTTTACGCCTACAAAAACTAATTATACGGCTACAGCAGCCTTGATATGAGGATGAGGATCGTATCCTACCAATTCAAAATCCTCATATTTAAAATTAAAAATGCTTTTGACCTCAGGATTCATCTTCATCGTTGGAAGTGGTCTGAAGTCTCTTGTCAATTGAAGCTCTGCTTGTTCATAATGATTGCTGTACAAATGCGCATCGCCAAAAGTATGAACGAATTCTCCAGGCTGAAGACCACAAACCTGGGCAACCATCAACACCAATAGAGAATAGCTGGCAATATTGAAAGGTACTCCTAAAAAGACATCTGCACTTCTTTGGTAAAGCTGGCAACTCAATTTACCATCAGCTACATAGAATTGAAAAAATGTATGACATGGTGGCAAGGCCATATTATCGACATCAGCCACATTCCAAGCGCTCACAATGAGTCTTCTGCTGTCTGGATTATTCTTAATATTATGAATTAGTTTTTCGATCTGATCAATTGTGCCTCCATTGCCATCAGGCCAGTTTCGCCATTGATAACCGTATACAGGTCCGAGATCACCATGCTCATCAGCCCATTCATCCCAAATCCGCACGCCATTGTCTTTGAGGTATTTGATGTTAGTATCTCCATCCAAAAACCAAAGCAACTCGTGAATGATAGATCTTAAGTGAAGCTTTTTAGTTGTAATGACAGGAAAACCCTCTGCAAGATCGAAACGCATTTGATACCCAAAAACACTTTTTGTACCCGTACCTGTTCTGTCATTCTTTTCAACTCCATTTTCTAAAATGTGTCTCATTAGGTCGTGGTACTGCTTCATAGTGGGTAATAATTTGGGTTCAACTTCAAGAACAAAATAAACCAAATTCCTCTGAATCATAAGGGTAATTCTGAAGAAAATTCTGCTACTTCGTTCTCATGAAAGTACGCGCTCTGAAATACTATTCAGTTTTCTCTATCGTACTGATTGCCCTTCTATTTCTATTGTCTTTGGGTCAAATAGAAAAGCTAAAATTTGACTATTCTTTCGACAGCTTTTTCCCAACGGGCGACCCAGAACTGGCCTATTATCAAGAGTTCGTTGATGCTTTTGGCCAACAAAATGACTTTCTATTCCTGGCTTTCGAAGATACTGATCTAAGCTCTATCTCCGAAATCAAAACATTGCGCATCATTGAGGACTCTCTTGAACAATGGAAGGAAATACAATTTGTCAGTAGCCACTTTGATGAGCAGATCTATCAGGTGACTCCATTTGGAATTAATATAGTGCAAAAGTATCCTCCAACTAGGGCCCTGGATACCTCTAAGCTTGACAAAAACGATGACATCGGTAAGTATTTCAGTAAAAAAGGTGATGCCGTCCTGATGATAATTAATCACATCGCTTTCGATGATAAACCGTCTGGAGATGCGTTTTATGAGAGATTAGATTCTTGGTTGAGTATTCATTCCCCTTTCCCAACAGTCGTATCAGGCAAGATTCAAATGCAAAAAGACTTCACAGACCTGTTAGAAGAAGAATTGGGCATGCTGTTAGGTTTAGGCTTTGCCATTTGTCTGATCATACTTCTTGTGCTTTTTAGAAGCCTAAAAAGTGTATTATTATCAATTCTGGTTATGATCCTGACCATAATTCTTACACTTGGTATAATGGGCTTTTTGGGCAAACCTATTGATGTCATGATGGTGATGCTGCCGGCCATATTATTGATCATTTCCTTATCAGATACAATTCATTTGATCAACAAATATGATTACTTGCTAGAAGATGAAACGCCATACAGGGCCATCTTAAAAGCAACCAAGGCTATAGGTAAAGCAAACTTTATCACTTCTATCACTACAGCCATTGGCTTTTTAGGCCTCTACTTCTTGCCGATACAACCTATTAAGGATTTTGGCATTTTTGCCGCCTTGGGTATCCTAATCGCTTTTTTAGTCACCATGTCAGTTGTGCCTTCTCTTCTGTTTTTCTTCCCATCATCAAAAAGAAGTCAATACAAATTGCAGAAGGGAATAAATAAGCTGACCAAGCGCTTAACAAACTATACTCAATCAACCACGGCCGTCACATTGATCTTCAGCTCGATTTTATTAGTCGGCTTCCCATTTTTGGAATTGAACACTGGACTGATCGTAGGTCTTCAAAGAGATGAACCCATGCTGGAAAAAGTCGCTTACTTCGATAAAAACTTTAATGGATATAGGCCCATCGAGGTTGGTATTAAACTAGAAAAAATAGAGAGCACAGATTCCATTGTCAGCACTAAGATCAACCTTATAGAAAAGGCCTTAGGTGAGTTAATGCAAACCAGGGGCATTCAATCTACGAATAGCATTATAAAAAAGATCAACTCAGGCTTATATGGAGGAGCACAAAGTCAATATGATCTACCCGATCAAAAAGACATTCCGCGTGTTAAACGCATTTACAATAGCAGAAGACTCGCTGAGGCACGTAAAAAAGTTGAAGTTGATGCCCCACATTTACTTAGAATCGTAGGTGTTTCGCCCGATTTGGGTAGTGCTTTTTTTATTGAAAAAAGTGATTCCTTAAAGCAATTCTTAAATGAAATCAACGATGAACAATTTGAGGCTAAATTAACGGGAAGTTCCTATCTGATCGATAAAACTGACCGCTATGTCATAGGCTCACTCACAAAAGGCCTTGCTTTTGCTTGTATTACTGTGGCACTCATTACCCTTTTGTTTTACAGGTCTTGGCGAATGTCTTTACTGATCTTGATCGTAAACGTGATTCCGCTTCTCCTATTATTCGGCTCAATGGGTTTACTCGGTATTGATTTGAATATTTCAACAGCAATAATATTTACAGTAGCACTTGGTATTTCAGTGGATGACAGTATCCACTTTATATCGAGATACGTGATGGAAAGAAGAAACAATAAATCAAAAACCGAGGCGCTCAGGCTAGCAAAGACTTTTACGGGAAAAAGTATTCTTTTCACCTCTTTAGCAATAGGGCTTGGCTTTAGTGTTTTACTGTTTTCTGGTTTCTCGGCAGTTTACTATTTAGGACTCTTTATCTGCCTGTCAGCATTATTGGCACTTTGGTTTGACCTTAAGGTATTGCCAAAACTGATCGAAAAATGGAAGTATCTATAGTATATCCAGGTCTACAATCTTGTCTTTTTTCCATTTATCGTAGCCGAATAAGAGATTGAGACCAAATCTAAAATCAGCTTTTGAATACTGTTCAGGTCTATTCATGATCAAGGTATTATCTAATGCAACATAAACTTGAACCGGCCCGATGCTTGAAGCCAAACTGGCACCTAAATTAAATTCAGTATTCGCTCTGCGATAAGACCCCACAGCCCCTACCACAAAATTCTCGAACCTGTGATTAAAGGACAAGGCATAATTGGCTGGTAAGTCACCAAATGCGGCATTCTTGAAATAAGTAAGCGAGATTCGATCATCAGGTGTAATATTTCCTGTAACAGTAAGGTAGTATCTTGTACCTATTGGAGAAGTAAATGATTCTCTGGTTTCATTTGAAGTAAATTTAGAAAGTAGGCTATCCCTCAAGATATTATCTGCTTCACCCACTAAGGACAGATCTACACCCTGAAATGTCACTTCGCCATCCTCTGTTTGGTAATTCCTGACCTATTCAGACCATTTGATCTTACCAATGTCATTGATGGAGGCTTCGTCCTTCAGAAATGGCAATACCTGATATTTAGCCCCTAGATCGAAGGCTACTGATTTATTCCGGTTCCCAATTACATAGCTTGTGAAATCATTACTTTCATAGGCGTCTGGATTAAAAAAGTAATCGAGACCAGCAGTATTGATTTGACCATTATTGACATTCATTGTCCAAAGAAAATCTTCTTCTCCCGTATGCAGTGTCCCTTGGAAAGATTCATCCAATGAGCCATGAAAAATACCTTGTATCAATTTCACCCTTGCTCCAACTGTTAACTTCTTATCAAGGAATTCATTGGCATAACCCAATCCAAACTCATTAAATCCGTTCATCAACACCTTTGTATCAGAAAGATCGACTATCTCACCAACGACATTCCCATTAGCTAAAAACTCCATTAAAGGCTCGCCATATGAAATATTAGCGGTTGCTCTGGTATTTGAAAAGAATGAAAAAACACCTTTGGTCGTTTTGATATTTAAGGAGAATAAATTGGCCGTCATATCCACGGTGCTAAAATTAGACTCTTGGACTGAGACCCTCAAAACATCAAAATCAATAACGAATTGACCAAGGTCATTTTTTGATAGCAATTGCTCAAGCTTATAATCAGCCTGCACAGTTGAACCAAAATTCAAAGCAGGAATACTTACCGTCACGGAGTTTCTCGGGATAAAAGCGGATTGTAATGTTTGTGTTTGCTGTACAAGATCTCTGAGCTCTTAGAAGGCAAAATAACCCTGGCCTTTTGCTTTGAATGCAAAAACAAGGAAGACGAGTATGACTAGAATCTTCTTCATCCTATTCTTGCTCAAAGGTTAATTCCACATCCGCTTGTAAGGCAACCATAAGGTTTAATATGTAATCATCATAGAATTTGACATCCACGCCTTGCTCAACATCTGTGGTGGAAAGCCTAGCGCGTATGTTCACTCGAGCAGCATCTTCTATCTGCCTTAAATCATCATCATCCAAAAGTACCTCGGCTATTTCTTTTACCGAACCTGTCGTTCTACCATCAGAACCAAGTGGGGCAGCATTAAAAACTGGTCTCTCATCAATTACATAAATGATCTCACCGTTGGCATTTAAAAACTGAATCTCTAAATCCCCGCCCATGGGCATGTCATTTGTAGAGATCACTCTCATCAAGGCTTTTTTCGCTTGTTTTACACCTTCTCCATTCTTAAAATCAAAACCTTGATTAGCCACAAGTTCATCTATCACCATATCAAGTGGGATCTGAATCAGCGCTTTTGCTTCCAATACATTGGACTCTTTCATAAAATTGTACTGAGTAGGGCCGTTGATGGGGTTAGATGTGGACTGAATATCTAATTCAAAAGACGAAGGTAGGGATGAGAAGATCTCAGCAAGATTC
This sequence comes from Roseivirga sp., assembly GCA_965659985.1. Taxonomy (GTDB): domain Bacteria; phylum Bacteroidota; class Bacteroidia; order Cytophagales; family Cyclobacteriaceae; genus Roseivirga. Next base: position 190 of record CBFHYE010000147.1, on the reverse strand, counting down.
GAATTGGTAATATTGATACTATGTTTAGTCTCTACCAACTCTGGAAAATTCAGCGTTGGTCCATCAACTATCGATACTTCTTCAGTTATAGCTCCCGTAAGCGGGATTATACTTCCATCAGCACCTAGGGCAGAAATCCTTGAGTAATCTACTCCAATGGGAAAGCCAAATTCGTTCTCTAATGTGAAAT
>CBFHYE010000146.1:0-9579 GCA_965659985.1 Roseivirga sp. | reverse complement strand
ATCACTTCATCACTTAATTACTTAATCCCCTCATCACATCATCACCTCATTACTTAATCACTTTAAAATGAAGATCAACCTCGGCATACAAATCGCTCCTATCCTAGCACGAGAAGAAGGCTTCCCCATTATTGATGAATGTATCGGTATGATTCAAGCATCAGGTATTCCCTATACCGTTACTCCTTTCGAAACTGTATTAGAAGGCGAGTACAAGGACATCATGGCTTTGGTTGATAAACTCTATGAAAAAGTGAACGAACTGAGTACCGAAACTGTGATCAATATCCGCATTCATACACGCAGAGACGCTGATGTTATTGGGAAAGAAAAGACTGAGAAATTTAATGGTTAGAAGTATCCTCTGTTCTGTTGCCAACCATCCATATTCAGTTCTTCCATCCGTAAGGATTATGTTGAAGTTTTAAAAAGTACCTAAACCTGCTTTCTCAACCACCGCATCGAACAATACTTGCGCACCATTGGCGACATCTTGGTCTTTTGAATATTCTTCCACATTATGGCTAATGCCATTTACGCTTGGAATAAAGATCATGGTCGATGGACAAACGGAAGCCATCATTTGGGCATCGTGCCCTGCCCCACTGGGCATGCGTTTATAGGTGAGCTGGTTCTTGACGGCCGCATTCTGCACAGCATTGGTCATCTCAGCTGGAAAATGGACGGGTGCAAAACGCACCATTTCCTCAATGGTCAATTTCAGCTTTTGAGATTTGACTAATCCTTTGATAAAGCTGTTGATTTCTTTTTGAGCGCCCTTTAACGTATCGAATTCTGTACTTCTAAGATCGAGTGTAAAAGTGGCCTTTTGAGGTACAATATTGACCGTATTGGGTTCAAAAGCCACGGAACCCACCGTTGCATACACGTGATTATGAGGCTTTCGACAATAGTCACCCACGAATTGAATCACTTGACCCGCTGCATAGCCAGCATTCTTGCGGTATTTTATTGGGGTTGTGCCCGCATGATTTGCTTCTCCCTCAATGATGTAGCGTGTCCAGTAGATGCCTTGTACCATTTCAACAACACCAATATTCCGCTCTTCAATTTCGAGTACAGGGCCTTGTTCAATATGAATCTCAAAGAAAGAGTCAAAAGCAATTGCTCCTGGCTCCATATCTCCTTTATAACCAATAGCTTCTAATCCTTTTTCTACGGTCAGCTCATGATCATCATAAGCCTTTGCCGCGTAGATCTCTTCCAGCATGTCAGGATGAGCATAAACATGACTCCCCATCATATCAGGGGCAAAACGAACACCTTCTTCATTAGTGAAATTGACTAGCGCTAAAGGCTTTTCAGTAACAACTTGATGATCATTCAGTGTATGAATGATCTCCAGAGCAGCCAAAACCCCCAAAGCCCCATCATAACGACCACCACAGTAAACAGAATCAAGATGTGAACCTAAAGCAACGGGTTTCCCCTCTTGCTTCCCTTTTCTGACTCCGATCATATTGCCCATTTTATCAATATGGACCTCAAGACCAGCTTCGATCATCTGATCTCTTAGGAGGTCACGTGCCAGTTTATCTTCTTCGGATAGTGCAATACGTTCAACACCGATTCGCCCTTTCTTCCCTATTTGGGCATAACGTTCTATGTTCTCGAGTAAACGGCTTTGTTTGATTTTCATGTTCTTCTTGCTCGTCATCCTGAGGGAGGTAAGCCCGAAGGATCTCCTTTTCAATTTGGGAGATTCTTCGCTTTGCTCAGAATGACGTCATTTAAGATATAACGCTCCCTGGATTAACTTTTGCATTCGGCTCAATCAGTCTCAAGTTGCCCTCAGCATCTTCAGCCATTAAGATCATACCCTCAGAAACTGTACCCATCATAGGTCTTGGTGCCAAGTTGGCAATGATCGTGACTTGTTTTCCTACCATTTCTTCTGGAGAGTAATGTTTGGCGATACCACTCAAGATGGTTCGTTTGTCGTTGCCCGTATCTACCAAAAACTTCAAGAGCTTATTTGATTTTTCTACCTTCTCGGCTTCAAGGATGGTTCCTACCCTCAAATCAAGTTTCATAAAGTCATCAAAAACGATCTCTTCCTTGAAAGGTGCTACTTCTACTTCCTGATTCTCCATTTCGTTTTGCTTCTTGGTGTTTTCTAATTTTTGAATTTGTTCTTCTATTGTTTTGTCTTCGATCTTCTCAAAGAGTAATTGGGCCTTCTCTAGTTGATGTCCTGCTGATAGCAATTCAACACTTCCTGCATTTGACCAATTCAATTCCTCGATATTCAAAAATCCTGCAAGTTTCTTAGCACTAAAAGGAATGAATGGCTCGGCAATGATGGTCAAGTTCGCAACCAATTGCAGCGCGATATTCAAAATTGTTTTGACTCTCTCCTCATCTGTTTTGATGAGTTTCCAAGGCTCTGTATCTGCCAGATACTTGTTTCCCATTCTAGCCAACTCCATCATCTCAGCCAAAGCTTCTCTAAATCGGTAGCGTTCTATGGCGTCACCAACTTTAGTCGAAACTTTGCCCAGTGCATCCAGTACTTCTTTATCGATATCGAAAAGTTCACCTCTTTCAGGTACTCTCCCTTCAAAATACTTATGAGTTAGGACAACGGCTCGATTCACAAAATTGCCTAATATGGCTACCAGCTCGTTATTATTTCTGGCTTGGAAGTCTTTCCAGGTAAAATCATTGTCCTTTGTTTCTGGAGCGTTAGCGCAAAGTGCATAGCGCAGCACATCTTGTTTGCCTGGAAGCTCCTCTAAATACTCGTGCAACCAAACTGCCCAATTTCTTGAAGTAGAGATCTTATCATTTTCAAGATTTAAGAACTCATTGGCCGGCACATTTTCAGGTAAAATATAATCGCCATGGGCTTTTAGGATCGCGGGGAATATGATGCAATGGAACACAATATTGTCTTTGCCAATAAAGTGAACCAACTTGGTGTCCTTGTCCTGCCAATAATCTTTCCAGTTTTTGCCTTGTTGTTCTGCCCACTCACGAGTAGCTGAAACATAACCGATAGGCGCATCGAACCAAACGTAAAGCACCTTACCATCTGCACCCTCCACTGGGACTTTAATTCCCCAATCAAGATCACGTGTCATGGCTCTTGGCTGTAAGCCGCCATCGATCCAAGACTTGCATTGCCCCCAAACATTCGATTTCCAATCTTTCTTATGGCCTTCGACTATCCATTGGGTCAACCATTTTTCATAATCCTGTAGTGGCAAATACCAATGCTTTGTTTCTTTCATTATCGGGGCATTCCCCGTCAAAGTAGACTTGGGTTCGATCAGGTCGGTGGCATTTAAGGAAGAACCACAATTTTCACATTGATCGCCATAAGCTTCCTTGTGCCCACATTTGGGGCAAGTTCCGATAATGTAGCGATCGGCTAGAAACTGCTGGGCTTCTTCGTCATAATACTGTTCACTCGTGCGCTCTTCGAACTTGTGGTTCGCATGAAGATTCTTAAAGAACTCCTGTGCGGTTTCGTGATGAATGTCTTTAGAAGTTCGAGAATAGATATCAAAAGAAATCCCCAATTGATCAAAGCTCTCCTTGATCATTTTGTGATAGCGGTCTACGATCTCTTGCGGTTTTACACCTTCTTTTCTCGCGCGCATGGTGATGGCCATACCGTGTTCATCAGAACCACAGATAAAGGCCACATCTTCACCTTTAGATCTTAAATATCTGGCGTAAATATCTGCAGGCACATAAACACCTGCTAAATGACCGATATGGACAGGTCCATTGGCATAAGGAAGAGCCGCTGTTACTGTATGTCTTTTGAAATCCGTTTTCGTCATGGCTGCAAAGATAATCTCTTAGATTTTAGATGTTGGATTTTAAAGCTTAGATTTCATATACAAAAGTGCTTTTCGGCATAATCAGATAGAATGAAACAAATCGACACTGAGATCATCATTGATGCGCCCTCCTCCAAGATATGGGAGGTGTTAATGGATTTTAAGCGCTATGCAGAATGGAATCCATTCATACGTTCGATCAGAGGGCCAAGGGAAGTAGGCAAACACCTACAAACTGAAATGCATACTTTAAAAGGCAAGGTGATGCGGTTTGAGCCCATTGTACTGAAATGTGCTGAAAATGATGAGTTTCGATGGAGAGGAAAACTAGGCATACGTGGTATTTTTGATGGAGAGCATTATTTTGCTTTAGAAGAACTTGGCCCTTTGCAGACTCGGTTTATCCATGGAGAGTTTTTTAGCAGGCTTTTGGTCGGCATCATGGGCAATACTTTAAAAGACACTGAAAAAAGCTTTAAGCTCATGAACGAAGCACTTAAGCTAGAGTGTGAAAAAAATTGATTTTTTTAACGTAAATAAATAAATATGACAGCTGCAGAGGCACTCAAAAATTTAAAAGAAGGCAATAAGCGCTACGTAAAAGGCGACCTGAAACATCCACATACCGATCCTGCAAGAAGAGGAGAATTAACTGGAGCGCAGCATCCCTTTGCTGTTATTTTAAGCTGCGCAGATTCGCGCGTAGTTCCAGAGTTGCTTTTTGATCAGGGGCTCGGTGATCTTTTTGTTATTCGAGTAGCAGGCAATGTAGCTAAAGACAAGGTTTTCGGAAGTATTGAATACGCTGTTAAATTTCTCAATTCTAAGCTTATTGTAGTACTCGGACATGAAAGTTGTGGTGCAGTAAACGCAAGCATTGGCAATGCCGACCCCGGGGGCCATATCGGTTCCATTATTGAAAGGATCAAACCCGCAGTTTATGTTGCCAAACAAATGAAAGGCGACCTGCTTACCAACGCGATCAAAGTAAATGCGCAAATCGTTTGTGAGGAGATCAAAGAAACAAAACCAATTATTGCAGATTCTGTAGAATCTGCAGGAGTTAAAGTGGTTTCCGCTTATTATAAACTTGCCACCGGTGAGGTTGAGTGGCTTTCGGAATAGTATGAAAAAGGGCTGAATGATCAGCCCTCTTTTCTTTATGGTAAAAAGCTACTTAAAAAGCCTTTATTCTCTCCTTTTTGCTTGACAATGAGTACACTGTAGATCCCTCGATCTTTGACCATCTCATCAGCAGTATTCCCCATCAAAGAAGCAATCGATTTGCTTGTGCCTTTCGAGCCCATGATCACCAATTGATTCGGATTATTGACCATTCTGCTCTTCAATACATCCGAAACTGATTTGTCTCTTCCATGATCGATCACCTCAGCGTTGTACAATCCTGATAGTTGAACATCTAAATATTCTTGAACTCTGGTTTTCGCATATTTTTCGAGTTTCTTATTCACCATACTCGTACGACTAATCACAGACTGAACCTCATCGGCAGTTTCAAATACTTGATTTAAATACCTTGAAGCGTCTTGGTAAATGTGTAAAAAGTTCATTTGAATGGATGGATTACCCTTAACCAAAGCATTGGCGATTTCTAAGCTCATGTCAGAGTAAATGGATAGGTCTAATGGAACCAATACATCTTTCCAATCTGTAGTGCCCTGTTCGGACAGTAAGAGTACACTTGCTCCGGTTTTTCTGGTAATGCGCTGTTGAAGGTTTGACAAACCATCTTTTGCTAACTTTTCTATGATCAGAAGCTCCGTGTTCTCTAAGGATATCTTCTTTAAGACCTGCCCTATTCTGCTATTGACCAATTGCGTAAAACCTAAATGATGGTCTTGATGAATTCTGGACTTCACCATTGACTTGAAAGTCTTCAACTTCTCTCTGCTCTCCGTTTCGACAAGATCCGGCAGATCGGCTAGCAACTCTTTAGGCAATTCGTCTTTATTATCCGTACAGATAAAACTGATCGATTGCGGCACAAATTGGTCGGCCAATTGTGATAATTGTTGTACAAAGGACTCATTGTTCTTATCAAGATCGATCAATACTGACCACTTTTTAAACTTTTCCATTTTATAGCGTTTGAATGAGGTACAAATAAATTGGTAATCCCAGCGTGATGTTCACGGGGAAGGTTATCGCCAATGCCATAGGCAAATACAAACCTGGACTGGCTTTAGGGACTGTAATCTTCATAGCAGCCGGTACAGCGATATAAGACGCACTAGCTGCCAAAACAGATAACATAAATCGGTTACCAACTTCATCGGTAACCGCACCACTTAAGATCGCGACAATGCTCCCATTGAACAAGGCAATAAAGATCGCGAAGAGCGTTGTAAACCATCCATTGGCCAAGAATGATTTGAGGTGCTTGCCACTGGTTATGCCCATGTCAAGTAAGAAGATCGCCAGAAAGCCCTTGAAAATATCGGTTGTAAAAGGCTCAATCCCCTGTGCCTGCTTTTCGCTCGCAACCAAGCCAATGACCAAACTTCCGATGATCAGGAGTACACTGCCGTTTGAAAGGGCATGTTTTACGATCTTCAAAGGACTCCCGTTTACAGACTCTTTTGAAAATTTCCTGATCAGTATAACGCCTACCACAATAGCTGGTGCCTCCATCAATGCCATGATCGCTACCATATGCCCACCGAAGGAAATGGATTGAATTTCTAAGAAAGAAACCGCAGTCACGAAGGTAACCGCACTAATGGAACCATAAGCAGCCGCGATAGCACCAGAGTTTTCAACGGTCAACTTCCTTTTCAGAATAAAGAAGGTATAAAGCGGAATCACCACTGCCGTCATTAAACCAAACAATACAGATAAGAAGATCTCTTGTGTGATGGGATTGTGTGCTAATTCTTGGCCTCCTTTAAAACCGATCGAGAATAAGAGATAAAGCGAAATGAACTTGGATGAAGTACCCGGAATCTCTAGATCACTTTTGACCTGTACAGCAAGAATTCCTAAAATGAAGAATAAGAGTGCTGGATTGGTTAAGTTCTCAGTTAAAAGCTCTAATGACATAGTCTGTTTTTGTTTAACTGAGCACAAAAGTGATTCGATTAATTCATTTATTTTTATATATATTTATTATGTATTACATAAATATAGTTTATGAACTATACACTACATCAACTGAAGATATTCTTAACCATCTGTGAGACAGAGAGTATCACCAAGGCAGCTGAAATACTACACCTTACGCAGCCCGCGGTTTCCATCCAGCTTAAGAACCTCCAAGCTCAATTTGAATTTCCTTTAACGGAAGTCGTAAGGAGGAAACTATACATCACAGACTTTGGAATGGAGATAGCCGAAACCTGTAAGCGGATCTTGAACGAGGCGGAAGCCATCAACCAAAAAATTCAAATTTACAAAGGCCAGATCAGTGGCACCCTAAAGATATCGGTCGTTTCTACAGGTAAATATGTGATGCCCTATTTTCTCACTCAGTTTTTAAATGAGAACCCAGGTGTAGAACTTAAAATGGATGTAACTAATAAATACTCTGTGGTTGAGAGTTTAGAGAAAAACCAAGTAGACTTTTCCTTAGTATCAATTTTACCAGAAAAAACACCACTCTCAACCATTGACCTTATGGCTAATAAGCTTTATTTGGTGGGCAACCCTGATCATCCAGACTTTTTGGAGAAAAAACAACCACTGAAATATTTAAAAGGGATAGATCTGATCTTTAGAGAAGCAGGCTCTGGAACGAGACAAACATTGGAAAGATTCTTTCAGCAAAAACAACTTCAGATTCAGAAAAAGATGGAGCTAACCTCTAATGAAGCCGTAAAACAAGCGGTCGTTGCTGGGCTTGGATTTGCCATTATGCCCTTGATCGGTATTAAGAATGAGTTGCAAAATGGTGATTTGAGGATCATTCCGATGGATGATTTTCCACTCACCAGTACCTGGCAACTCACCTGGCCAACCAGCAAAAAACACTCCCCTGCGGCCAAAGCATTTTTAGACTTTGTAGAAAAGAATAAAGATGAAATTATTCAGAAGCATTTTTACTGGTACGCCAATACTTAGTGCACAAGTGTGCTTTTAAATATCCGAGTCTTTCTTGAGGAGATGGGCTAACCATAATTCTCCTTATCTTGAGACATGCAAGATCAAGCCATCTCAATCCGCCCTTTTATAGGTGCTAAAGACTACGAACGCTCTAGAGCTTTTTATCGCGACTTTGGCTTTATGGAGAAGGAACTCTCTCCTAACATGTGCGTCTACATGTTGAATAGACAAACTGTATTCTATCTTCAAAAAGCCTTTGTCAAAGATTGGGTCGAAAACACCATGCTCTTCTTGGAAGTAAAAAACACTGAGCAGTTTCGAGAAGAGCTTTTGAATAAAGACCTCGTCAAGAAGTATTCTGGTGTTCGTATCTCAGCGGTTAAAGAAGATACTTGGGGTAAAGAATTCTTCGTACACGACCCGAGCACCATCCTCTGGCATATTGGGGAATTCAATCAATAGAATGTTTGAATAGCATGAAAAGTATTCCTTGGTCGTTTAATAAGGTATTTTCTTGTTCAACTGTTCCCGATAGATAGAACTCGGTGAAAAACACTAACTTGTTTTATGGTTACAAATCAAATGAAAGCCAATTTAGCCCTACTTCTTGTCCTTTTGGGCGTGTGTTTCAACGTATCAGCACTTTTTGTAGAAAACAGTGGTGCTTTTGTAGCTATAGGTTGTAGTATGCTCGCCATTGGAATTGCCACAAGAAAACGGAACCAAAAGAAGACGCAGGTTTCCAACGAGCAAGGACAATAATTATCTCAAGCCAATCTGTAACGATTAAATAAAGTAGTTGCTATATTCGGGCTTGACCGAAAATGATGTTTGCTAAAAGAAAACTAATACCTCTAATCTTCTTTTTGTTGATCGCTTCTCAAAGCGCTTTTAGTCAGCAGTATGTTGATATTGGTAAACTATTTTATGCAAATACCCCCGTCAATCAATTTGACACACTCACCAATAGCACGCGAATTGAAGAGTTCGGGCTTGATTTGAATATCCCGGTTCCACTTAAAAGTGGACATGCCTTACTTTTTGGCTTTTATGGAGAAGGCATTACCGCCTCGGTGAATCCGGTAGAACCAAACCTTACCTCCGTCTATACGATAAACCCAAGATTCGGCATCAATTATAACCATAGCGAAAAGTGGACAGGTACCTATTTACTTCTACCTAAACTCTCCTCTGACTTCAAAAGCATTGGCTCAAAAGACTTTCAGTTCGGTGCCATTGCCCTGCTTAAATACAAGAAAAGACAGAATTTCGCCTGGCAGTTTGGTATGTATTATAATGGAGAATTGTTCGGCCCATTCTTTGTGCCGCTCTTCGGTTTCTATCACTTGAGTGCAAATGAACGATTTGAAATGAATGTAAGATTGCCACTGGCGGTGGATATGAATTATAAACTACAGCCTTGGCTAAAAGCAGGAATGGAATTTTCAGCCTTTGTGCGCTCTTACCACCTCAATGAACCCTATCAAAGCAATGCAGAAAACTATTTGGTCAAAGCATCTAATGAGCTCTTCGCCTATCTACATTTCAATGTAACCGATAATATACTGCTTAAAACAAAGGTTGGTTATTCCATAGGAAGGAACTACCGAGTCTATGACATTGAAGACCGCGTAACTTGGGGCCTATCTGCTTTTAGATTTAATGACGAGCGTCAACAGCTCAATGCCGATTTCCAAGATGGCTTGAT
>CBFHYE010000145.1:0-3050 GCA_965659985.1 Roseivirga sp. | reverse complement strand
AACCTACAAGTTGGTGCTGAAAGAATGGAAGATTACCTCCCTCTACTTGAGGGCAAATCTGTTGCCATGGTGGTCAATCAAACCTCAATAGTGGGCAACACCCATTTAGTGGATACATTACTTTCCAGAGATGTGAATATTGTCAAAGTAATGGCCCCTGAACACGGCTTTCGAGGCGAAGCACCTGATGGAGAAAAGATAGACGACAGCAAAGATGAAAAAACGGGCACACCCATCATTTCCATTTATGGTAGTAATAAAAAGCCCACACCGGAAATGCTGGAGGATGTTGATGTACTCATTTTTGACATTCAAGATGTTGGTGTAAGGTTTTACACCTTCATCAGCACCATGCATTATATAATGGAAGCCGCTGCAGAAAATGGCAAAGAGGTGATTGTACTCGATAGGCCCAACCCCAATGGCATGTATGTCGATGGCCCCGTAAAAGATGAAAATGTCAGTTCATTTGTTGGGATGCATCCTATCCCTATCGTTCATGGGTTAACTGTCGGTGAATTGGCCAAAATGATCAATGAAGAAGGCTGGCTAGCCAATGAGATCAAAGCTGATCTTAAGGTTGTTGAAATGAATGGCTGGGATCATACACAAACATATAGCTTACCCATAAAACCCTCTCCAAATTTACCTACTGATAATGCGATTTCTCTTTATCCAAGCCTAGGTCTTTTCGAAGGAACCGTGGTCAGCGTAGGACGAGGTACAGATCATCCCTTTGAACAGATCGGGCATCCCATGTATGGTAGTGGTGGAACGGTTTTCACACCCCAACCAAATGCTGGCTCTAAATATCCGCCTCTAGAAGGAGAACTCTGTGTCGGCTATGCCTTCTACAATGCAGAAAGTCCAAGAACATTTAGTTTAAAATGGTTATTAGATTTCTATCAGGAGCTTTCGCCTAAAACTGAATTCTTCAAAGACTATTTAACGCTTTTGGCTGGAACGGAAGAACTCAGAAAACAAATTGAATTAGGACTTACAGAAGAGCAAATTCGTGGAACTTGGCAGCCCAAATTAAAGGCCTATAAAGCCATGCGTAAACGTCACCTATTATATCCTGATTTTGAGTGATCGGTTGCTATTTCTGGAAATGAAATGATAAAAAAGGACATCATTCTCACGAAAGCGAGCATCTGCTTCTTATTTTTGATCCTGAATGAAAGACCTCCGCATCATATATATGGGAACGCCTGAATTTGCCGTTCCCAGCCTCCAAATCCTTGTAGAAAATGGCTTCAATGTTGTAGCGGTGATCACTGCACCGGATAAGCCCAAAGGCCGCGGCCAGAAACTATCCACCTCCCCCGTTAAGGATTGTGCTGTAAGCCAAGACATTCCAGTGTTGCAGCCTTATAATTTGAAAAACCCTGAGTTTATTGAAGAGCTTAAATCTTATAATGCTAACCTCCAAATTGTAGTCGCCTTTAGGATGTTACCAGAAATGGTTTGGGATATGCCCGAGATCGGTACTTTCAATTTACATGCCTCCCTCCTGCCACAATACCGAGGCGCTGCGCCTATCAATTGGGCGATCATCAATGGAGAAAAGAAAACTGGTGTAACGACATTCTTCCTTAAGCATGAAATAGATACAGGCAATGTCATCTTTCAAGAAGAAGAAGTTATTGAAGAAGATGATACAGTCGGTGATCTTTATGGAAGGTTGATGGACAGCGGTGCAAAACTTGTACTCAAAACTGTTGAGGCCATCCAAGCTGAGGACTATCCACAACTTCCGCAAAACGAAGATCAGGAGATCAAACATGCACCGAAGATCTTTAAAGAAACCTGCGAAATCGACTGGACCAAATCATCTCAGGAAGTCTACGATTTTATCCGTGGACTATCTCCTTACCCTGCTGCATGGACGAATTTGAATGGAACTCAATTCAAGATCTTTAGAGCCGAAAAGTTAGAAATGGTCAAGGCAGGTGCACAACCTGGTGATTTCAAAACAGACAATAAAACCTATTTGCATATTCAGACTGGCGGTAAGGCTTTGGCAATTACCGAACTACAAATGCAAGGCAAGAAACGCATGAAGATCGAAGATTTCTTAAGAGGGAATAACTTATGAAAAGAACAATAGTCGTTGCTAAATCCAATAACAATGCCATCGGAAAGGATAATGACCTCCTTTGGCATCTGCCTGATGACTTTCGCTTCTTTAAGCAGGTCACTTTGGACCATGTCGTGATCTTGGGTAGAAAAACCTTTGATTCATTACCCGGTCTCCTTCCCAGAAGAACATTCGTGATCATCACGAGACAAGAAGATTACCAGGCACCTGAGGGCCATTATGCGGTAAACAGCTTAGAAGCAGCACTCGAACTTTGCGAGGTGCAAAGACAAGAAGGAGAGGTCTATATCGCAGGTGGGGGAACCATCTATAAGGAATCTTTAGAAAAAGGTCTGGTAGATACCATGCATATCACGGAAGTCATGGCTGAAATTGAAGGAGGTGATACATTCTTCCCTGAATTCAATAAAAGCGAGTGGAAAGAGACGGAGCGTGTACATCATCCCATAGATGAAAAACATCAATTTGCTTTCGATTTTGTGACTTACGAGAAGAAATAGTTCTGTCGCCATTCTGAACTTGTTTCAGCATCTTCTTCAAACTAGACCCTGACATAAATTCAGGGTGACGACATGTAATTTCATTTTATCTTTAGATTCACTATGAAGGAATTCACGAACAAAACCATTTGGATCACAGGCGCTTCGTCAGGTATTGGAGAAGCATTGGTAAAGTTAATATCAAAAGAAAAGCTAAACCTGATCATCTCTGCAAGAAGAGCCACCGAGCTTGAAAGGGTCAAAAAAGAGAATGAAGGATTGGCTAAAATTGAGGTACTCCCATTAGACCTCGAAAAGAGCAGTGAATTGGCAGCGAAAGTCGAGGAAGCCATTACACTTTTTGGCCAAGTCGACATCCTGATTAACAACGGGGGTGTATCGCAGCGATCCATGGCGATGGACACCCAATTAGACATCGACCGTAAGATCATGGACATAAATTACTTTGG
>CBFHYE010000144.1:0-2290 GCA_965659985.1 Roseivirga sp. | reverse complement strand
CACTGAAGGATCTGTGATCGTTGGGTCAATAATTCCTGTTACGGGGTCGATCTGGTTGGCAAAAACCAATTCTTGAAAGCCAGCGCTCCTCGAAAAATAGCTCACCTGAATACCGGGGCTAAAAATCAAATTATCCGTTAGCCGAAGCTGATAAGCATAGCTTAAGCCTACGCTAGTAGAGTTTAAACCGGCTAATCCTTCTCTATCCGTAGTCACAATAAAGCCTATACCACTATTGATATTTTGTAAATAGTGATCCGCGAAGAACGAAAAAGTGTTGAAAGATGCTTCTAGATTTGGCCACTGATTTCGGTAATTTACACCAAAACGGGTATAGCCTGAAGCTCCCGTAAAACCAGGGTTTATATAAAGTGGCGCAGCATAAAACTGCGAATACTGCGGATCCTGCCCTCTTAGTTCAGAAAAGCAGAATAATATGAACCCACAAATAACAAATAGCTTCCTAAGCATGTACAATTATAACATTTAAACGCATCAACACCCTAACGCCACAATTCTTCTTATGTTTTATTTGCCCTTAGTAGATTGGAGTGTCCCATCAATAAAGTTCCGTTATCTTAGAGCTTGTATTAAAGGCACTGAATATAATAAAAAGTGCTATAATCGCGTAATAACATTACCTACTTTACCTAAAAATACTTATAGCTAAAACTACGTGAGGTCGACACCTAGACAAATATTACTATTCTTTTTATTGCTTAGTGCTTTCCAACTCTCAGGGCAAGACTTTAGCAATACCAATTGGTATTTCACCGGAAACAACAAAGGTTTGGTATTTGGAAAACAAGCAAATGCAGAACCAATCATTGACCTCGGCAAGAGAAGCCAAAATAATCCTGGAGAAAAAGTTACTATCACTGATCCCATCTCTGGAGATCTGGTCGCTTATTCTGATGGCGTCAACATATTTGATGCCTCTCACGAGATCATGACTAATGGCAATAGCATCTTCACTGATAGCGATGGAGTTCAAGCGATGGCCGTAAGCCCAGTGCCTGGACCGGGTTCAATTGGTAAATATTACCTCTTTCATCGTGACGATGCAGGTCAGATTTTCGCAACCTTGATAGATCATAATCTGCAGGGGAATCGAGCAGCTGACGAACCACCACTCGGGGAGGTGACAACAAAGAACTTACCGATGGGGGTAACGGCTCGAGGTGATGGAATGCTGACTTTAGCTTCAAATGATGGTAGCACTTTTTGGCTCGTGACGCAACAAGAAAATGGCGGCATGATCGAATTCTTTGAGATTCCGAATGAAGGGGGCACTTTGAATTCTGTTGGTTTGGTGAATCTAACCGATCAGATCACAGCGGCCTCGTTCTCGTTTCATAATGGCACAGGCAGAATCGCTATTATCCCCTCCACAGATACCAATATACAAATACTCGATTTCAACCCATCTATTCCTGAACTAACGCATGAGCAAACGATCTTAAATTCATTTGTCTTTAATGAGACATTTGGAGGTACAGCAGGCTGGTCACATTCTGGTGACTACGTTTACTTCAGCAGAAACAATGCTACGGATGGCAACATCTATCGATACAATCTGGCAAGTAATTCATTGACAGCGGTTGAAACTGTACTCGCAAGCCCATTAAACGAAAGTTACAGTCTAAAAATGGCCCCAGACAGTAGTCTTTATCACTTATATAGAGAAAGCCCGTCTGGAGATATTTTGCTTGGAAGAATTAATGAGCCCGATAGCCTTATTGATCGCATTGCATATGAAGACGAGGTCTTTGAGTCAGAAAACTTTCAATCCGAATTCTTCGCAAGTTTTAATCCACTAGAAAGTATTCAACCGCAAATTTTTGCATTGGCTCAAACCGATGGGCTTTGCATGAATAACCCCATTCAATTCTATCCAGTCATTTTTCCGCCAAATGCGATCCCCTCTTCAATAGAATGGGACTTTCAACCTATCAATTTGAGGTCAGGAAACTATGCTCCACTGATGACCTTTGAGGAAGCTGGGCCTGTTGCCTACACAGTAACTGCACAAATCAATGGACAAACAATATCCTCAGGTCAACAAATGTTAATGATTGAGGAGAATAACTTACAAGTAACCCTACCCGATACTACTATTTGTCCTGGAGAAACATTAGAGTTGGATGCTGAACCACAATCAGGCGGGCAGGGACAACAAGGTGGCGCCACGGGTGGACCGTATACCTATTTATGGAATACAGGAGCCACAACATCTACCATAGAAGTGAGTGAAGCAGGAAATTATTGGGTAGTCGTAAGCCCAGACATG
>CBFHYE010000143.1:0-2647 GCA_965659985.1 Roseivirga sp. | reverse complement strand
TCGCGCGTTTCTGATTTTGCTAGAGATGGATCGGAGAGTGCTATTGAGGCTTCTTCTTTTTCCTGGTTAATAAGAGGCCAATCAACGAACGAATTGGTCGGTAAAGCATCAATCTTGATTTCCTCCAGCTGAACATTGAGTAAATGCTTGCCTTTTGTAGCCGATGCCTGAATTACAAAAGGGCGTTGATCCATGATTTGGAGGCCTTCTAAGCTAAATTCACCTTTTCTATTGCTTACTGTATTATGTAATTCTGCCGGATTTGTACTGTTGTTGATCAAGCTAATATTCGCCTCTTGTGGCTTTTTTCTTTTGCTCTCTCTAAAGACCTGCCCGGAGAGCTTGAGTTTGGTATTGTAAGCATATTTCTCAGTTTGTTCTTTAAGATCCTCTAATTGCTCCCATTCAAATCTTGTCCAGCCATGCGTCATCATTACCAAATCCAACTGTCTGTCTTTGTTGAGATCAGGTGCATCAAAATAGTAAGCGGGATTATAAATGGAACCTGAGAGATCACTATTGAGCAGGAGATGGGCTTCAATATTGGTTGAAGCCTCTTTTATATAGGACCTATCGATATTAAATGCACTCAGACTGAAACTACCCTCGACCGGATTATCAAATTGATCTAAAACCTTTATAGTCGCCTCCATTTGAGACCTTTTGCTGGCTAAAGAGTCGTTCATTGTGATAGAAACATTTAAGGTCCTATCCTCTTTTCGTATAAAGAAGAGTCGTTGGGCTATAGGCTCCCCTGTTTCCGAAAACAAAGTCAAATGGTTAATACCGGCATGCAATGAGGCTTTTGGGACTAAGATCTCTCTAACGCCATTCTGAATTTTCAAGTTGACGGAATAATTAACCAAACCTCGAAATTGGTTGATGAGGAAAGGCCTTAGTCCAGGAATGTCGGTGCGAACAGTCACCTTCACTTGTGTCTCGCTGAATAGCGGATCAACAGTAAGAATGGCAGTTTCACTATCTATTTTCGGGAAGTCAAATTCATCATCTACCCCTTCTACCTCAACCGAAAATCGTGCATTGGATGATGGTATCAGGTCGATTACCCCAATACCATTATGTTCACTTGAAAAGGAGACCGTGTAGTCGTTTCTGGAATCGGTCAATTTGCCTCTTACCGATACGGGTTGTCCGTTTGAGCCAACAGCACGAAAAGCCACTCTATTGGGGACATTAGCCAATAGATTCCCGCCTTCAGGTAAAAACTGTAAGTCAATGATCTGGGCTTGTTTGGAGTTGTTTTTTGGATTATCTCCAATTTTCGAATTGATCTTTATATTCTTTTTGAAAGAATAAGCTTCCCCGTAATTCTTCATGTGCTCAGAATAGGCATGAAGACTATAGGTCCCTGATGCTAAGGTATCAGGTAGCTCAATTTGAGAATGAGCAAGACCGTCTGTGGCAGTAGTTAATTGTGTGGTCACTGTCTTTCCATCTTTATCTACCAGGCTGGTGTAAATGTTCTTGCTCAACGGCGAAAGCTGATGAAATGGCCCGGCAGTAAGGTAGTATTTCAACCAAAGGGTTTCACCCGGGTAATAGTCGTTGCGATCGGTATGAACGTAGACTTTTTCGATCGGCTTCTCTTCGCTGAATTCTCGTAATTTGCCTATCATATCACGCTTGACCATGATCTGACCAAGCTGGAGCGTATCATTACTTTCAAAGTCATTTGGGAGCATTTCATAAACCCCTTCATCTGCCCATTGGCCAAAGACTTTAATGGCCGAAGGATTAATAATGACGCCATTGGTATAAACATACATATACTCTTCAAGCGGTTTTACCTGACTGTTTTGAACAGAACCATCAGGATTGAATTCATTGAGATAGTCGACATCAAGAACGGTTTTGATCCTAATGCGCTTGATGTTGTCATAACTGGTCGCTTTTATATCGATATACTTCGATTGAAAGTTACTTTCGTTGAGCAAAACATTCGATTGTCTAAAAAAATCTAGGCCTTCCGGATCTCCATTGGACGAATATGCCGCAAACCCACTTTCTGAAAGCTTTCCATCGATCAAAGCTTTAAAGAAATGTCTAATCGAGCCATTATAGGCTAATTGTCGATTTTCTGCCCAAGTGCTGGCAATGGTATTATCAGTAGCCACTTTTTCGATAAATCGAGGATAGCCTAGTGACAGTTTGGTATCATAACTGATGTAGAAACTTCTTAGAAGATATTCTAATTCATATCCCAAATGCTCATTTTCAACCTCAAGCTTATATTCTTGAGGAATCTCGAACTCACCTGGCCCAGCCTTAGTCAATTCAACGATCTGTTCATTTTTGATATAGGCCGCTGAAGGATCATAGCCATAACCAAAGAAGAATTCCCTAAAACGTTCATAGGCTAGACGTTCTGACCGTTTCATTTTCTCACCTGTCAATTCAAAATCATTCAGGTCGCTGGTCTTTTCAACGAGTCGAAAGTTTACGGTGAGCTTGTTTCTTGTAAGCTCCAATACTTCAACTTTACTTTCATAGGCGATGTGAGAAACGACTAGTTCATAAATACCAGGTTTTATATTGTCGATCTCATAAGTACCATCAGGTTTGGTGGATACTCCCACGCGAGTGTTCGCAAAATAGACAGAGGCCAAGGCAACAGGTTCTTTTGTCT
>CBFHYE010000142.1:0-4139 GCA_965659985.1 Roseivirga sp. | reverse complement strand
ACAGCCTCAATTTAGGATTCCAACGCCCCTTTAATGATTTTGCTCTGTCAATTAACGCCTCATTGTAGGGTAGGGCTAAGCCATAAAATGTTTGACCTGCAATATTTAGTGTGTGTAGCTTCATTGTGCGTGAAATACAATGTAAATAAAAAATATAAAAGCGCTCCCACTGTTGATATTGTCACCAAAGGGTAGGCAAGTATGAGCTTTTAATGAGACTTGTTGGTCACAAGACCATCAAAGGCGAGTAAAAAACAAAACCCTAACTTGATACATCAGGCTAGGCTCAAATTTGGTTTTATGAGATTTCGGAGATTTTCCGTTGCTAGCATTTAAAATGCAAAGGAAAATTCCAGAATGACGTTTGTTGCTAGAAGCTAGAAGCTATTTTCTCTCCGCCACCCAATCTCTTGCATTGACAAAGGCTTTGATCCACGGGCTCAAGACATCCGCTTTTTGATTTGCCGGGTAGTTTGCCCAGTTCCAAGGGAAGATGGAGCGTTCAAAGTGAGGCATAATGGCCAAGTGACGACCATCCTTACTCGCTAAGCCTGCGACATGGTAGTCAGAGCCATTAGGTGAGGCCGGATAAGCTTCGTGGCTGTACTTAGCGATCACATGATAATCACTTTCCGCCTGAGGCAAGTTAAATCTACCCTCACCGTGCGCTACCCATATCCCGAGTCTACTGCCAGCCAAAGCGCCTAACATCACAGAATTGTTTTCTGGTATGGTCACGTTCACAAAACCTGATTCGAATTTGTGCGCAATGTTATGGTCTAGGTGTGGATCAATATCATGTTCAGGGTACAATAAACCGAGCTCACCCATGAGCTGACATCCATTACAGATTCCAAGAGAAATGGTGTCTTCACGAGCGTAGAAATTATCTAGTGCTGCTTTCGCTTTCTCGTTGTACAAAAAGGCTCCGGCCCAACCTTTGGCAGAACCTAAGACATCTGAATTAGAAAAACCACCAACGAAAGCAATGAAGTTGACATCGCTAAGGTCTTCTCTGCCTGCAATGAGGTCCGTCATGTGGACGTCTTTGACATCAAAGCCTGCTAAATGCATAGCATAAGCCATTTCACGGTCGCCATTCACGCCTTTTTCGCGAATAATGGCTGCCTTAATACCGGTTTTTTCTTTCCTGTCCGGATCTAAACCCAGCTTGTCATACTGTCCTTCAAAACCTTCAGGGAACTTGAATTCAAGCGGTTGTTTTTTATAGTTATCAAAACGCGTTTTGGCCAATTCTTCGCCAGACTGCTTTTGATCTAGCAGATAGGAGGTCTTGTACCAAGTATCTCTTAAGCTGGCAATATCAAGCAAGTAGCTTTGCGTATTGCTTTGAATAGATAGAATAGGTTCGCCAATTGGAGAGCCTAACTCATAATTTGTTGTGCCTAGTGCAGAAAGCTGTCCGACAATCTCTGCTACATGCTCATTGGCCACTTGCAATACAAGCGCGGGCTTCTCTGAGAAGAATATCGAAATGTCATCTGCATCTTTGATCGCCTTCAAGTCTACGGCAATACCTGTATCGACCTGAGCGAACGTCATTTCTAATAATGCTGTGATCAATCCTCCAGCAGAGACATCATGGCCTGCCATGATCTTTTCAGCTTTGATCAATTCCTGGATGTAATCGAAGGTTTGAGCAAACCTTTCAGCTGATTTGATGCTTGGTGAGTTGGTGCCTATCTTACCTACAACCTGTGCAAAAGAGCTGCCACCTAATTTGAACTCATCTCCTGAAAGGTCTACATAGAGTAAAGTAGATTCGAAATCAGGTTGAATGACGGGTTCCACTACTTTTTTAAGTCCATCAACTTCCCCAACAGCAGAAACGATGACCGTACCCGGAGCATAAACCACCTCATCCTTATACTTCTGGGTCATCGACATAGAGTCTTTACCCGTTGGCACGTTGATGCCCAATTCACAGACAAAGTCTGAAAGTCCTTTTACCGCTTCATAAAGGCGTGCATTTTCACCTTCATTTTTTGCAGGCCACATCCAGTTAGCGGATAATGAAATGCCTTTGATGCCCTCTGTGATTGGGGCAAAGATGATGTTGGTCAATGATTCTGCAACCGAAAGTTGTGAACCCGCTACCGGATCGATCAAAGCCGAAACTGGTGCATGCCCAATTGAAGTAGCGATACCTTTTTCACCTCTGTAATCAAGCGCCATCACGCCCACATTATTCAATGGCAATTGAATCGGCCCAGCAGTTTGTTGCTTAGCGACACGCCCCGTTACACAGCGGTCTACTTTATTCGTTAACCAATCCTTACAAGCTACCGCTTCTAACTGAAGTACCGCGTTTAGGTATTCTTGCAATTGCTTAATGTCATAACTGACTTCGGCATAACTGCTATCTAATGAGGTGTCTTCTAAGATGGTGGTAGGAGAAGAACCAAACATATGCGCCAATTCCCAATCCATAGGGTTTTGGCCAGTTTCCTTGTTCTCGAATTTGAAATGATGATCTCCGGTAATGTCACCCACAACGTACATCGGTGCGCGTTCCCTTTCAGCCACACGTTTCATGTACTCAATATCTTTTTCTTTCATCACAAGGCCCATGCGCTCTTGCGACTCGTTTCCGATGATCTCTTTGTCAGAAAGGGTAGGGTCACCTACGGGAAGTTTCTTGACATCGATGCTACCACCAGTTTCCTCTACTAGTTCAGAAAGACAATTCAGGTGTCCACCTGCACCATGATCGTGAATAGAAACGATCGGGTTTTCTTTGTTCTCTGCCATGGCACGCACCGCGTTATATACACGCTTTTGCATCTCTGGATTCGAACGCTGAATCGCATTCAATTCTATACCACTTGCGAATTCGCCAGTATCTACGGAAGATACTGCACCACCGCCCATCCCGATGCGATAGTTATCACCGCCCATTACGACTACTTTATCGCCAGTTTCTGGAGTGTCTTTCAGCGCATCAGATCTTTTGCCATAACCAATTCCACCAGCAAGCATGATCACTTTGTCAAAGCCATACTTTTTACCGTTCTCTTCATGTTCGAAGGTCAGGACAGATCCTGAAATCAATGGTTGCCCGAATTTATTTCCAAAATCAGAAGCACCATTTGATGCTTTGATCAGAATGTCCATTGGGGTTTGGTAGAGCCATTTCCGTTCAGGCATGTTTTTCTCCCAAGTACGGTCGTTTGCTAATCTGGAATAAGAGGTCATGTAAACAGCGGTTCCAGCCAAAGGCATTGACCCTTTTCCACCTGCCATACGGTCTCTGATCTCGCCACCAGAACCCGTTGCTGCCCCATTGAATGGCTCAACTGTAGTCGGGAAGTTGTGCGTCTCTGCTTTTAGTGAAATGACAGAATCAAAATCACTGGTTTCGAACCAGTCGGGCTTGTCTTGTGTGGCTTGCGCGAACTGCTCTACTCTTGGACCTTCTATAAAGGCGACATTATCTTTGTAGGCGGAAACGATCTTGTTTGGATTGTCACTCGAAGTCTTTCGAATCAATTTGAACAAGGAAGTAGGCATCTCTTGACCATCAATAATGAAAATACCATTGAAGATCTTATGACGGCAATGTTCTGAATTGACCTGTGAGAAACCGAAAACTTCTCCATCTGTCAGTTTTCTGCCCAATTTATCGGCCACTTCATTCAGGTATTGAATTTCTTCTTCGTTTAATGCTAGACCTTCTTGCTTATTAAAAGCAGCAATGTCATTGATCAAAATCACCTTTTCAGGTTCAATATTGATAGTATAAAGGTCTTGGTCTAAGGACTTATACAGCACTTGAAGCATCGGGTCGAATGCCACATTTTCACTTTCAACCTGATCGAATTCTTCGATACGTTGGATACCCGAAACGCCCATGTTTTCTGTGATCTCCACTGCATTGGTACTCCAAGGGGTGATCATTTCTTTGCGCGGGCCAACAAAAAAGCCCTTTAGCATATCTGCTTCTATAAGCGAGGCATTGCCAAAGAGCCATTGAAGTTTAGGTAGGTCATTATCAGAGATTGTACTGCTTGTACCTACCGCATAGATTTTGCCTTGACCGGCATCGAAAAATTGAATCATGAGAACGTCCGTCTTAGGGTGTTAATCAAGTCGCAAAATTAGCAAAAGATTTGGGATGT
>CBFHYE010000141.1:0-6603 GCA_965659985.1 Roseivirga sp. | reverse complement strand
GATGAGTCTAAAATGGCCATTCAAGGACAAAGCTGGGGTGGTTATCAAGTGGCGTATATGGTAACAAAAACAGACATGTATGCTGCTGCAGGAGCTGGTGCACCTGTGTCTAACATGACCTCAGCTTATGGTGGGGTGCGTTGGGGCTCAGGAATGAGTCGTATGTTCCAATATGAAAAGACCCAAACGAGAATAGGCGCTACCCTTTGGGAAAGACCTGATCTGTACATTGAAAACTCTCCGATCTTTTCAATGCCAGATATTGAAACCCCACTTTTCATCATGCACAATGATGCTGATGGAGCCGTGCCGTGGTATCAGGGTATAGAATTCTATATGTCTTTGAGAAGATTGCAAAAACCAGCTTGGATGGTTGTCTATAATGACGAGGCGCATAACTTAAGACAGAGAAAGAATAGGAAAGACCTTTCGGTGAGAATGGGGCAGTTCTTTGATCATTATTTGAAGGGTGAGCCAATGCCAGTATGGATGGCAAAAGGACTTCCTGCTACACTTAAAGGCAGAACCCTTGGTTATGAATTAACCGATGAAATGCCTACTCAAAAGATGAAAGAAGGAGAGAGCTTGAATACGGAGAAGAAAGGACAAAACTGATAAATATTTAGTGCCTAGTGCTCAGTATCTAGGTTTTACATATCATTGAAAGAGCCGGGGTTCCCCGGCTTTTTTTATTCGTCTGTCAGTACCGCAGGTCAGACTTGTGCTTGTCGGTACCATAGGTCAGACAAGAGCTTACTTCCTTCCGGCATATAGCACACTGCCTGTTCACTACGCTTTCCTCCGTCAGTCCTGCGTTGCTGACGGAGTGGCCTAGTTTTAGCGTCTCGCTCATGCACCATCATTTTTTATCCCGAGCAGGGTCGAGGAATCAACCGATCTTTCGGCTTCGCTCAAGATGAGAAAGAAGGGATTGTCTTTTTGGTGTTCTATCCTAGTCTTAGCGTCTCGCTAAGACTTAAAACCTTATAGTCTTCAATCTCCTTCCGCCTCAACTATGACGCTACCAATTCAGTAGGCTTTCCTCCGTCTGACCTATGGTGCTGACGGAGTAGCCTAGTCCAAGAGTCTCGCTCATACACCATCATTTTTTATCCCGAGCATGGCCGAGGGATCAGCCGATCTTTCGGCTTCGCTCAAGATGAGAAAGAAGGGTTGTCTTTTTTTGTGTTCTATCCTAGTCTTAGCGTCTCGCTAAGACTTAAAGCCTGATAGACTTTAACCTTAGACTATTTAACACCACAGAAACAGAACTAAAGGCCATCGCTGCCCCAGCGATCATCGGGTTGAGCATAAAGCCATTAAAAGGGTAGAGCAGCCCAGCAGCAATAGGGATACCTATGATGTTGTAGATAAATGCCCAAAACAGGTTTTGGCGAATGGTATTCACTGTCTTTTTAGATAAATTGAGTGCATTGGGTACCGTCTGCATGTCTCTGCCGATCAGTGCAATTTGGGCCACATCCAAAGCGATATCTGATCCGCTGCCCATGGCCATGCTCACATCAGCCACAGCTAAGGCTTCAGAGTCATTGATGCCATCTCCGACCATAGCGACAGTCTTGCCTTTGCTTTGTAATCTTTTGATAAAGGCGGATTTTTCAGAAGGGAGTAATTCACTTTTCACATTTTGAATGCCGAGCTCTTCTGCAACAGCCTGTGCCGTTTGTTGATTGTCACCGGTCAGTAAATAGGTGTCGATCCCTTGATGATGCAATTGATCGATGGCAGACTTGCTTTCAATTTTTACAGGATCTTCAATAGCCATAGCAGCTAGGGCTTTGCTTTCATCGGCAAACCAAACAACCGTTTTTGATTCGTTTTGCCATTTGGAGGCTTTGGACAAAAGTGACTCTTCTATTGTAATGCCTTTTTCGATTAGCAGGCCTTTTTTACCGATGTAAAATGACTTTCCTAAGTAACTTGCTGAAACACCAGATGCGGTAAGACTCTGAAAGTCTTTTGCTTCGATCTCACCGCTCAATTTACCCTCGAAAGCATTCACAATGGCTTCTGCCAAAGGATGTTCGCTATGCTTCTCGATGGTTACCAATAGGTCAGCCTCCTCTTTGGCCGCTTCGTCCAGCCATTCGATACCAACTACTTTCGGCTCTCCAATGGTGAGTGTGCCTGTTTTGTCGAAAACCACAGCATTCACTTTATGCGCCAGCTCAAGAGATCGTGCATCCTTGATCAAAATATGATGTTGCGCACCTTTACCAATACCCACCATAAGTGCCGTAGGGGTGGCCAATCCTAAGGCACAAGGGCAGGCGATCACGAGAACCGAAATAGCTGCCAGCATACCTTGCACACTGGCATCTGCACCTCCAAAAATGAGCCAAGCAGCAAATGTGAGTATGGCAATACCCAATACTATAGGCACGAAGATGGCCGCGATCTTATCTGCGAGCCTTTGAACGGGCGCCTTCGAACCTTGGGCTTTTTTGATCATTTCTAGAATCTGGCCTAGGACAGTTTCTTTACCTGTTTTGTCCACACGATAGGTGAGGCTCCCTTTTTGATTGATGGTGCCAGCGTAAAGCTTGTCTCCTACGTTTTTTTCAACCGCAACAGGCTCACCGCTGATCATGCTCTCATTCACAAATGAATTACCTTCGATTACCTCACCATCAAGTGCAATGTTTTCACCTGGTTTCACCAAGAGTATATCTTGTGGTTTGACCGCTTTCAATGGTTTGTCTTGCTGCTGTCCATTCACCAGCTCATGTACCGTTTGAGGTTGCAATGACATAAGCTTTTGGATGGCTGTTCCTGTTTTAGCTTTAGCTCTTTCCTCTAAAAACTTACCAAGTAGAATGAAAGTGATGATCACGGCTGCCGCTTCATAATATACATGCGGCTCCAAACCATTGGCAAGCATGAATTCTGGGAAAACTGTATTGAAAAGGCTAAAAATAAAGGCGATTCCCGTACTTAAGGCAACCAGCGTATCCATACTCGCTGTTTTTTGAATCGCTTGCTTGAACGCATGCTGGTAAAACTGGCGACCAAAAATAAGTAATACGGGTGCTGTGAATGCTAAAGAGACATAGGGTCCATTTTCAAGCTCAGGAAGAAACATACCGATAATGAAAACGGGAAGGGTAAGGATAGAAGCCCCGATGAGATTGGCTCTAATGCTTTGATACCTTTTATGTTGTTCTGCCTGAACAAGCTCCTGAGATTCTTCTTCATCCTCTGTGATGATCAAGCCATAACCGACAGCTTCTAAGGCTTGAGCCAAAGACTTTTCGTCTACATGAGTTTCTAATTCGAGCGTGGCTTCGTGAGTACCCAAATTGACCTCGGTATGTTGAACCCCTGGTTGTTTTTGTAAGGTCTTTTCAACGGAATTGACGCAAGCAGCACAGGTCATTCCAGTAACAGGGAGGGTAATGGTTTTGATCTGCTTTTCACTCATGTGGGTGGAACAAGATTGCGTTTAAAAAAGTGTCCTAAAAATAAGATTCAATTCTTTAAGATAGCATCCATACTGACCCAATAAATATCTTGGTTGGAGGTATAAAAAAGGTATTTGCCATCAGCGCTAACGAAAGGGCAGTATTCTGGTCCTGGTGTATTGATCTCAGGGCCCAGGTTTCTGGCTTTCCCCCAGCTACCATTTTTATCTTTTAAAGCTATAAAAAGGTCGATCTGACCATAAACACCTTTTCGGCTTGACGCAAAAATAATGTATGACTCATTGGGTGCGATAAACACATCTGCTTCATAGTGACCAGTATTGATGTCTTCAGGCAATATTTCAGGTTTTTGATATTGTCCATCTTTCAATGCCGAGCGATAGATGTTAAAATCTCTGTGGTATCGGGCATCTCGATCAGAAGAGAAGTACATATGTCCTTCTTGGGTGAATGAAATATAATACTCACTCACATCAGGCAAGCTTATGGGAGGGCCAATGTTTTTGGGAACCGACCAGCCATTTTCAATTCTTTCTGCAAAGTAGATGTCATGGTCTTGTGTGCTGTCGTTTTTTGTATTTGGCATTTGAGAAATGAAGAATAGCCTTTGCTGATCGGGCGAAAGCATGGGGTCATTTAACCCATAGGTTGGGGAATCAAAAATCACCTCTGGTTTAGTCCATTTTATGCCATCAAACTTCATGTATAATATATCGGCAAAACCATTGGATTGAACTGAATAGTAGAATTCAGTGCCATCCCTAGAAAAGGTAGAACCAAATTCTACACGCCCCTCTTCTTTGATGATCTCCGGGGCAAAGAGCTTCGGTTTGGTATTTGGAGGGGTTTGCGCTAAATATTGCCAAGATTGGGCGAAAGTGAGGGTAGGGAATAAGGCTAAAATGAAAAAGAGCCATTTATGCATGGCTCAATTTACGACTTCCTTTTAATGCAATAAAAAAGCCACCAGTTTATTCTAGTGGCTGTATTCATTTCGGAAAAGAAATTACCAATGATTATCTCTCATCTTCTTGTTCCGCTTCAAAGACTTTATTATAAGCTATCCAACTCCCTTTGGCAATGTCTGATGCTTCAAAAGCACTTTTCGTCACAAAATTGATTCCTTTCCATTCTACGTCACCATTTGCTTCCATAGTTTTCTGTCCTCTGTTGTAGAGATAAAACTCTTTTGGGTCACGCTTCAATAGTTCCTTAGGAGAAACTTCTTTGTCATCTATCCAGATTTTGAATTCGCCTGTTGCATGCTTTTCCAGTAATTCTTTGTTAATAAAAGCTGGAGGTGGAGGGGGTAGAAAGATCATACCTTGTCCTTCACTACTTCTAAACGCTTCTTTTTGATCTTCACTCAATTCTCCAAATTCAGATTCGATCACTGTACCAGAAGCATCCTTAAACTTCACTTTAGAACGTTCATTTAATTTGATCTGGCGCGGTTCGGGAGGTGGTGGAGGAGGAGGGAGCTTTTGCTGTTGTTGTTTAGGTTCCTTATTTTCTTCAGACATTTTTTTGACTTTTACCGGAGGATAGGGAATCCAACTGCCTTTGGCAGATTCTGAGTTCTCATAGTACTTATTAGTTATTAAGTCGATCTGGAACTCATGTTTGCCATAATTTCTTGCTCCAGGGTTGAGCTTACTTATTTGATAATGATGAAAGTCAGTCGGTTTGAATCTGTTGATGGCCTCGTTTTTAATGCGCTGCCCATCTACCCAAATACCATATTTAGTTTCATCAGCTAGAGACTCAAATAGATCGCGAGAAACAGATTTTGCTGGCATCGGTGGTATAAAAACCTGCGATTGGGCTCCTGGTTCTCTAAAGTATTCTTTCTGAGCTTTTGTGAGTTCACCATAAGCCTTCTCAATCCATTGTCCTTTGCTGTCCTTGAACTTAACTTGTTGATTTGGACCAGGTACTTCAATGATCATTGGAAGTTGCTGCTTATCTTGTTGTTCTTTTATCTCCCGTACTGTGGGTTTTGTTATTTGTCCTTGCTCTTGAGCGATGACTTGAGTTTCACCAAATGCCCAAAGCGCAATTGAAACAATGACCATTGTTGTGCATATACGCAATGCTGCACTGCGTATAGCTAAGCTTTTAACCATCATATTTAATCTGTTTTTGGTTTGGCCAAATGTGAGTTGACTGGCCAAAACCGGTTGTTGTTTTGAATGATATACATATTGAATTAATGTCTTTTGATACTGGCTGATCTCCAGCAGATGTTCACACACTCTGGCATCAGCCAAATATTCATGGTTCATTTTAATAGCTGATTTGACCAAATACACTATTGGATTGAACCATAGGAAGCACTGAAATGCTTCGATAAGAATTATGTCTAAACTATGCTTCTGCTTTGCGTGAACGGCTTCGTGATCTATGATCTCTTGCGGGATCTCGTGTGCTTCGAATGTTTTTCGATTCAAGTAGATCGTGTTCAGAAAGGTAAACGAGGCGTGTATGTCATCTCTTAAGCAAATCTTAAGGCCACCAGTCTTAATTAATTTTGCTCCTTTTTGAAGTTGACGAATTTGATAGAGATTTCTAACGAAACGAAAAAGGAAAATGCCTGTGATCAATGCGTAAAATACCCAAAGCACATCAGTAGTTTTAATGGTAAGAGTAGGCTGTGGTGCCCTCAAAGCGTTGATCGTCTGTTCTTCCAATATAGATGGGGTGTTATCAAAGTACTCGAATTGTGCCTTAGAGACTTGGATGTATTCCGTCTTTGTTATGTGCTTAGGAAAAAGGAGGGAAAGGCCAATGATACTCAAAAGGAAGAATCTATTGAATTGTAGAGTCTTTTCTTGTCTGAGCAGAAAATAGTAAGCTGCATAAAGTACAGCGGTGGAAAGGATAAACTTAAGTAGGAAGGTCATCATTTCTTTCTGGCTTTAAGTTGAGCGTTCACGATCTGATGCAGTTCTTCTAATTCTTCATCCGTCAGATTCTTTTTAGATGTAAAGAATGAAGCGAATTGGCTGATGCTGTCATCGAAATAATTTTTGAGCATACCATTCATCTGCTTGGCCGAGTAATCTTCCTTTTTCAGAATAGGATAGTATTCTTTGACACTTCCATACTTCTTTGAACCGACCACATTCTTGTCCTGCAAGCGTTTAAGTAAGGTAGCAAC
>CBFHYE010000140.1:0-3394 GCA_965659985.1 Roseivirga sp. | reverse complement strand
AAAATCTCTACATGACTCAGGGATAAATAGCCCTGGTTAAAAAGATCGAGTAAACGCCCCGGTGTTGCAATCAAAATATCTACTCCATTTTTCAGTGCTCGCACTTGTGGGTTTTGATTGACACCACCAAAGATCATTGCTGATTCTAAATGGAGAAACTCGCCATAAGCAGTCACATTCTGAGAAACTTGAGCAGCTAGCTCCCTTGTTGGTGTCAAGATCAAGGCTCTGACCGGCTTTCGCTTAGGCTGCTTTGCTTCTGAAAGAATATGTAATAATGGCAAGGTAAAACCTGCCGTTTTTCCTGTTCCTGTTTGAGCTGACCCTAAGACATCTTGCCGATCTAGAATTAGCGGAATAGCCTTCTCTTGAATGGGGGAAGGAGTTGTATAGCCAACTTTTTTAATGGCATGTAATATGGGTTGGGATAAACCTAGAGAGTCAAACGACATAAAATTCTTTTAGGAAAGGCAAAATTATATACCTCTTATTGAGCCATGAAGTTACAGCTTATTTTTAGCAATTCGCTCAAACGTTAGATTAGCCATTTAATAGATCGAGATTCGGTTGACTCGACTATAGTTCTCTGAAGTAACCACCTTTTACAAAGCCTTTTACTTTATAATCGGGAGTTAAGTTGGATTATTGAAAAAACCCTTGAAGTCTCTATCTTAGATTGTAATAGAATGAGAGCAAGGAAATAAAAAAGCTTATGATTTCAATTGATGCCAAGAACAAAAAACTGCTTTTAGAGGCTCTAGAAGAGTTGATGTATAAACTCTCACTTCAATTGTCCGACCTCAAGGGAGGCCCTATGGACAAACAGAGAAAAGCACTAACGCCAAACAAGAACAAATTGAAAAGCTTCAACATCAAATCTCTATACAAGACTAATCAACCCTCCACAAAGCCTTCTTCTTTGTACCTAGGATTTGGGTATTTATAGAAACCCACGCCTGTCTTGACACCCAATTTACCTTGATCGATATAACTTTTTAATAAGGCAGCAAAAGACTGGCTTTTCTTATCGGTTTGTGCGCTGGTAATATGCCATGCCGTATCCAAACCCACAGTATCTAATACGCCAAATGGACCCATCTCCATTTTAAAATTCCCCATCCAGCTGCGGTCAATATCTTCAATCGAACCGACATCCATGGTCTTCAAGGCTCCTGCTGCCCCGATTAAAGACATCAGCATAAAGTTGAAGATGTAGCCAGGGTTTTCCTTTTTAACAAAAACAGGAGTTTGTTGCAGTTTTCGCCCCATTTCGAACAGGAACTCTTTGATCCAGGGTGCTGTCGTGTCGTGTGGCATGATGTCCACAACATTAGCATAAAAAACATCATGGAAATGAAAATTACAAAAGCGCTCTGGTCGACCTGTACTTTCCGCGATCTGAGAGGGCAGCAGATAGGATGTATTGCTTGTAAAGAGGGTTTTATCAGGACATAACTCTCCGAATTGCGCCCAAACCTTCCGCTTCAAGTCTAAATTCTCAGTGACGGACTCGTTCAAGAAATCTGCATCGTCAGCTGCCGAAGCAGCATCCGTGGTAAAGGTCAATCTTGCTTTTGCTTCTTCTGCTTCCTGTTCAGAGAGTTTCCCGTTTTTGATGAGCATTCTGAGTATCCCATCTTGAATCTTTATGGCAGCATCAAAGGCTTTTTCATTGATATCGTAGATGGTGGTTTCAAATCCACTGATCGCAGATTGTAGTCCTACTCTTAACCCTAACGTACCTGCTCCCAGAATAAGGACTTTGTTGATGTCTTTTAATCTCAATTTCATATCTATTTCGTTTACCCCCTCGCCTACGGCACTCCCCCTTAAACAGGGGGAGAGTTTTATATCTACTCCTCCCCTTTTTAAGGGGAGGTGGTCAAAGACCGGAGGGGTCTAAATACAATTTCTTTCTAAGGCCCTAACAGCATTTTCTCCACAAGCCTTCACCGCATAAATGAGGTTGGCGAAACGTGGGTCTTTCGTCAATCCTTTTTTATAACGCGCATAGATCTGTTGAATGATCACTCCGATCTTAAACGTACCAAAAACATAGTAAAAGAGCTGGTCTTTTAAATCGAAGCCCGTTTTTTCTGCATATCGCTCCACAAATTCCGCACGAGAATAATTACCCGGCAACCAAGTCAAACTGAAAGGCTTTAGCACATCAGAATCAGAGGCTTGAGCCCAATAGGCTAGTGAAGTACCCATATCCATTAATGGATTACCGATTGTCGCCATTTCCCAATCTAAAACGGCAATGATCTCATCGAGCTTTTCAGGATTCAGAATGAGGTTATCGTACTTGTAATCATTATGAATTAAGCTCACATATTGTTGCTCAGGGATATTCACCTTCATCCATTCAGCAGCTTCATCCATTTGTGGGATTGTATCTGTCTCGGCATTATAGTATCTGCCGATCCAACCTTCTACTTGCCTTTCCGTATAACCTTCAGGTCTGCCAAAATCTGACAATCCGGAGGCTTCTAAGTCGATCTGATGGAGTTCAGCCAGATGATCAACTGTGGTTTCAGAAATTGATCTCATCAATTCTGGCTTAAGCTCGACATCCTTCGGAGGCCTCCCTCTCAAGATCACGCCTTTGACGCGCTCCATCAAATAGAAGTCAGCACCCATGACTTCGTGATCCTGACAGAAAAGAACAGCTTTTGGTGCTTTGCTATAAACCTGATCCAATGCACTTAACACACGAAACTCACGAGACATGTCATGCCCTCCTTTAATGTTCGCACCAAAGGGCGGGCGTCTTAGTACATATTCTCGTTCTCCTGTTTTAATTAAATAAGTAAGGTTTGAAAAGCCTGACAGAAATTGGGTGACTTCAATTTCACCTGAAAAGCCATCAAGATGTTCGGATAAATAGTTCTTTAACTTTTGGAGGTTGAGCTCTTCTCCGGGACGGATGTCATTGGCTGAATCAATCATAGTCCATACCCTTTTAGTATGTGTTTGGCAAGGCTCGATTTATGCACCTCATCTGGGCCATCATAAATTCTTGCCCCTCGCTCGTGTCTATACCAGAATGAAAGTAAGGTATCATCCGTGATACCTAAAGCGCCATGCACTTGAATCGCCCTGTCTAAGACCTTCATTAATACATTAGCCACATAAAACTTTATGGTGGAGATTTCTAATCGAGCGGCTTTTGCGCCTTCTTCATCCATCTTTTTTGCGGTGTTGAGTACTATTAATCGTGACGCATCAATTTCTGCACGCGATTCAGCGATCCAATTCTGAATGGTCTGTTGATGCCCTAATTTCTTTCCATTGCCAAGGTCACGGGTTGCTGCTCTTTGACACATCATATCGAAAGCACGTTCGCAGACACCAATCCATCGCATACAATGGTGTATTCTTCCTGGCCCTA
>CBFHYE010000139.1:0-9196 GCA_965659985.1 Roseivirga sp. | reverse complement strand
CTTTTTTACGCAATTGATGCCTGTAATGGGTAGGGTACAATTCTTCAGTAGTTTTGATGAACCACCTCTACTTTTATGCTGCATGGCTACGATAATGTTATCAGCAGAAGCCACAAGATCCATAGCGCCTCCCATACCTTTTACCATTTTACCTGGGATCTTCCAGTTGGCAATGTCACCGTTTTCTGAAACCTCCATCGCACCAAGGATGGTCAAGTCTACATGTCCACCACGGATCATCGCAAAGCTTTCAGATGAATTGAATAGGGATGAACCAGGAATTGTTGTGATCGTCTGTTTACCTGCATTGATCAAGTCAGCATCTACATGCTCTTCTTCAGGGAAAGGACCAATACCCAGGAGCCCGTTCTCTGACTGAAGGACCACATCAATATCATTAGGTATAAAATTGGCCACTAGGGTGGGAATCCCTATGCCCAAGTTGATATATGAACCGTCTTCTACTTCTTGTGCTATTCTTTTGGCTATACCTACTTTGTCTAACATGCTTATTTCAGTTTAGTAGTTCGCTGTTCAATTCGCTTTTCATAATTCTGGCCTTCGAATATCCTTTGGACATAAATTCCAGGAGTGTGGATTGCATTGGGGTCTAATTCGCCAACTTCTACAAGCTCTTCTACTTCGGCAATGGTTATTTTACCCGCTGCGGCCATGATCGGATTGAAATTTCTGGCTGTTCCTTTAAAAATAAGATTGCCTGCTTTATCACCTTTCCAAGCTTTGACAAGGGAGAAATCAGCACGAAGCCATTCTTCTAAAAGGTGTTGTTTACCATCAAATTCTCTTACTTCTTTTCCTTCTGCCACTTCTGTTCCGTAGCCAGCGGGTGTAAAGAAAGCAGGGATTCCAGCGCCTCCAGCTCTGATCCTTTCAGCAAGTGTACCTTGGGGGATAAGGTCGACTTCTAATTCTCCGGACAGCAATTGTCTTTCAAATTCTGCGTTTTCACCTACATAAGAAGACATCATTTTCTTGACTTGACGCGTTTTAAGCATCAGGCCAATGCCAAAATCATCTACACCAGCATTATTTGCAATACAAGTAAGTCCTTTGACTCCTTTTTTAACCAATGCGCTTATGGCATTTTCTGGAATTCCACAGAGTCCAAAACCACCGAGCATAAGTGTGGCATTGTCAGGAATATCGAAAATGGCTTCATCTGCATTCTTGACTACTTTGTTGATCATGATCCTGTTTATAGTTTTCTAGAACCGCTTTGACCGCTTCCTCATCTTTAACCAATTGAGCTTTAAGCATTTCTAGAGATTCAAACTTTTGTTCCTCTCTAATTCTTTCAATGAATTCAATGGTGATCTCAGTATCATAGATGTCATCACTAAACTCAAAAATATGGGCTTCAATGGTTTTGTCTTCACCACCAATAGTTGGTCTGTGCCCAATATTGAGCATACCATCTAGTTTTCTGTATTTGTTACAGACTTTAACTGCATATACGCCATCGGCCGGTATCAGTTTATAGTTTTCTTTGATCCTAACATTGGCTGTAGGGAAGCCTAGTTTGCGTCCATTTTGACTGCCACGAGCGACTATACCTGAAACGCTGTACGGCCTGCCTAAAAAGGCATTGGCTCCAGCGACATCACCGGATTCTAGGGCTCTCCGGGTTTTCGTTGAGCTGATGCCAATAGCATCCACATCTTGACGAGAGATCTCTTCTACATCATATGCGTATTTAGATGCATATTGCTGTAATTCGCGAAGACCGCCAGACCGATCTTTTCCAAACCGATGATCATAACCGATCACCAATTGTTTAGTGCTGATTCGATCGTGGAGTATGATTCTGATATAATCTTCAGGGGACATTTGAGCAAATTCTTGCGTAAATGGAATTTTGACCAAATGATCGACACCATACTTTTCGAGGAGGTTTGCTTTTTCAGGAAAAGTACTCAAAAGCTGAAGTGAATGATCCCAAGGACGTAAGACCAAACGGGGGTGAGGCCAATAAGTGATCAGAACAGTTTCGCCATTGATATTTTCGGCCAATTGCTTTACGCGATTCAATATCTTTTGATGTCCTAAATGAACACCATCAAAAGTACCGCTGGTGACAACGGCATTCTTAATTTCAGCGATCTTCTCTGTTCCCAGGTGAATTTTCATTGAATGCTTTTATGGTATCAATTAGTTCAGGAAGTTGGTGTGAATTTTTTACATCAAACTCACCGATCTTGGTTCTGCGCAAGGCAGAAAGGTGTGCACCAACCCCTAAAGCTTGTCCGAAATCGTGAGCCAAACTGCGAATATACGTGCCTTTTGAGCAAACGACTCTAAACTCAATACTTGGTAAATCTACTTTTGTTAGTTCGAATTCTGAAATCTTTATGGGTCTAGGTTCAAGTTCGACCTTTTCGCCTCTTCTTGCCAACTCATAAAGTCTTGTGCCTTTGACCTTTATGGCAGAGTAGATAGGAGGCATCTGCATGAGGTCACCTACAAATTTTATTCTAGCGGTTTCAAGGTCTTCTGCAGTGATATGTTCAAAGGGCTTAAATTGCTCGGGTTCGCTCTCTAAATCATAGGTAGGCGTCACAGCGCCTAGTGTAAAAGTTCCCGTGTATTCTTTGTCTGTGGCCATGTAGGTCTCGATCTCCTTCGTTTTTTTACCCGTACAAAGAATGAGTAAGCCTGAGGCTAGGGGGTCTAGCGTTCCTGCATGACCTACTTTTTTAATACGGATGGCATTACGCACCTTCTTTACCACATCGAAAGACGTCCATTCTAATGGTTTGTCTATCAAAAGCACCTTTCCTGACTGGAAGTTATCTTTTGTGCTTAATTCAGGATCTAATTCGAGCATCTATCAAAGAATGGCGTAGACAATGGCGATGAGGCCCACTACGTAACAGTAATACGAAAAATATTTGAGTTGACTTTTACGAACCAATTTGATCATCCATTGGCAAGCTAATAATCCGGCAATGAAAGCGGCAATAAAGCCTGCGATAAGTACTGAGGCTTCGGTTTGCGTGTTCATTAAGTCTCCGCTTAATATATCTTTTGCCATTTTGCCCAGAATCAAAGGCACAACCATTAAAAATGAAAAACGGGCTGCCTTTGCACGATCAATGCCCAATAATACTGAGGTTGAAATTGTAGCTCCTGATCTTGAAATACCTGGCATGATGGCGATGGCTTGGGCAATACCAATCAGTACAGCACTTTTTGGGTTAACAGACTTCAATGTGTTTTTGGCTCTATCAGCTAGAAAAAGGAGGGAGCCTGTTAAAAGCAGCATAACACCGACCAATAGTACTTGACCTCCAAACAAAGCATCGATCTGATCCTCAAACAAGACCCCAACAGCAGCTGCGGGTATCATGGACAATACGATGTTAAGGGAGTATTTGAATTGCTCGTTGTTTTTAAATTGGAAAAGTCCAACCAATAATTCGGCAATGTCTTTTCTAAAGATAACGATGGTGCTTAATGCTGTTGCCGCATGCAATACCACCGTCATCATTAGGCTTTCTTCCGGTACTGATGTATCACCAAATATGACTTTGGTTAATTCTAAATGACCACTGCTGCTTACGGGAAGGAATTCTGTTAGGCCTTGGACTATGCCAAGGATGATGGCTTCAATGGTGCTCATTGCCCTGTCTTAGGCTTTTTGAAAATCGCGTAAAACTCTATGATGAAGCCACTCATGATCACGATAGGGCCCAATGTCAATCCTAAAAATCCTTGGCCGTGTTGCGTACTGTCTAATGACATGATGATGAAACCACCGATAACCGTAGCGAGGCCAATGAGCATCCAACGGTAGTTGTCTCTGTTAAAAGCGAATTTGTTTTTCTTATCTGGCATATCAGTACAATTCGTCTAGCGACATTTTTAAGTATTTATTCATTGCACGGGCAGTGCTCATGTAAGAGATTACCGCACCTATGGCTATGAGGATGGCGAAAAGTATCAATATCATTTCGATTTTTTGAAGCTCTTCTAGACGCTCAACCTTTTGATTGGCGAAGGTAAGGATTCCAAAGAGTAAACTTGATGCGATTAGTCCTGAAATTGCCCCATACCAAAAAGACCGTTTCAAAAAAGGTTTTCTGATGAAGCTGCTTTTTGCTCCGACAAGCTGCATGCTTCTGATCAGGAATCTTTGTGAAAATAAGGCAAGTTTGATCGTGTTATTGATCAATAAGGTGACTACGATGATCAGAAGTGCAGCAATTCCTATTAGCACCAATGCCACTTTTGTCATGTTCTCATTTACAGAGTCGGATAAATTTTTCACATAAGTGACCTCAAAGACTCCGTTGATCGATTGAATGGTGTTGCTGATGCTGTCCATTCTAGCATTGGTTTGATAATCTGAGGCAAGGTTTAATACAAAGGCATCTCGTAAAGGATTTTTACCTAGAAAGCTTGAGAAGTCCTCACCAGTTTCTTCAATAAATTGCTTAGCCGCATCTTCTTCGGAAATAAAGCGAATGGCGGTCTCATTTTCAGTCGTATAGACATAACCAGCATTGGTCAATTCTGATTTTATTCTATTCAATTGACTATCGCTCAGGTCTTTATTTAAGTAAACCTGTAACTCTATATTTTGCTTAATAACGGAGGTAAGTTGGTTCGCTTGGAGAAATAGGAGGCCGAAAAGGCCGATCACAAATAGAGCGAGGGTGATGCTAAAAACCACACTGCCATACTGGTAGGAACCGAGTTTCTTCTTTGGTCTATTTCTTCTTCGCTCTTTATTCACTGTTAGCCTTTGGGTCAAAAATAGTAATTAATTCAAAAGATAAACTGAGGCGAGATGTTAATATTGCTTAAGCCACGATCGGCTAATTTACTTTGATCACCTGATTATCTGCGATCACAAAAACCTCATCTTCCTTTTTGACTTTCAAACTGGCAGTACCTGTGAATTCACCAAAGGCTGGGAGTAGGCCTCTATGCTTACTAAAGTGGAAACAGGGCATTTTCATGCTTTGGCGCCCTTTTCCTCTGAGCCTTATGGCTGGATGAATATGCCCTGCAAGATTATAATGATCAGTCTCTTCAGGAATGTGGGTAAACTTGAATGGCTTGATCGTCAATTCTTCTACTACATCTAAATTCTTAATGCGGTATTCAGAAGTCGGCAGGATATCATGATTGCCTAAAACGAGCGTGAAAGTAGTTTCGCGCTGATCCTCTATCCATCTTTTAAAGGTCAACCAGCCCTGATTGTGGTCGCTATGAAAGAGATCGCCCAAAAACATAACATGCCGAGGCTTTCTGCTTTCGATGAGTCTATTCAAATGGAGCATGTCTTTAGAATGTACGAGATCAGAGATTGGGATGCCTGATTTTCTAAAATGTCCGGCCTTCCCTAAATGAAGGTCAGCGATGATCAGTAGGTCCTGTTCTACCCAGTAGATCGCTTTTTCTGGAAGCAATTCGAATGTTTGTTCACAAACTTTATGGCGGGTTACAAGTTCTTTCATTATTTCGCGTTGAATATCGAAACAAAATTCAAATCATAGAACCATGAAAGTATTTTCTCTACTCTTATTCTTTATTCCTTCTCTAGTAATGGCACAAGATGCTGATGATGTTTTGGGCTACTGGTTGACAGATGACGGAGCCGCCAAAATTGAGATCTACAAAGAGAACGGTAAGTACAATGGTAAGATCGTTTGGCTCGAAGAGCCTAATGAAAATGGTAAACCTAAAGTGGACAAAGAAAATCCTGAGGAAGAATTAAGATCAAGACCCCTCATGGGCCTCAACTTAGTTTCAGGTTTTGAGTTTGACGATGACCAATGGGAGGATGGAGAAATCTATGATCCTAAAGAAGGCAAGACTTATTCGTGCCGCATGCGTTTGGATGGTGATGAGCTTGAAGTACGTGGATATATCGGCATGCCTATGTTCGGTCGAACTGTAGTTTGGACAAGAACTAGTCTTTAAGAATATTTCAGCCGTTCGGTTATTGTCTCAGCTTGTCTTTAAGTACCTGC
The DNA here is from genome assembly GCA_965659985.1 of Roseivirga sp. Taxonomy (GTDB): domain Bacteria; phylum Bacteroidota; class Bacteroidia; order Cytophagales; family Cyclobacteriaceae; genus Roseivirga. The sequence goes on along the minus strand of CBFHYE010000139.1, from coordinate 3,197 downwards.
AATAAACTTTCTGACCACAGGATTCGATAATGACCCAGCCCTTCAAGGGGGATGAGTTCTGCGCCCTTGAATCGAGTTTGAATCTGCTCTGAGAATTCGATCGGTAGGACCTTGTCTCCCAAGCCATGGATAAGGGTCATACGCTCTAAGTTTTTGATCTCGGAGACGAATTGCGGTACGTTCAAGTCATCAATTGATTCATTGGTTTCTTCTTCGATCAAACTTATCAATGCATCTACAGTGCTTTGAGGAACACCTAAAGGTATGGTGAAGTCTTTCATGCGTTCACGTGCACTTAGCGGAGAAGTGATCATGATCCAATGCTTGAGTTTGAATTCTGGTCTTTTTCTTAGAAAAGAGGAGGTGACTATGCTGCCGAAAGAATGGCTGATGATCAATTCTGGGTCTTCCTCCATGGCCACTATTTCTGCCAGGTCTATATAATCAAAAAAGCTTGTGTTGCCTTTGGAACTCTTGCCATGTGATGGTCCATCAAATGCAATCACCTGGTATCCCAGTGAGATCAAGGTGTCTATCATGCCCCCGAAATTGCCTGCCTGTCCTTCCCAGCCATGGATACAAAGTGCTTTTTTACTTCCATTACCCCAGCTGTATTTACGGATGGTAAAAGACTTGAATTGAAAGTCTGTTTTTTCCGCTTTCTCTAACATGTCCATCTCAAAATCTCTAAGCTTGACGAGTCTTGGATTCGACATGAAGTGATAGATCTTTTTTGCAGCCGCTTTCGGTGAAATGGCTGCGAGAATTTTAAAATAAGCTTTGATGTATGGAGGCATACTAAAAGTCGATCACGATTCCGATAGAAGGTAGCGTACTTGAATTATCCGCTGCCGGTATTTGAATCAATGTTTCGGGTAGCGTAATGGTTCCATCCGCATCGCGATCCAAACCATATTGAGGCTCGTTAGGAATGTCTTGACCAAAAAGGTTTTGGATCTCAATGAATATATTGAATGTCCAATTCTCAAAGTTCCATTTCTTATCTACTCTCAGATCGGTCTGATTAAAACTAGATAAACGAACGGTTCCCAATTGATCATAGTCTTTGATGATCGCAGGATAATTCGCTAGCGTCTCATCTTCATTAACTGGTGCGAATGGAGTTTCACCTAAATAGCGAACCCTCGCACTGACTTCCCAATTGTTGCCAAATTTATAGCCTCCTGTAAAAGTGATCAGGTTTCGACTGTCCCAAGCACTAGGTAAATACTCCTCCTCGTCAAAGGCTGTGTATTCAGACCAGAACAATGTATAGGCTAAGATAGCGTAAAAGTTATTGGTGAATTTTTTCTGATAGAGGAACTCTGCACCATAAGTTCTACCCAATCCAACACTCTCTACGTCTTCATTTCCTAAAACAGAAAAATCACCACCTAAGTTGGCTAGGGAAACGGAGTCGACTACAGAAACTGGGTAGTTTCGGTATTTTTTGTAAAACCCTTCAACTGTAATCCTAGAAGAGCTATTCAATAGATATTCCAAACCTAAAACCAAATGATCACTTTGGATATAATCCGCATCTTGATTGGCAAAGTTTCCATTTTGATCTTGGAAACCTAAAATGGTGTAAGGTGCGATCTTAAAATATCGCCCAGCTGAGGCATTCAGTGTCCACCTTTCTTGATTATCGATCTGATAACTTGCTGAAATTCTAGGGCTTAAGGTTCTCCATATTTCATTGCCGGTGTCGGTAAAACCATTTCCATCGGCACGAATGCCAAAACTCACACCGAGTCTAGGCAAAATGCGTGCATTCGAGGCTTGAAAAGAGAGACCGTACTTCAAGAAATTTATGGCGGTGTTATAGTTGATGTTATTTACAGCATCAAGCGTGTTGTTTTCGTATTCAACAGCTTGTGCGCTCGCTGTTGAAGTCAAGGTCCAATCTCCTTTGAATTTGGTATAGTTGAATCGGAGTTTACTTTCTCTTTCTGAACTGATGTTTTCGAAAAACAGACCAGTTTCATTCACATTGTCATCGTAGCGTCTGAATTGATTTTCTAAGAAGTTATTGCTCAAAGTCGTTCTCAAGAAACCTGTGCCATTTTTAAATCGGTTGGTCCAGCTGATGCCTGCTGTGTTAGAGCGCTGTTGAATTACCGGGACTTGGTCTAAAGTCGCTTGCTGCTCAGGGTCATATTCTTCGGGTACGTTGATGCTGAAATCATCTATTGAACCCACTCCAGTAATCATGATCTCATTGTATTCATCCACCTTGTGGTTGACCTTGTATTGGTAATCCCAATAATCAGGCAAGAAGGGTAGGTCGATCAATGTAAAAAGTAATTGTAGGTAAGATCTTCTGACAGAAGCAATAAATGTGGTATTACTCGTTTCATCTCCACTTTTGAAAAGTGGTCCTTCGAAAGTAAAAGCACTTTCGCTCGAACTGAGTCTGAAGTTTCCCTTGAAATTTCGGTTGTTTCCATTCCGCTGATCGAATTGTAAAACACCCGATAAAGGATTGTCATATTGTGCACCGAAGGAGCTTGTGGAAAGGGTGACACCTTCGAAAAAACTTACATTAAGGAGGCCCACAGGTCCGCCAGCACTGCCTTGGGTTGAGAAGTGGTTGATGTTGGGGATCTCAATTCCATCGAGGTAGTAAACATTCTCGTTGGGTGCACCACCTCTAATGATGATGTCGTTTCTGAAGCCACCAATTGAACCTTGGACACCAGGAAGAGATTGCACCACTTTAGCGATATCGTTATTACCACCAGGGTAAGTAGCGACTTCCTCCCGAGAGAGCTTTTGAATGGATAGAGGTGTTTCTTCTGTTTTTCTAAAGGGATTAGCGGTTACGACCACTTCCTCTAATTCTTCAACGGATTCTTTAAGTTCGAAATTTAAATCAGGGGTTCCTCCAGAACGTACAACCACACCGAATCTGACCTCGGTTTCATAGCCGACAAAAGATACTTGTATGGCATAGGTCTCAGTAGGTACGTTTTTAATGCTGAAGTAACCATTGGCATCGGTTATAGCACCCAGCTGTGTTTCTTGCAAAATAACCGTAGCACCGGGTATTGATTCTTGTGTACGCGCATCGCGCACATATCCGTTGATGGTCCCAGTAGATTGAAAGGCTTGTAGGTTAAAAGCTAAGAGTAGTAAAAGTGAAGTGATGAAAGGAAGTCTCATTCCGTTTTTCTAGTTTAAAATCTAAAAACCAT
>CBFHYE010000138.1:0-2082 GCA_965659985.1 Roseivirga sp. | reverse complement strand
CCAGAGATCAAAAAGCGCTATTTGAAATACGAAGCCTATAACGATCAAACTTTAGAAGATATTTTTACTCCTGAACAGCTCGAGAATGCTGTAAATCAAGAGGTACAATTCCTTTCTTCCGCAGTGATGCTAAATGACGGAAAAGGTAATTTCGAGATCAAAGCTTTACCAACTAAAGCTCAATATGCACCCGTCTACGTTTCCATGTCTCACGACTTCAATAGTGATGGAAATATTGATATTCTACTGGCTGGCAACTTGCATGCTGCCAAACCTCAGGTAGGTAAATATGATGCCAACTATGGGATTCTTTTGTTAGGTGATGGCCAAGGAAACTTTAGCGAAATAGACAAGGCTGAAGGAGGGTTGAATCTGATCGGAGAGGTCAGAGACCTGAAGATCATCGGTGAAGGTGAATCACAAGTCCTGCTGGTTGCCATGAACAATGAAGCGATTCGTGCTTTCAAATTCAAATAGAATGAAAAGAGCAATTGGTTCATTATTGATCCTGCTAACCTTATGGTCTTGCCAAGAGCAAGAGCAAAAACGTTTTCAGATGCTCAGTTCGGAGCAAACAGGTGTCGAATTTACCAATAGTCTTACACCATCAGCGGAATTCAATATTCTAGAATATCTCTACTATTATAATGGTGGCGGTGTTTCTGCTGGCGACATCAACAATGATGGTTTAGTTGACCTTTATTTCACCGCCAACCAAGCATCGAATAAGCTTTATCTCAATAAGGGCAACTTGAAATTCGAAGACATCACAGCAAAAGCAGGCGTTTCAGGCAGTGGTACATGGTCCGCTGGAACCACAATGGCCGATGTCAATGGTGATGGTTGGCTAGATATCTACGTTTCGAATGTCGGTAATTACAAATCTGCTCAAGGAAAGAACGAACTATTCATCAATAACCAAGATGGCTCTTTCACTGAATCCGCCTCTGCCTATGGGCTCGATTTTGAAGGCTTTTCTACCCAAGCGGCATTCTTTGATTATGACAAAGACGGTGACCTTGACATGTACTTGCTTACCCATGCAGTAAAAAACCCAGAAGTATTTAGTGAATCATCTTCCAGAAATGAAGCCTATGCTGGTGGCGACAGAATGTACCAATCGCAATTAGCCCAAGGAAAAAATCAATTTATGGATGTCACCGAAGCATCAGGTATTTATAGTAGCATCATCGGTTTCGGACTCGGCATTACCGTTAGTGATGTCAATCAAGATCAATGGCCCGATATTTACATTTCCAATGATTTTACAGAAAACGACTACCTCTACATCAACAATCAAGATGGTACTTTCTCTGAAAGACTGGAGGAAAGCATAAGACACACCAGCCGCTACTCAATGGGTAATGAGATCGCAGACTTGAATAATGACGGTTTCCCGGAGATCATTACCACAGATATGCTTCCCTCAGACCCTGAGATCTGGCGAAAGTCAGTGACAGAAGACAAAGTTGAGGTTTACAAGATCAAAGAGCGCTTAGGCTATGGCGATCAATATGTTCGAAACACTCTACAACAGAACTTAGGCAATGGACAATTCTCTGATGTCAGTCTTATGGCCAATACCTTCGCCTCAGATTGGTCATGGTCACCATTGATCTTCGATATGAATAACGATGGTTTGAATGACCTCCACATTACCAACGGCATTTTCAAAAGACCAAACGATCTCGATTATCTCAATTACCTCTCAAATCCGCCTGAAGGTGGCCAGAGCCAAGAAGAAAGGGATGAGTTCTTGATCAACACCTTACCCACCGTCAAAATTCCTAACCTAGCTCGTCAGCATTTAGGCAAAATGGAAATGAAAGATGTAGCAAATGAATGGGGTCTGGATCAGCCATCTTATTCCAATGGATCGGCCTATGCAGATCTTGATAATGATGGTGATCTAGAGCTCATTGTGAACAATACCGAACAAGCTGCATTTATCTACGAGAATAAAACAGATGCAGAAGCGAATTTCTTAACTATTGCTTTAAAAGGACCGGAACACAACCCCTTCGGCATTGGCGCCAAAGTCATGCTGAGCAATAAAAATCAAAAATTCTTCAGACAGAATTA
>CBFHYE010000137.1:0-2058 GCA_965659985.1 Roseivirga sp. | reverse complement strand
AACCTTACATCACGGTCATGCTCAAAAATTACATCATTCTTAGTCTGAGAAGTTGAAAGAAGTAGAAGGTATTCGCACCCATCAAAATTCTGGCACTTTCGGTCGTGTCAACCTAGTTTATTGCCTTTGCTACGATCAGTATGCAAACATTTAAAGCTGCTTTTTCGAATCCAGCTGAACGCTTAAGGGGCGAGAAGTTATTTGTCGCGTTGTCTATTGATCAATTCAAAGCCAAAACCCATGGCAATTCCGACACCAATGCCTATGGCAAGGTTGTCTAAAGCGATACCGATGCCTGCGCCAATGGCAATACCTGTACCTATTCCGGTACCTCTTTGTCTTCTAGGTCGCTTTTTGTTTTCGCTCATAAAAGTGTATTGAATGGGCTCAAGTTTTCGGCTGACTTAGGCTTGAATAAAATGCGATGCATTAGATTAAATGTAATGAATACTTGCTGCTTTAAACAACCGCATTTCTGATTCTTTTCAATTGGGTCAGATGCCTTTCTGTATGGCCAATGAGAAAACGATAAGCATCACCTAGTCGAAGTTTTACCATTGGGCCAAGAGCCGTAGGGACTTTTACTTTATTGAGACTGTAGTCTTCAGAAGCCTTTATGAGTTCAATGAATTGATCGTGAATAGCAAAGAACTCTTCTAATGTCTGTTTTGGGTCAAGGTTGGTTTCTGGATCCATCGACTTCATGGTTTTCATCGAATTTTTTACCTCCCCATCGTTTTTTGGTGAGATCATCTTGGTAAACCAATCGCCCTTCCAATGCGAACGAAATACATCATCTACCTGCTTTGGGTACTTTTCAAATGCGGATGCTATGTTTTTAACATATATGCCATTGGCAATACTCAGATGTTTTAAGCATTGTAAAATGCTCCATTTTTGAGGTCCTTCGAGTTTGTTCAAGGTCTCTTCAGAAAGATCGCCAGTGATAGTTTTCACTTCCAGAAGAATGTCTTCTAATCGTTTTACCGAATTGTCAATGTGTTGTTTGGCGGGTATTTGCATTTTTTCTTGGCAAGTTGGTTGATCTTAATTTTAAGAATCTTGATTTAGATCAATTTCGTTCTCCATCCACTTTCTTCTCATTCTTGAAAACGTTTCTGGCGTCATGCCTAAATAAGAAGCTAAATGCTTTTGAGGGATGAGTTGAATCACATGTGGGCTTCTTGACATCAGTTTTTGAAATTTTTCCTCTGCGGTGTCTGCGATTAAACTTCGAATAAATAGACCTAATCCTATGGAGGCATCTGTGAAAAACATTCTTCCCCAACGCTCAAAGACTTTGTATTGATTAAATAGCGCCATGAGTTCTGTGTATGTGATTCTAACCCCTGAAGTTGGCAATAAAGTTTCTAGTGCCCATTGCGATGGTTTCTGATGATGAAAAGAATCGTATACCCCACTAGGATCGCCTTGATAAGAAAAACCAATATTAAATTCCTCACCATTCTTCACGAAGAATCCTCTAATGAGGCCATCATTGATAAAGTAGAAGTACTTTTCAATAGCACCAATTTCAGTAACCATAGTGTTTTTCGCAAAACTGAAGGGTTTCCAATAAGGTAGAAAAGCATCCCATTCCTCCGAAGTAGGTTGAACATATTCCCGAATGCGTTCTTGAAGAATTTTGTGCACGGTCTAATTTAGTGATTCTAATAGTGTTTTCTTACCATCAGAAGAAAGCGAGTTTTATGGCAAAACCTATTGCTGTGACCATAACAAAGTAGCGAATGTACTTTTCATTCACTTTGGTGCTCCAACGGCTTGTATGCCACCCGCCCAAAGACATGCCCACCGCTAAGGCTACTCCTAATTTCCAATCAATGAGGTCATTGTATAGAAATACACCTAGGGCGGCTAAGGTGTAAATGACCACCACAAAAGCCTTGATCAGGTTGATTTTGACAATAGGCATATGATGAATAAATGATAAAGATGCCATGATCAGATAACCGACTCCAGCTTGAATGAAGCCACCATAAATACCAATGAAAAAAAAGCTTATATATCCCCAGATCTTGTGTTTTCCAGACGTGATTT
>CBFHYE010000136.1:0-2065 GCA_965659985.1 Roseivirga sp. | reverse complement strand
TTTTGAAGCACAAAGTATATGGCCAAGGCAGCAATAATGAGCTGCAAAGCCACTTTAGCCCAACGTTTAAGCTTTTGCTTCTCCAACAAAGGTCTCTTTTAACCTGTAAACGGTTTTGTTCTGAGATTCGAAATAAGTCCGCATCATTAACTCTGCGATGATCCCGACCGTAATGAATTGTAGACCTGCCAGTATAAGAATAGAGCCCAATAACAGCAGTGGTCTACCCCATATGTCTTCTCCAGTCACAAACTTATAGATCACTAAGTAAAGGTCTACTAAAAAACCAAGTGCAAAGGCTATGATACCTACACCGCCAAAAAGGTGCATGGGTCTTCTGAAATACTTCTGAAAAAAGATCATCAGCAAGAGGTCTGCCATTACTTTGAATGTTCTGTTGATTCCGTACTTCGATTCGCCATGAATACGCGCATGATGGTTCACATCGACTTCTGTCATTTTCGCGCCTTGTAGCTTCGCTAAAACAGGGATAAAACGATGCAATTCACCATAAAGCCCTAGATTCTTTGCAATGTCTGCTCTGTAGATTCTAAGTGAGCAGCCATAATCGCTCAATCGAACGTCTGTGGTATTGCGAATGATCCAATTGGCGATCTTACTCGGGAATTTCCTGAGTACAAACCCATCTTTACGATTAGCTCTGACACCAGCGACTACATCCATTCCACTTTCTTCAAGCTTTGCCATCATATTGGGAATGTCTGCGGGATCATTTTGTAGGTCGCCATCCATTGTCACAATGTACTCCCCTTTTGCTGCATCAATTCCAGCCTGCATGGCAGTACTTTGTCCATAGTTCTTGTTGAAAATGAGTAATCGCGTGCGGTCGTTGGCTACTGACTTGATGTTTTCCACTGTTTTATCAGAGGAACCATCGTCTACCAAGATCAACTCATAATCAATACCCTCAAGGGCCTCATATTCCTTTTGGCACAATGGAATGACATTGTCTTCTTCATTGTAAACCGAAACAACTACGGATAGCTTCATAACCACATTTTGTGCTGCAAAATAAACGAGTAGAGAAAGAATAACCTAACGAACCTCCCAAGACTACATAAAAAACGAATTTTCTTTCAGTTAAAGACATCAAAATTCACCTATTTTGCGATGATGCAAAACAGAAACCTGCTGATCATCTTGGCACTATCCATTGCCACTATCTATGCCAACATAGGCGGGTTGGATGTTTATGCACTGGATGAGGCAAAAAATGCTGAAGCGGCAAGGGCAATGTTTGTTTCTGGAGATTTCGTTACGCCTTATTATAATGGTGAGATTAGAACTGATAAACCCCCACTCCACTACTATTTCATGGCTATTGGTTATGAACTCTTCGGGGTCAATGCTTTTGGTGCGCGATTTATGAATGCCTTATTTGGTGTGCTTACGATTCTCATCGTTTATCTATTTTCTCGAAGACATTTTAATGAAAGAACAGCGCTTTATTCGGCACTTGTACTGATCACCTCGCTGCATTTTAACATGCAAATGCATATGTCTGTACCAGATCCATACTTGATCTTTTTTCTGACTTGGGCCTTCTTTTCTTTCTATAATGCTTACAAGAATGATCAATGGCATCACAAGCTCTCTTTTTACTTTGCGGTTGGCTGCGGACTTTTACTCAAAGGCCCCGTAGCATTAGGTCTTACAGGACTGACCGCTGTTTTATTCTTAATTGTCAACAAAGACTTTAATTGGAAGACCATTTGGCGTTTGCAGCCTTTTGGCGGACTGATCTTAACCCTGGCGGTTGCTGTGCCTTGGTACTGGGCGGTGCATCAAGCTACAGCAGGTTTCTGGACGAATGAATTCTTCTTTAAACATAATTTCTCCAGGTTTTCGGATGGTATGGAAGGTCATGATGGCATCTTCCTGATCACTTTTGCTTATGCTTTTATTTTGGGCATGCTGAGTTTCATCCCATTTATTCCTCAAGCTTTGAAAAAGGGCCTGAGCAAAGACCCCGCATTGAGATATTTGCTCTGTGGTGTGGCCGTAATTATTATCTTTTTTGCCGCAGCCAGTACTAAACTCCCGA
>CBFHYE010000135.1:0-2668 GCA_965659985.1 Roseivirga sp. | reverse complement strand
AGTGAAAATCAGCCTCAGGCTGAAACCGAATTAAACTATGGCAACTCATTTGAATTATTGGTCGCAGTGGTGCTTTCCGCCCAATGCACAGACGTAAGGATCAATAAGGTAACTCCTGAATTATTTGCTGACTTTCCAACTGCTGAGCACTTAGCCAAAGCCACTTTCGATGAGCTTTTCCCTTACATAAAAACTGTTTCCTACCCTAATAATAAAACTAAACACCTTATCGGGCTAGGTAAAATGTTGGTTGAGGACTTTGGCTCTGAAATTCCAGAAACTGTAGAAGACTTGCAGAAACTTCCTGGTGTTGGTCGAAAAACAGCGAATGTCATCACATCTGTGGTCTGGAACCAGCCCAGCATGGCTGTTGATACCCATGTTTTTAGGGTTTCTAAGCGTTTAGGGTTAGTAAATCAGAACGCTTCAACTCCATTAGCGGTAGAAAAACAATTGGTAAAACACTTGTCAAAAGAAGTCATCCCTCTAGCGCATCATTGGTTGATCTTGCACGGTCGTTATACCTGCCTGGCAAGAAAACCTAAATGCGAAGATTGTCAGATCGCTTACTTCTGCCGATATTATGAGAAGAAGGTTCTCTAAAAGACGCTGAAGTGAAAGGCAAGCTCCTTTACATACATCAATATTTCAAAACTCCACAGGAAGGTGGTGCCATAAGATCATACTATCTAGCCAAGGGCCTTGTCGAAAAAGGCTTTGATGTAGAAATGATCACAAGTCACAATGAATCCTATTATATCTATCGTGAAATAGATGGCATTAAGGTCCACTACCTACCGGTGCCATATAGCAACGAAATGGGCTTTATTGCTCGCAGTTTATCCTTTTAAAATTTGTCTACAAAGCAAAGCGACAGGCTAAAAAGATCAAAGGTGTAGAAAAAGCGTATATCACCTCCACACCACTAACTGTTGGTAGTATCGGACTTTACCTAAAGAGAAAACTCAACATTCCTTACATTTTCGAAGTCCGAGATCTTTGGCCAAAAGCACCAATAGAACTCGGTGTTTTAAAGAATCCAATTTTAAAAAAGTGGCTTTTTAGGTATGAGAAAAGAATCTACGAGGATGCCGAGAAGGTTGTGGCGCTCTCGCCAGGTATGCAGGAATGGGTAAAGCGAGTAGTCCCTGAGAAGGAAGTCTTTACCATTCCCAATATGGCCGACTGTGAGTTCTTTGGTAAAGAATTGAAAGACCCTAAACTCATGAAATTCTACCATGCCGAAAAGCCATTCGTAATCACCTATTTAGGAAGTATTGGCCTTACCAATCACCTAGAATTCTTATTGGATATCGCTCATGAAGCACAAAAAAGAGCACTCAATATCGACATTAAGATCGTAGGTCAAGGCAGTCGATCAAGAATGATCAAAAACATGGCTCACCATAGAGATCTAAAGAATGTGGAGATCATCGGCCACCAAAATAAGGAAGGTGTAAGACGCATACTGAATATTACTGATGCCACCTATGTCTGCTTTAAAGATGTGCCGATTTTAGGCACAAATAGCCCAAACAAGCTATTTGACAGTCTCGCATCAGGGAAACTTACGATTGTCAATACAACGGGTTGGACCAAAGACCTTGTTGAGAAATATCAGTGTGGATTTTATGCTGACCCAAATTCACCCAATGAGTTTTTCGATAAACTAAACCCCTTCTTAACAGAGAAAGACAAGCTCGATAGTTATAAAAATAATGCGCGTGCTATTGCAGAAAAGTTCTATTCAAAGAGGTTACAAATTGAAAAGCTAGCTGGCCTTTTGGATAATCAAAAGACCATCAAAATTAGCGAAGACGAGGTCTATATTTTGACAGCCTGAGTATCTTTTGCGCATCCGTTTCTTCCATCAGTTCTTTAAACGACACACCTGTCTCATCCCTGTAGGCTTTTACGATCTGCCAACCAACCCATTGACCAATTCTACCGGGACAGATATTGTCGATCTCGGGCACTGCTGGTCTTTCATCGATATAACGCGTCAACTCAATAGGCTTTTCGCTGTAGATCAATTGATTGTCTAAAAAGTAATTCCATATCACAGCTTCACTTGTATTCACATTTGCCAATTCCTTGGGTGTATACCCTATGATCAAATGCTCATCAACACATGGCAAAAGTTCTTTAGAAAACTCTAATGCCTTTCCATAATAGATCATCTCATCCAACAGATTTCTCTTTGCTTCATCGGTCTTGTTAAAACGAAGTGAGGTAAACTGCATGATCTGTGGAACCAAATGTTGAGGGGTCAAACGCTCCTTTATGTAATCGTATACATTAGGTCGAAAACTTGCTTCATTCCCTAAATAATAATCAAGCCCAAGGATCAAGAGCGAATCTGAGATGAAGATGTCTTTCCCAAAACCAGAATAGACCGTTTGAACCGTTGGCATTTCAAAATCTTCGTAGTGAGAGTGTAGCCTTTGGTATGCTCTATCTAGATCGAATCGAAGCCTACCTATATCCATTAACCTGATCACTTCTTGATATAGCGTATCTACATAAGGATTCTTTAAGGTTTGAAAATTCTCTTCGTCAAGTTGCGGTTCTGTGATGAAGCCAAAAGCGGTTGAAAGCAGCTCATATTCTTGCGGATGCTCATTCAAATACATTCCAATTCGCTCCAATGAATTGATTGAGGTAATAC
>CBFHYE010000134.1:0-4228 GCA_965659985.1 Roseivirga sp. | reverse complement strand
GGCTCACCGATCACCTTCACGATCAATTCGTAATTGTGTCCGTGATAGTATTTATTATTGCATTTACCGAAAACCTGTTCGTTTTTTTCATCAGACCAGTTCGGGTTGTGCAGCCTATGGGCGGCATTAAAATGCTCCTTTCGGAAAACAGCTACTTTCATTAATGATTTTTTTAATGGAGTAAGAAGTATGCTTACTACTTATTTTCAACAGTTATCGAACATTCCGTTTTCAGATTTTGTTCAACTTTATAAGAAAATAATTAAACAGAATACAGGGTGATGCCGCAAAATACTGAAGTACTGATAGTTGGGAGTGGAATGGGGGCTTTAACCGCAGGAGCCATTCTTGCTAAGAAGGGAAAAAAAGTCACAGTCCTTGAGCAGAATTATATACCGGGAGGTTGTACGACCTCATATTGGAGAAAAGGATTTGTGTTTGAAGCTGGGGCAACTACTCTTGTGGGATTAGGAAAAGGCATGCCCTTGCAAGCTGTTTTGGATGAAACGGGTATTGAACTCAAGGCAAGAAAACTTGATCTTCCCATGCAGGTGCATTTAAAGAATGGTCAGCTCATCAATAGATATGAAGGATTGGACCAATGGATCGCAGAAGCGGAACGCGTTTTTGGTAAAAAAGGGCAACGGGCCTTTTGGAATGAGTGCTACAAGGTCAGTCAGTTTGTATGGGATAACTCTTTAAAGCAAAAGCTTTTTCCACCGACCCAATTTAAAGACGTACTGAATGCAGCAAAGAATGTATCGGCCAAGCAATTCTTGAATCTTCCTAATGCCTTTCAGTCAGTAAAATCCATCTTGATCAAATATAGCCTTATCGATAATCAAGATTTTGTCGATTTTGTGAATGAGCAGTTGTTGATCACTGCCCAGAATCACATGGAAGAGGTCAACTTCCTTTTTGGCGCCACCGCCCTGTGTTATACGAACTTCCCCAATTATTATGTCGATGGTGGTCTGATCAACCTTGTGCAGCCTTTTGTAGACTTTATAGAAGCAAATGGAGGAGAAGTGAAGATGAGAGAAGGCGTGAAAAAAATTGAAAGAGAAGATGATCACTATATTGTAGAGTCTAACAAAGAAACTTATCAAGCAGAGTACATGATCTCTGGCTTACCCATCAACAATACATTAGAGCTCTTTCATGATGAGTCGACCAATGGTCTTCGTGAAAAACTCATGAGTAGCAAGCAGCTCAATTCTGCTTTCCAAATGGGCATAGGATTCCAACCACATAAAGACTTTGAAGCGATTCACCATCAAATTCACCTTGAAAAACCTTTAGCTGAAACAGGTTCAGATTCCATTTTTATCAGCCTAAGCCACCCTGAGGACAAGGCAAGAGCCGATGAGCAAGGTCAAATGGTGATGTCGATCAGCACCCATACGCCAGATCCTGAAAAGCATATTGTTGACAATGAAAAGGCAGAAGCAGCTATCATTGAGGTGCTCGAAGCACATGACTTTTTGAAAAGCGAGAACATCAAATATCAACATTCATCCACACCGAAGTCATGGGCAAAATGGACAGGGAGAAAGTGGGGCTTCGTTGGTGGATATCCGCAATACATGAATATCAAACCGTGGCAAATGCTAGATGCGCGTCTCGACAAGCACAAAGCTTATATGGTTGGCGATACGGTTTATCCAGGTCAGGGAATCCCGGGAGTCACCCTTTCTGGGATCATTGCGACTGAAAAGATGGCTGCTGATTGGGGGTGATTAAGGCTGCTTTTCTCTTTTCCTGACATCTCCATACCAAACCATGACATTTTGTGACATCCATTTACCAAAGGATGACAAACCTAGGTCAAAACCCCCGTTCATTTGAATAAGTAATCGCAAATAGGTCAAGCGATCACGAAAACAAATTGAAAACTCATCTCGGTAACTATCGGGATCAAAACAACAAAAAGATGAAAACTCAAATCACAAAATCCTTAATGGTAATCGCCCTATTGGCTAGCAGTCTTTTAACCAGTGCAAATGAAAACGAAAGAGCAATAGAATTGACAACTGAAAATGAAAAGGCAGTTGTATTGAATATGCAAAACATTCAAGAAGGGACCAGAATCAGTCTCTGGAATGAATCAGGAGAACTTCTATTTGAAGACAAGGCACAAAATGATTTTTATGGCAAGGTGTTCAACCTTCGACAAATGGAAGAGGGGAATTTTACCCTTGAGATCGAGAATGAAGAATCACTAGAGATCTTACCGATCAAAGTAACAAATTCTTCAGCCAAGATGAACAAGGCAGCAGGGGTTTACATATCTAAGCCAGTTGTAAAAAGTAATGGAGAGTCGTTGAAAGTGTACTTAGGACAAAAATGTCTTGAAATGCAAATGACCATCTTCGATCAGTATGACGATGTTGTTCACAGAAGCGACATCAAAAAGAGTGAGTCTAAAGTGAAGAGATACGATGTATCAGACTTGGCTCCTGGTCAATATAAAATTCAGTTTTCTGCAGACGGCAGAAGTTTTTATCATACAATCACACTTAATTAATTAAGTGTAATCGAAAATTGGAGAATGCCCTGTAGCTGAAAAGTTGCAGGGCTTTTTAATGCCTGATAATTGATGGCATACGTGCTGATTACCAAAAGGTTACACTGTTTCGGAATCGTGACAGTACTGTTCAGTTTTGTACATAAATAATGTTAACTAGTGTTATTTGAAATCATAAGTATCTGGAAATCAGACATTAATAGGTTTTGGCATAAGGCTTGGACTAATAGGAATGAATAACTGCTTTGGTCGGCAGTACAAAAACTCAAAATAACAACAAGATGAACTCAATCATTATCAACAACAACGACACCTTGAAAAGACGCTTAGTATTAGCGTTTGCTTTCTTGGTAGGATTTTGCACACTGGCACTTGCCCATTCCGTACCGGAACTTGACAAGTTAACACGTAAAGAGGCGCACGAGCTGATCGAATTGGTCAAGAAAGATCTTAAAGTAGAAGCTTATGAACCGACATTTATTTTTGATGAGGATACGGGAGTATTAGAAGAGCAATCGCCATTAAAGATCATTAAGATCTATGATTGCAAGGATGTACTCTTGTTAGAGGCACCCATCACCAAGCTCAGACAAGCACAGAATAAGCATTTGAGAAAACTACTCAATGCCAGTGATTTTTTAACGAGCTTCAACAATGCCTCATATTATAGACTGGATATTTAAACTTCCAGTTGTTGATAGACGAATAAATACTAACCTACTATATATAAAAAAGGCTTCCCTAGGGAAGCCTTTTTGTTTGGGGTTGATTACTGCTAACAGTATTCTTCGAAAACGTCAGCCAAGTGATTACCGATCACTTCAGCTGTTCTGCCTTCAATATGATGTCTTTCTACCATGTGCACCAATTCGCCATCTTTGAAAAGCACAACAGATGGAGAAGAAGGAGGGTATGGTAAATGATACTCTCTCACCTTTGCAGTTGCTTCAACATCGCCACCAGCAAAAACGGTCATCAAGTTATCAGGTTTTTTATCAGCTAGTTTGATGCCCATTTTTACACCAGGTCTTGCTGTTCCTGCTGCACAACCACAAACCGAGTTGATCACGATCAATGAAGTGCCTTTGTGTTCTTTCAAATGCTCATCTACAGCATCTGCAGTTTTAAGCTCAGAGAAGCCAGCTTCGGTTAGCTCTTCTCTAAAGGGTACTAATAAATGTTCCGGGTACATATTTCTAATCTTTATAATTGCTACATAAACCCAAGCTCCAGCTTGGCTTCTTCTGACATCATTTCCATTGTAAATGGAGGGTCAAAGGTTAATTCAAGTTCGACTTCATTAACGCCTTCAATTTCCTTCACTTTGTTCTTTACCTCATCGGGCAAAACTTCTGCTGCTGGGCAGGAAGGAGAGGTTAATGTCATGAGGATATAGACATTATTTACCGGGAATACATTGATCTCATAGATCAAGCCCAATTCATATACGTCCACAGGGATTTCAGGGTCGTAAACAGTTTTAATGGCTGCTACTACCTCATCTCTCAATCCTTCTTTTACCGTTGCTTCTGACATTAACGCTTAATTGTTAATTTCTAATTCCTAATTTCCAGCCGTTTTCGCAGAAAACGCCAGTCCATATATTTTCATCTGTTTCATCATCGCACCAAGACCGTTTGATCTTTGGGTTCCGATAAAACGATTTAAACCTATTTTATCAATAAAGAAGAAGTCCGCATC
>CBFHYE010000133.1:0-13606 GCA_965659985.1 Roseivirga sp. | reverse complement strand
CTTCTTTTCAGCCATTACTGCAGGTTTGTATTACCTCGGCATTCTTCAAAAAGTGGTTTATGTTTTTGCATGGATCATGGCCAAGACCATGCGCTTATCAGGTGCAGAATCCATGTCTGCAGCGGGTAATGTCTTTTTAGGGCAAACAGAAGCTCCTTTATTGGTTAGGCCTTTCATTAAGAAAATGACCAAGTCAGAACTCTTATGTTTAATGACAGGAGGAATGGCTACCATAGCGGGCTCTGTATTGGGGGCTTATGTTGCTTTCCTGGGAGGAAGTGACCCTGAGGAGCAGGCAAAGTTTGCTACCTATTTATTAAGTGCATCTATTATGAATGCACCGGCCGCCATTTTAATGGCGAAGATCTTTTTACCAGAAAAGGAAGAAGTAGAAACTAAATTAGAAGTATCAAAGGACCAGCTTGGAGTAAATGTCATTGATGCGCTTTCAAGAGGAGCGAGCGATGGGGTCAAATTAGCAGCAAATATTGCTGCGATGCTATTGGCATTTATAGCAGTGATCTATGCTTTGAATTGGATATTGGTAGATGGTATAGGAGAGTGGTTTGGGCTCAATGCATTCGTGATCAGTTCGACCGATGGTGTATTTGATGGCTTTAGTTTGCAGTATATTCTCGGTCAGGTATTCCGTCTATTCGCCTTTGCGATGGGGGTTGAATGGCAAGAAACCCTTCAGGTGGGGAGTTTGATCGGCCAAAAAACGGTGATCAATGAGTTCGTTGCTTATTTAAGCCTGGCAGAAATGAAGGAAGCGGGAGTGCTCAGTGGTAAGGCTATTATCATCTCCACCTATGCTTTGTGTGGCTTTGCCAATTTCTCTTCGATTGCCATTCAAATTGGTGGTATTGGCGGTATGGCGCCTAGCAGACAGGGTGATCTCTCAAAGCTTGGCTTTAGAGCACTTGTCGCAGCAACCCTCGCTACTATGATGACAGCAACTATCGCGGGAGCTCTATTTGGCTAGTGATTCGTCAAGTTATAATGAACGGAAAGTCCTCCGTAAAATAATTCTGTTGAGTAATTAGAGCTCAATTCAAACGTCCATCTTTTTTCACTAGTAAATAGACCAAAACCATAAAGTGGCGTGGCTTCTGGATTGTTAAAAGCACTGATCATACCACTTGAGAAGTATAATCCCGTTTGGTTGGTGAAAAATCCCTTGAGTTGAAATCCTAAGTAAAGATTGGTTCTTTGTGGATGTAGATTAACAAAATCGTCACCAAGGTCATCAAAGTCTCGCCTAAATTGATCAAATGTGCCATCTTCATACCAAAGGCTCATTCGATATCCTGCATGAAAGCCTTTTCTCTTTTTGCCAATTCTGAAATTTCCTTCGTGTAAAAGGCCCAAGCCATATAAATTCTTCTGACCATTCAGTCCAGGCACATTCTCTACTTTATAGTTACCATAGTAACCAAAACCTCCAAAAGAGAAGTCATGTGATTTGTAGACTACAGATTTGTATGCTTTTACTGTGAAAAGCTGTGTATTTTCACCCTCCTGATAAGCATCAGGTCCTGAATTCGCATATTTACCACTAATAAAAACGGCTTTTTGAATGACAGAAGAAGTGTCTGTATAATTTGGCTTTGCTAAATGACTTGTATGATCTGATACATTGCCAATGCCATATCTTGTTGCACAACCGCTTGAAGCTGAAAGCATAATTACCAATAGCAGGACATGATATTTATTCATTGATATGATTGAATAGGCACAGGACTAAACTACAAGCACATGCTGAAAATGCAAAGGTCTTTGTCAATTGATAGCGACTGTTTCTGAGACAGAGCAATCTGAAGGAATCCTAAACTAGTCTTAGCCGCGAGAAATAGATGTAAACTGTATCGATGAGACCCATTACTAAATCAATATTTATGATTTATGTCTTAGCGAGACGCTAAGACCAGGGTAGGGACGCTAAGACCAGGGAAGAAAATACTTCATTTTCGCACTACGCACTACGCACTACGCACTACTCAATACTCAATACTAATATCCCCAATCAATCTTAGGACTTGCATAATAATCAACCCCTTCAGCTCTAAGGAATTTTCCATGATGAATGAGTCTTCTTTTGTAGTCTTCCCAATCTCTATTCTCCTTAATCGACCAGCCCAATTCTGCGTATCCAATGACGCGAGGAAAAGCCAGGTATTCCAGTTCGTCCAAGGTTCTGATGGTCTCTGACCATAAGGGGGTTTCAACACCAAGAATGTGCTGATTATCAAAATAGTCTTCCGGATACCAGTTGTAGGCGACATCTACAGGAATCTCTCCAGCCCAACCTAAGCCATATTCCGAGTCTTTATTATACCGCATATCGAGGTAGGCCTTTTGCGCTAAGGATACGATCAGTTTCATGCCTTGATCAATACCCTGTTGCGCATTGTCTTTATTATTCCACCATTGCGCGACAGATGAACTGCTCATATTTGTTGTAGCGATCTCATCCCAACCGATCATTCGTTTACCATGTTTCTCAACGATCTTCTCCACACGCTCTACGAAGTATTTATAATCAGCCTCTTTTGTAACAAGGCTTTCGTCTCCTCCAATATGGAAGTATGGGCCCGGTGTTAAAGCGGAGATCTCTCTCACAACATCATCTATAAATGCATATACCGTGTCTTTTCTTGTGTCGAAAGTGCTATAACCTACGGCCATGTTGGTTTCGATCTTTACTTCCTTGCCATTTCCATTCAAAAAAGGGTAGGCTAGTGATGCTGAATTCGTATGGCCTGGCATATCGATTTCAGGAATCACCGTGATGAATCTCTCTGCAGCATAGGATACGATCTCCTTATAATCCTCTTGAGTGTAAAACCCTCCAGGGCCACCGCCAACCCCCGTTGTACTCCCTACTTCTGTTAATAGAGGCCATGACTTGATCTCGATTCGCCAACCTTGGTCATCGGAGAGGTGCATATGGAACTTGTTGATCTTATAGTATGCTAGAATATCGAGATAAGTTTTGACGTCTTCCACGCTAAAGAAGTGCCTCGCCACATCGAGCATAGTACTTCTAAATTCAAACTGAGGAGCATCATTAATCGTACCTGTAGGGATGACCCATACCGGATTGGTCGTTAAGGTATCGTTTGAGTTTTCAGGAATGAGTTGTCTGACGGTTTGTACGCCGCGAAATGCGCCAGCAGCAGTGCCCGAAGTTAAGAGCAGTGAATCCTGACTAATTTTAATTGTATAGGCTTCTGGATCATCAGTTTCTTCAACTTGTTGAATGATCAAGTGATTGTAATGCCTTGTTTCTGTTTTAAAGCTTAACGCAGTCTTTTTCTCAAGCTTATTGATTAAGTAATCTGCGACTCCTTGATAAGCGTTGTCGTTTGCATCTACAGTGATCTCCGTGAATTGATCTAGAGCAAAGCCACTGCCATCGGCTTGTATCGAAAGCGGCTGAGGAATAATGTCAGCTTCAGCAAGGTCTGTAGCTGGAAAAATGATGGTCCTCTTGGGTTGACATGAGATGATAAGTAAGGTACTGGCGATTAAAAGGAAGTAGAACTGTTTCATAGCAAATTTGAAGGCTTCAAGATGCGAATTATTCAGCGAAAAATGGCGACTTCACAATAACTTAAAATCACTCAGTAGAGAAGTAAGAGGCTGTTTGCTGATTTTAAATTTGTTTTTCACCCCCAATTTTTGACGAATATCTACAGTAAAATGCTTTGTAAATCAATGTCTAACAAGTGAATAAGTTTCTTACTAAGTTGGTATCACTTTTAGCCTTAAAATCAGACCATGAGAACAATGAGAAATCTATTTGTTGCATGCCTCATCCTACTACTGACCACCACCAACTTGGTACTTGCCCAAGACCAAACGCAAGCGCTTTCACTGTCGAATCAGTTGACAGATATAATAAATCGTTCAGAAAGTTATGAACACTACAAAGTGATCAAAACAACTGACTTGACGAAGTTCAGGTCTTCAATGCTCGATTCTGTAAACGCTTATCAAGGCCGTATTCAACATCTGGAAACTGATCTTGCAGCCTTGCGGGCTGACTTCACAACCCTAAAGGAGCAGTTTGACCAAACACAGCTTCAATTAGAGGAAAGTGAGGCTCAGAACGCATCTATTCCTTTTTTATGGACAACAATGGATAAATCGGTCTACAACATCATAGTGTGGTCGTTAGTCGCTTTGCTTGCTGTCGCTATTGGAATACTTTACTTCCGTATCAAACATGTATGTGCGGTGGTCAAGCGTGTCAAAAGCGCTTACTCTAAGATCATGGATGAATACAGAACTCAGAGACATCAATCAGTAGAGAAACAAATGAAACTGAAGCGTGAATTGCAAACCGTGCAAAACAGGCTGGAAATGCTTCAAAGCCTAGAAGAGACTGTTTGAATTAATAACCTCGTACCCTAAGAATCAAGATAAATCAGTGTCGAATTAGGTTGGCAATTCCTAATTTAAAAGCCCTATCAGACGGATAGGGCTTTTGTATTTTAGGGCAAAAAAAAGCCCGGTCAATTGCCCAGGCTTTTAAATTTTAAATTAGGAGTCTATTATTTATAGTCCTCTCTAGGTTTTGGAGCTCCTGCCATGATCTCCTCATTCGCATAAGACTCAAATTGCACGAAGTTATCATTGAACATGCGTGCCAATTTGTTTGATTGCGCATAGAAGCCTTCGTCATTTTTCCAAGTTTCTCTAGCACTCAAGATTTCTGAAGGAACACCAGGGCAATTCATTGGGATCTCAGCGCCAAAAATAGAATGCTTTCTATACCCTACATTATCTAAAACACCCGAAAGTGCAGCAGTGATCATTGCTCTTGTGTATTTCAATTTGATACGTGAACCAACCCCGTAAGGTCCGCCTGTCCAACCAGTATTTACCAACCACACGTTTACATTATGATCGGTCATTTTCTTACCCAGCATTTCTGCATAGGCCGTTGGGTGAAGTGGCATGAAAGGTGCACCGAAACATGCTGAGAAAACAGGTACTGGATCCGTAATGCCGGCTTCAGTACCTGCTACCTTTGAAGTATAGCCAGAGATAAAGTGGTACATGGCTTGTCCTTTGTTCAATCTCAATATTGGAGGCATTACACCGAAAGCATCGCAAGTCAAGAAGAAGATGTTCTTTGGAATACCGCCAATTGATGGCTCTGCGATGTTATCGATATGATCTAAAGGATAAGAAACACGGGTGTTTTCTGTAACACTTGTGTCTTCATAATTGACAGTTCGAGTCCCAGGTAGGAATCTCGTGTTCTCTACAATAGCACCATATTTTACAGCTCTAAAGATATCTGGCTCTTTTTCTTCTGTTAGATCAATGGCTTTTGCGTAGCATCCACCTTCAAAGTTGAAAACATTCTTAGCTGTCCATCCATGCTCGTCATCACCGATCAAGAATCTGTCTGGGTCTGCCGATAGGGTAGTTTTACCTGTTCCTGACAATCCGAAGTAGATCGCTGTATCAGCATCTTTTTTACCCATGTTAGCAGAACAGTGCATTGGAAGGACACCGTCTTTTGTCGGTAATAAGAAATTGAGTACAGAGAAGATGCCTTTTTTCATTTCTCCAGAGTATTGGGTTCCACCGATCAAGATCATGCGCTTTGTGAAGTTCACAATAGCAAAGTTCTCTTGTCTTGTTCCATCGCTTTCAGGATCTGCTTCAAACTCTGGGCAACAAAGGATAGTGAAGTTTGGCTCGAAACTCTCTAGTTTATACTCTTCTGGCTCAATAAACATGTTGTAGCAGAAGAGATTGTGCCAAGCATAGGTGTTCACCACTCTTAATTTAAGACGGTGTGTTTTATCAGCACCAGCATAAGCATCTCTTACATAAACTTTGCGCTCTTCCAAGTAACCGAGCATTTTATTATATATCTGATCGAATGATTCAGGTGAGATCGGTTTATTGATATTACCCCACCAAACTTGATCTTTAGTGAGATCATCTTCAACTATGAATCTGTCTTGAGGCGAACGGCCAGTGAACTTTCCAGTATCAACGGTTAAAGCACCTGTGTCTGCTAAATGACCTTCATCATTTTTAAGTGCTTCTTCAATAAGTTCTGATTGAGAGAGGTTCCAATGGGCCTCTTTTACTTTCTTGATTCCGGCAGCTTCCAAGCCAGCTTTGTTTGATTTTTTACCAGTTTCTAACATGGTTTTTTGGTTTATTCGATGATGTATGAAAACGTTTGCAATAATACTTATCGCAGCTCAAAAAACGATAATAAACATCGCTTAATTAATGATTTTAGTCATGACACTGCCTGAACTGGACTCAAGTAAAACGATTGAAAGTGATGTCTTTTACAAAAATGCATTTGTAAATGCTTGTGCGGAGGGTTAGATTGAACGGATTTTTAAAAAACTAAAACAACTATGTCAGATCAGAAATTGATTTTCGGGCACCCGAGAGGATTAATGACCCTGTTTTTTACAGAGATGTGGGAGCGATTCAGCTACTACGGAATGCGAGCGCTGTTGATATTATTTATGGCAACCGCGGCCTCAGAGGGAGGTTTAGGTTTTGATGATGAAACTTCAGGCGCCATTTATGGCCTTTACACGATGGGGGTATACCTGTTGGCATTGCCCGGTGGCTGGTTGGCCGATAGACTTTTTGGATTGAAGAAATCCGTTTGGTATGGAGGGATTATTATTGCGCTAGGCCATTTTACTATGGCTATTCCAGGAATTGAAGAATTAATCAACGGTCCGGGCGCTTCTGATGCGGTAACATCTCTTGATACAAACGCCTTCTTTTTAGGGCTCATATTTATAGTTATTGGTACGGGTTTATTGAAGCCAAACATTTCGTCCATCGTAGGACAGTTGTATGCACCGGGAGATTCCAAAAGAGATGCTGGCTTCTCTATTTTTTATATGGGAATCAATATTGGTGCTTTAGTAGCCCCGCTTGTTACAAGTGCTTTAGCTGATTTCAATTGGCATTTGGGTTTTGGAATAGCTGGATTTGGAATGGTTTTAGGCCTTATTCAATATAGGTTAACAGCAAATACTTTATCAGATGTAGGTAATATTGAGCTTCCTGCAAATGAAGAGGAGGAAAGTGAGCGCGCAGGGATTAGAAAATGGACAACGATTGTTCTAGCTGTTCTAGCTGTTGTAGTCTTGGCCATGTTCATGGGGTATATACCAATTGATGCTTCAGCGCTGGCCGAATATTCTGGAGTGATCATTGCCATTATTGCCTTTTCTTATCTAGCCTATGTGATCCTTTTTGGTGGATTAAGTGAGTCGGATAAAAAGAAGGTAGGAGCTATTGGCGTAGTTTTTATTTTCTCTGCAGTATTCTGGTCAGGTTTTGAGCAGGCAGGCTCAACCTTAAACCTGTTTGCAGATAGATTCACAGACAGAACAGTATTTGGTTGGGAGATTCCGGCCGGGATGTTTCAATCCATTAACTCGACATTCATTATTTTATTTGCCCCTTTCTTTGGTGCCATGTGGATTTGGCTGGCAAAAAGAAATCTTGAACCAAGCTCTCCATTGAAATTCTTCTTTGGTCTATTGGGAGTGGGTATGGGATTTTTTGTAATGTATTTTGCGGCTAAAATTGCAGCGAGTGGCGATATGGCCGCACCTACATGGTTAATATTTACTTACTTATTCCATACTTGGGGTGAATTAAGTTTAAGTCCGGTTGGATTGAGCTTAACCACTAAATTAGCACCGAAGGCATACCAAGGACAGATGATGGGGATTTGGTTCCTGTCAGTATCACTTGGCAACCTGCTTGCAGGCTTAATTGCAGGAGAAGCCAGTGGTGGTGATGCTGAAAAGTTAGCCAATATGCCTGACCAGTACATGACCATCGTACTGACCACTCTTGGTGCAGCCTTGATACTTCTTGCCGTGAATAAGCCGCTAAGAAAGTTGATGGGAGATGTGCACTAAGCACTAACCTTTCATGCTAGAAATTAAAAAACCGCAATTCTTAGATTTGCGGTTTTCATTTAGGTGAAATTTGAGTAGTAGTATTTCGATTTATGTGAAAAGAAGTGATTTTTAATCGACTCTTCTAACTTGTTCACTTTTATTTACGGAGTCAAAAGCCCAGTTGGATCGAGTTAAATTTTAAAAACTTTAATTTTCTTACATACTGAAGGTAACTCTCTGTATATCAGTGCTAAAAATCTTTAAAAAAGTTTTTAATACAGGCCTCAATTAAGAACTTCGCGGCATGATTGATATGAGCTCATCTGAATTGATCTATACCGTGGACCTCATCGGGACTTTTGTGTTTGCGGTCAGTGGGTGGTTACTTTCTTCAAAGAAGGAGCTTGACTTCTTTGGAGCCTCTGTTATATCATTTATTACCGCTGTTGGTGGAGGTACATTGAGAGACCTTTTGATCGGAAGTACGCCTGTCGGCTGGATGCAGGATATCAATTACTTGTTTGCGATAGGAGCAGGTATTCTCGCTGCTGTTTTCTTTAGAAAGCTATTTGAAAGACTACGTAAGACCATGTTTCTCTTTGATACCATCGGTTTAGGTATGTTTGCCATTTTGGGTTTGGAGAAAACCTTATCGGTAGGACTATCTCCAATTGTCGCCATTATGATGGGAACCATTTCAGCTGTTTTCGGAGGGGTGCTGAGGGATACCCTGGTCAACGAGATTCCCCTTATTTTTAGAAAAGAGATCTATGCTACCGTCTGCGTAGGGGGCGGACTACTTTATATTTTCCTGAAAGAGTTGAACCTAGACCAAGAGTGGAATATCATGATCACCATCTCAGCTATTATTTCCGTTCGAATTTTAGCAGTAGTTTATAATTGGTCTTTTAAAGCCGTAAAATAAAACTCTGGTCAACGACGATCATTCGTAAACCACCTTGTCAGTTTCTTCAAACCACTTTGGGTACATGGGCATATGAATGCCTTCGACACGGTTTCTTTTCACTTTTAAGGTGGGTGTCATTAGGCCATTATCAACCGACCATTCTTCTTTCATCACCACAGCTTTGGCGATCTTTTCATAGCTTTCAAGACTTTTATTTACCTCTTCGATGGTTTTGGTAACAGAATCATCAAAATCAGCTTTACTTTTTGCTCTTCCACTTTCAGAAGATATGATCAAGGCAATGGGTTGAGGAATCCCTGTTCCAACAATACATACGTGTTCTAAATCCGTATTCTTACTTAATGCAAGTTCGATAGGGGCAGGAGAAATGTATTTTCCTTTATCTGTTTTGAACTGGTCTTTGACTCTTCCCGTGATCTTTAGGTAGCCGTCATGGTCGTATTCGCCAATATCACCAGTTCTTAAGAAGCCGTCTTCCGTAAACATCTCAGCAGTATTCTCCGGACTTTTATAATAACCTTTCATTAGACAATTGCTCTTGATCAGGATCTCCTCATCTGCAGAAAGTTTTCCTTCTACACCAGGCAGAGGAAGACCTACAGTTCCAAATTTGTTTTGTCCAGGAAGGTTAAAGTGTGAAAGGATGCAGTCTTCAGTCATGCCATAAGCTTGGCAGATGTCTATCCCCAGTTTTTTATACCATTCTTGCAAGCTGACGGCAATAGGCGCAGCTCCCGAAAAATTGGCCATTGAGCGAGAAAGGCCTAATGCTTTTTGGATCTTTTTCCTAACCAACCCATTAATGATCGGGATGCGCAATAGCTTATCTAGCTTTTGCTGTGGCATTTTCTCCAATATCTTCTCTTGGAATTTTTGCCAAATACGAGGTACGCCAAAGAAAGTGTGTGGTTGTACGGAAGAGAGGTCCTCTGCAAAGGTCTCAAGTGACTCTGGGAAAGTAACAGTTGCTCCTCTATAGATCACAGACATCTCAATGCCTGCACGCTCTGCAATGTGCGTCATTGGCAAATAACTAAAATACTGTGGTCTTGCAGAGATCTTGATCACATCGACCGCAGTATTGATGAGCTGGGCAAAAGAGCCCACGCTGTGCATTACTCCCTTAGGATCACCTGTCGTTCCTGAAGTGTACATGATCGTCATGAGGTCATCCGCATTTTGTGTCGGATAAGTGTCTATTGTGTCATTTTCTTCAACGAGCTTTTCCCAGCTATGGCTTTCTTTAATATCGTAAAGATCGACTCCGATCTTAATAATATCTGGAATACCTGATTGCTGTTTCGTATAGTCATCCAGTTTGCCTATAAATACTGCTTTAGATTCACTATGTGTGAGTATGCCTTTGATAGAATCAGCACCTAGCGTAGGATAGATAGGTATGGAAATACAACCAGCAGCCATAATAGCCAGGTCTGCCATCATCCAATGGGCACAATTCTTTGATAGTATCGCGACATGGTCACCAGGCTTCACGCCCAAGTCATGAAGGGCTTTCGCCATACTGCGTATTTGTTGGTCAGCTTCTCCATAGCTGTATTCGATGAAATGGCGATTGACAGGTTGTCGACAAAAGATATAATTAGGGTCTTTTGCTACCCAATGGCTGAATGCTTCGAGAGGTGAGTTAAATGCTGGCATGGTCTTCTTTGGTTAAACGCAATGAATTTAAGAAAAATAAGGATTCAAAAATCAATGTAATAACCGGTCATCAATTTATTCTAGACCTTTCTATCGCTAAGTCAATTAGTCCAAGTACCTGGAATGATCATTCTTTGATGATCCATGGCAACTGAATGATTATCTAGAATCGTTTAAAATTCTTTGAATTGCGAAGCGGTTTGATAAATGGAAGGGCGCATAAGAATATTTATGTTTAAATTGAGATATCACGTGAAAAGTAAAAAATCAGCGATATGGCAAGTTTTACCTTAACAATCAATGGAGAGCAGAAATCGGTGGATGTTGACCCTACAACACCATTGCTTTGGGTGCTCCGAGACCACTTAGACATGGTCGGAACAAAATACGGATGTGGCATCGCCCAATGCGGAGCATGTACGGTACATTTAAATGGTACAGCCGTTAGGTCTTGTTCTTTACCAATTTCCGCTGTGGCAGAACAATCGATCACCACAATAGAAGGCTTGTCTCAAGATGCAGATCATCCGCTTCAAAAAGCTTGGATAGATGTAGATGTGGCCCAATGTGGCTATTGCCAAGCGGGGCAGATCATGAATGCCGCCTCATTACTGAATAGTAACCCAAACCCATCTGATGAGGAGATAGAGGCCGCAATGAGTGGGAATATTTGCCGCTGTGGTACTTATGTGAGAATTAAAGAAGCTATTAAAACTGCCGCTAAGGCCTAAACCCTCAAGACATGACAGTAATAAAAACAAAAGTAGGTAGAAGATCATTTCTGAAAACCTCCGCTGCTGCTGGGGGTGGAATGCTGATCGGCTTTAGTTGGCTCACGAGTTGTTCTTCTCTGACCAAGGAATCAGAAGTCGCCATTCCTAACGAGTGGTTCAATATCAATGGGTATATCAAAATTGGTGACACCGGAATGGTGACCATTTATAATCCCAATCCTGAGATTGGACAAAATGTAATGACTTCTATGCCAATGATCGTTGCCGAGGAGCTTGATGTGCCTTGGGATCATGTGGTTGTAGAACAAGGCGAACTTGATGAAGATGCCTTTAAGAACCCACAATTTGCAGGAGGAAGTCTTTCCATACTCTATGGATGGGATCCTTTGAGAATGGCGGGTGCCGCAGGCAAACGCATGTTGTTGGAAGCTGCGGCTAAAGAATGGGATGTTGAAGTAAGCGACCTAAAAGCAAGCCAAGGGGTAATCTCAGAAGTGAATGGAAGTCGAACGATCGGTTATGGTGAGATCGCTTCAAAAGCGGTCGGTCTCGAGGTGCCAGAAGAATTGGAATTAAAAGATCCTAAGGACTATACCTTGATCGGGACTTTTCAGAAGAATGTAGAAGGTCCAAAGATCGTGAGCGGTAAACCACTCTTTGGATTAGATTTCAAAAGAGAAGGCATGAAATATGCCATGATCGAGCATCCACCTGCCTTTGGAATGCAGTTAGAGAGCTTTAATGAAGAGGAGATCAAAGCCATGCCAGGAGTTACAGATGCATTCATTGTGGATATTTCTATGAAAGAACCACAGTGGTCTGATGTAAACGCTTTTGATGAATTGGTGGCCATCGTTGGAGAGTCTACATGGCAATTGATGCAGGCGAAGAAGGCCCTGAAAGCCAAATGGAAAAAGGTCAGCGAACTTGAGAACTCTGAAATGCACGAGCAACGATTGATCAGAGACCTAGAAAGAGGAGAAGTGCAACAGAGCCGAAAAGACGGTGATGTGAATGCAGCATTTGCCAAAGCCGATAAAGTGATCGAAAAGACTTACTCTTCTCCATTCATGGCCCATAATACCTTAGAGCCAATGAACTTCTTCGCTCACGTGACCAATGACAAGGCAGAAATGATCGGTCCGACACAAACGCCAAAAGCATTGGAAGATTCCTTAGCACAAATGCTGGATATGGATATTGAAAAGATCACGGTAGAGATGACTCGAATGGGAGGTGGTTTTGGCCGTAGATTGTACAACCATGCAGGGATTGAAGCTGCCGCGATCTCTAAGAAAGCAGGGGTGCCCATTAAGCTGGTCTACACACGTGAAGACGACATGACCCAAGGTACCTATAGACCGACTTATCGATCTACATATAAAGCGGGATTAGATAAAGATGGGAATATGATCGCTTTCTCTGCAAAAGGCGTTGGTCTTCCAGAAGGTCCAATATTTCCAAATCGTTTTCCTGCGGGAGCAGTAGACAATTACTTGGCTGAGAAGAAGATGTCAAGTACCAACATTTCGACTGGAGCATGGAGAGCCCCAAGGTCTCACTTTACTGCTGGTGCTGAGCAGCAGTTTTTAGATGAAGTGGCTGAAGTTGCGGGGAAAGATCCTGTTGATTTCAGGATGGAGCTTTTTGAAAGGGCGATAAATAATCCGGTTGGAGAGAACCTAGAATATGATGCTGCGCGCTATGCAGGTGTACTTAA
This sequence comes from Roseivirga sp., assembly GCA_965659985.1. Taxonomy (GTDB): domain Bacteria; phylum Bacteroidota; class Bacteroidia; order Cytophagales; family Cyclobacteriaceae; genus Roseivirga. The sequence goes on along the minus strand of CBFHYE010000133.1, from coordinate 643 downwards.
AATGGTGAAAGAGAAGGCCAATTGGGGTGAAGAAAAACCAGGCGTTTATCGTGGGGTTGCGGCTTATTTCTGTCATCAGTCTTATGTGGCTCAAGTTATGGACCTCGTGATCGAGAATAATGAACCTCGTATCCAAAAGGTTTGGTGTGCAGTTGATTGCGGAATCGTGGTCAATCGTGAAGGTGCCATCAATATGATCCAAGGTGGAGTTGTTGATGGAGTAGGACATGCCATGTACAGTCAATTGCAGTTTGAGAATGGTGCATCTGTCAATAAGAATTTTGACACTTACAAGTTGATCAGACACAATCAAGCACCGAAGGCCATTGAAGTCTACTTTGTAGAAAATGAGATCAATCCTACAGGATTAGGAGAACCAGGATTGCCACCTGCAGTAGGGGCTTTGGCCAATGCACTTTACAAAGCAACAGGCAACAGATTATACCATCAACCTTTTAGTCAGCAACCTGAATTGTCTTTGGGGTAATTAGATAGTCTGGATTAAAATAGTAAAGCCTATTTCGATTTTTCGGAATAGGCTTTTTTCTTAGAAGAAGTATCGCATGACCAGCGATATATTGCTCACGGTTGTTTCGATACCGTTGGTTCTTGGAAACCCCTCTATCTCTAGGGGAATTTCAAA
>CBFHYE010000132.1:0-8130 GCA_965659985.1 Roseivirga sp. | reverse complement strand
ACGATTTCTGTCTGTAGATTGAATACTTAAATATCTAACTATGAAGAAGATCTTAATCATTGGTTTACTTTTTACTTTTTCTGTTGGCCTTATGGCACAGAAAACCATTAAGGTAGAACCCGAAAATATTGCCATGGAAGTTGGTGACAAACTTAAAGTCAGCGCTTATGTAATGGTCGATGGTAAAAAAACAAATGAGGCGGTAACCCTCTCATTTGGAAGAAGAGACAGACGCAATGTTGCCGTTGATTCGACAATGACCATCACAGCCTATAATGCGGGCGAATACAACCTATTTGCCATAGCAGATGGTGCACGCGAAAGCTTTAGTGTAATGGTGAAACAACCGCCTATTACAGAGATCCGAATTGACGACATTCCCAACCGCGTTTTTTCCAAGGTACCTTTAAAGCTAGCCTATAAAGTTATTGACAAAGGTGGTTTTGAAAGAGATGATGTTCAAGTGTCGTTTAGCTCCAATAACGAAGACATTGCCAGCACAAACCCTTTTGGTATTATCAATACACATACAAAAGGAAGAGTGACGATCACTCTTGAGGCTGAAAACATCAAAAATACGGTAACATTAAATGTGATCGATAATCCTGTAGAAAGCATTGAATTAACGGCAGATGGTAATCAAGCACGAACAGGCGATGTGTTTCATTTTAATGCCAAAGCCTTTGACGGCAAAGGCAATGAAGTCACAGACGCCCCTATTCTCTACTCTTTCTATGGCGTTTCTAGCAACAGTAGTCAAGAAGCTTCAGGCCTCATCCAACAAGATGGTCGATTCGTAGCGAACCAAGCAGGTATGTATACAGTGACCGCTTCTTGTGGCACAGCCTCTAAATCAGAGACACTTCAAATCACAGGAAGAGATGTAAGTAGAAAAATCGAAGTTGTAGGTCAAGGTTCCGTAACTGATAAACACACTTCAGATCTTTGGATCTGGGAAGGTATAGATGGCCGTGATTATGCAGTAACGGGTACTTGGGGTGCAGATGGTAAAGCATACTTCTGGGACGTAACAGACCCTGCAAGCATCATTAAGATCGATAGTGTACAGGTTGATGCCAGAACAGTGAACGATGTAAAGATCTCAGAAGATGGAAGAATCTGTGTGATCTCAAGAGAAGGTGCCTCGAACAGAAAAAATGGTTTAGTAATCATTGATGTAAGCGACCCTAGCAATGCTGAGGTGGTTTCAGAATTCAGTGAAAACTTAACGGGTGGTGTACATAACGTTTTCATTTACGAAAACCACGTCTATGCATTGAGTGCAGGTCAGAAATACTACATCATCAATATTGAAGATCCGAAAAACCCAAAAGCAGTTGGTAAGTACGAATTAGACACACCAGGACACTCAATTCATGACGTGTGGGTAGAAGATGGCATCGCTTATTCTTCCAACTGGGGTGACGGAATTCACATGGTAGATGTCGGCAATGGCGTTGCTGGAGGCTCTCCTTCCAATCCAGTTAAGATCTCAAGTTATGCGTATCCTAATAAGGCGAATCATGCCGCGTTCCCGTACAAAAGTAAAACTGGAAAATTCTATGTGATTGGTGGAGATGAGATCTTCCCTTACGGCTTGGACATGGCTCCAGGCGGTGTTAACATGGCGGGTGGATACCTTCACGTAGTTGATTTTACAGATCCTGATAATCCTGAGGAAGTAGCTCGATTTGAAATTCCTTATGCAGGTTCTCACAATTTCTGGATCGAAGATGATATTCTTTATGTCGCTTACTACAATGCAGGTGTTCGTATTGTAGACCTTAGCGGAGAATTAATGGGTGACTTAAGAGCACAAGGTCGTGAAATGGCTTGGATCATTCCGAATGATTCAAATGGCTATTCACCAAATGCGCCATTTACATGGGGTGCACAATTGCACAAGGGCCACATCTTCTATTCTGACTGGAACAGTGGTTTATGGTCAGCCAAGATGGAACCTGAGAAGCCAAAAGAAACTCAAATTCAGTCTAAGTAATTCGTACTCGAAACGATTAATGTGATGAAGAAATTAATCTTTTGCTTGTCTTTACTTTTCTCTGCTGCTCTTGTCAATGGACAAAATTACTATGTCTATGTCACTGCGGAGTCCGAAGATCAGGTAGCCTTGGTAAAGTTCGATGGTAAAAAAGCTGAAACGGTCAAGAACATAGATGTGGGCGTTTGGCCTGCTGAAATCGAAGGGCCACATGGCATTACCGTTGGCCCTAAAGGTGAGTATTGGTACTTGAGTTTAGCTCATGGCAACCCTTATGGCACCTTGTACAAGTTCAAAACCGGAACAGATGAAGTAGTAGGCACAACGCAGTTGGGCCTCTTCCCTGCTTCCATGCAGATATCAGCAGCTACGGGTTTGCTCTATTGTGTCAACTTCAACTTGCATGGCGATATGGTGCCTAGCTCCGTTTCTGTAGTTGATGTGGAGACTATGACTGAACTTGATCAGATCACTACTGGAGCAATGCCTCACGGAAGTAGACTGTCATCAGACGGACTAAAGCATTACTCAGTCGCCATGATGTCCGGGGAGCTTTTTGAAATTGATGCTTTAGGCCTGAAAGTATCTAAGTCCTTTGATCTAGATAAGGCTTCGGCTTCATTGATGGAGGGTGGAATGGATCATTCTAAGATGGATCATAGCAAAATGGACCATTCTAAAATGAATAATGCAGGTGGAATGCAGGGCATGTCAGACATGGGTGGAATGAAACATTCAGCTTTCAAACCCACATGGGTAAGCCCCCATCCGACTAAAGATTTGGTTTATGTAGCAGGAAATGGTGCTGCCGAAGTGTTGGAGATCGACACGAAGAATTGGAAAGCGACCAGAAAATTCAAAACGGGCAAAGGTCCGTATAATATCGATCTTTCGCCTGATGGCAAATTCATGGTCGTCTCTTACAAGTCAGATGCACAAACTGGAATTTGGAATTTAATCACTGGAGAAGAAGTCGCGAGACTAGACAATAGCCAAAAAGTGACGCACGGTGTCGCGATTTCTAGCGATGGTAAATTCGCTTTTGTTTCTGTAGAAGGTGTTCAAGGAGACCCAGGCATGGTGGATATCATTGATTTACAAACACTTAAAGTAGTCGATACAGCACATCTAGGAAAACAAGCTGGAGGCATTGCTTTTTGGAAAATCAGTGATGATTAAAAAAGTCAAAAATTTTATCGAAAAGGTTTTCAATTAAAGAACAGAGCACTACTTTTGTACTCCGAATTCAGGATGGTCTATGGTGTAACTGGCAACACGTCTGGTTTTGGTCCAGAAGAGTCTAGGTTCGAGCCCTAGTAGACCAACTTAAAATGAAACCCTGCCTTTTTAGGTAGGGTTTTTTGTTTACATGACATTTTAGGGCGAGAAGTCTATCCTGGACTCGTTTCTAGAAGCTCTAATAGACCAACGTAGAGGCCTCTCAGAAATGGGAAGATTTGTTTGTTCTATAGTTAATACATTCTCTATCTTCATGCAAAGCCATTTAATGAGAAAACACGCCTTCGCCCTATTCCTTGTCCTGTTTGGCTCAAGCTTTTCATTTGCCCAAGAGGAAGAAAAGAAAGAAGAGAAAAACTTCAAATTTAAACCTGTTCCCTACCTCAATTATAGCAGAACCGGTGGTTTCGAATTTGGCGCTGTCCCCATGGCCATGTACAAGATCAACAAGAATGACACCATTTCACCAGAGTCATTATCCGGACTTGTTGGCATTTACACGACTGAAGGCAATTGGGTGGCGATGTTTTTTCAGAAATTCTATCTAAAAGAGGATAATTGGAGACTTACTGCAGCTGGTGGATACGCCTTTGTTGGTTTTCAATTCTATTTAGATGGTATAGGCGACTTCATCGATTATACTACCGATGCAAGTTTTATTATGGCGAAGACAGAAAGACGAATTTATAAAAAGCTCTACGGTGGAATAAGGCTTGCTCGAGGCGAAACAGAGACTTTATTCGGTTCACTACCCAATCCTAAAAACACAATATTTAACAATCTTGGACTTTCACTTTCAAATGACCTAAGAGATGATGTCTATTATCCATACAACGGTAGTTTAACAGAGCTGTCTTATAATTTCAATCCTGAATGGCTAAAAAATGAATTTGTTTCGCAGAAGATCGAACTTGAATTCAACAATTATATCGCGATGCAAAACAAAAGAGATGTGATTGCCTTGAGAGGCAAGCTAGGCTTAGGGCTTGGCAACCTTGCCTTCGAACAGCAATTTATCGTTGGCAATGAGGACATTCGAGGATATACTCAGGGTGAATACAGGGGAGAAAATTTACTCGCGGTTCAAGGAGAGTACCGTCTCAACATGACTGAACGCATAGGCTTTGTTGGCTTTGTTGGAATGGCAACTATTTGGAAGGCACCCAATGACAGCCACAATGGCAATTTACTTCCAGGTATCGGAGCTGGCTTTAGGTTCAACGTTTTCCCTGAAAACCATATGAATATTGGCTTAGATGCAGCAGTTGGAGATGGAGATTGGGGTATTTATTTTAGGATCGGAGAAGCCTTTTAAGCAATAAACTTTTTTAAATAGTGTTATAAACTAAAGTATTAGTAATGAAAAATAATTGGACCACCACCCTTCCCATCGCTATCGCCATCATTGTCGCAGGACTTTTCATTGGGGCTATTCAGAAAAATGCCATCATGACCAACCGCAGTGTCGAAGTCAAAGGCTTAGCAGAAAGAGAAGTTCCCGCTGACCTAGGCGTATGGCCCATTGAAGTCACTATTGCAGACAACAGCCTTTCTAGTCTGAAGGCCAAGATAGATCAACAAAAAAGTGAGGTCATTGCCTTCTTTGGAAACCGTGGTTTTGCAAGCGATGAATTCTCAACCGGTCCGACCAATATTCAAGATGCGAGGGCTAATATATATGGTGGCAATGCCAACCAACCCTTCCGATATATCGCAAAAATGGAATTTACCGTTCGAACAACCGAAATTAGTAAGCTACAAGAAGCCCTTACCGCCTCTCTTGAGCTCATCGAGGAAGGCGTGCTATTAAGCTCCAAAGACAGTTGGCGTCCGATCACTTATATTTTCACAGGTTTAAATACATTGAAACCTGAAATGATCCAAGAGGCCACTCAAAATGCTAGAGAAGTGGCTGAGAAATTTGCAAAAGATTCTAATTCGGCTGTGGGTAAGATCAAATCGGCAAGACAAGGCGTTTTCTCGATTTCAGATAGAGACCAAAACACGCCATACATTAAAAAAGTCAGGGTGGTTACTACACTAAACTACTTTCTTAAGGATTAATTAGAGGTGTAGTAATGCTTTCTCAGCTGTTTTCTCACATAGAAGAAGCGGACAATTCCTATAAATAAAAGCGCAGGAGAGATAGCCATTAAGGTATATCCCAGCGTAATGATCTCCTCCAATGCACTGATCTTCAAAATGGCGAAACCAGAGCTCATAAAGACAACAAAGGTTCTAAAATAGGCTAGAAAAGTTCTTTCATTGGCTAATCTCGTTCGCTCAAGTGCCAATTCATCCGTCTTGCTTAAAACTAGTTTTTCCATGTTTTGATGATGTATTGCAAATCTACAAACTAAGCCCTGAGGCTTTGTAACTTAGCTTACAAAAGCCACTTTGAATGAGTACCTTTAAGGCATAAAGTAAATAAATAAGGGGAGTATATTTTTTCCATGAAAATTCTCTACCTTTGCACCTCGAAAAGTAAGCGCTGTGAAAGAATCCCGTCAACAAAAGATATTTGCAGGAAATGGTTCAGCTGACCTTGGTAAAAAGATCGGAGAGTTCTTTGGTCAAGGCCTTGGTGAGATCAAATTACAGAAATTCTCTGATGGAGAAATGGCGCCTTATTATAACGAATCGATCCGAGGAGCAAATGTGTTCTTGATTCAATCGACCATGTCTCCAAGTGATCACCTCATGGAGCTCTGTCTAATGATCGATGCGGCAAAAAGAGCAAGTGCCTACAAGGTAATTGCCGTGATGCCCTACTTCGGTTATGCGCGTCAAGACCGTAAAGACAAACCAAGAATTGCCATTGGAGCCAAATTAGTAGCCAATATCTTAACTGCAGCGGGTGCAGATCGCATCATGACCTGTGATTTGCATGCTGGTCAGATCCAAGGCTTTTTCGATATTCCGGTTGATCACCTAGATGGATCTGCCATTTTTGTGCCTTACTTGAGAAGTCTCAACCTTGACAATATGCTTTTCGCCTCCCCTGATGTTGGCGGTGTAAAAAGAACTCGATCTTTCGCTCAGCATTTCAATGCTGAGATGGTAGTCATCGACAAGCATAGGAAAAGACCAAATGAAGTAGCCGAAATGCGCATCATTGGTAATGTGGAAGGGAAAAATGTAGTCCTGGTCGATGACTTAGTTGATACAGGAGGAACACTTTGTAAGGCGGCTCAGATCATTATGGATAATGGAGCGGCCTCTGTTAGAGCAGTATGTACTCATCCTGTACTTTCGGGCAAAGCCTATGAAAATATTGAGAATTCTATTTTGTCTGAATTGGTTGTCACTGACACCATTCCATTAGAAAGGGGTTCTGAAAAAATACGTGTCTTAACGGTGGCTGAACTTTTCGCGAAAGCGATCACGAACATCACCAAAGACGGTTCAATTAGTCAATTATTTATTTAAATATATAACAATGAAAAAAGTAGAGATTATAGGGTTTAAAAGAGCAAATCTCGGAAAAACTGATGCGAACAAATTAAGACAAGAGGGCATGGTGCCTGGTGTGATCTATGGTGGTGAAGAGCAAATTCACTTCTATGCACCAGCGATTCAATTCCGTCCTGTTCTTTTTACGCCTGAAGCCTATTTCATCGATGTCAATATCGAAGGAAATATTTTCGAAGCGATCGTTCAAGAAACGCAGTGGCATCCGGTAAGTGAGGCTTTATTGCATATTGACTTGTTGCAACTTCACAGAGGTACACCAATTAAAATGAACATCCCTGTGACAACAGTTGGAGATGCTATTGGTGTGAAAAATGGTGGTACTTTGATCCTTAAAAACCCAAAACTAAGTGTAAAGGCATTGCCAAAAGATATGCCTGAGGTGATCGAGATCGATGTTACTGAGCTTAGAATTGGTAAAGCGATCAAGGTTGGAGAATTGGAAACAAATAACTTCGAATTCTTAACGAGCCCATTAGTAACTGTTGTTAACGTGGCCATTCCAAGAGCGCTTAGAGGTAAAACTGCTGAAGAGCTTGAAGCTGAAGAAGCAGAAGGAGAAGAAGGAGCTGAAGAAGCAGCAGCTGAATAAGCAGACTTCTTTTAAAGATACATTTAGAATCCTACCCCTTTTTGGGGTAGGATTTTTTATTTTCGCCCCATGAAGTATTTGATCATTGGCTTAGGCAACATCGGTGCTGAATATGAACTCACGCGTCATAACATTGGCTTTCTAACGCTCGATCGTTTGGTTGATGAAAAGGATGCCAAATTTGAGATGTCCAGATTAGCCTACCATGCAGAGATCAAGCATAAAGGTCGAACCATTCATTTGATCAAACCCACTACGTATATGAACTTGAGTGGAAAGGCCATGAAATATTGGATGAATGAGCTCAAGGTAGCCAAGGAAAACTGCCTAGTTGTGGTTGACGATATCGCCCTTCCCTTTGGCAAAATGCGCTTACGTGCAAAAGGCTCTAGTGCTGGTCATAACGGCTTGAAGAACATCGAAGAGCTTACAGGAGGTCAGAATTATCCTCGTTTAAAAATGGGCATTGGTGATGACTTTGGTAAAGGACAGCAAGTGGACTACGTACTTAGCAAATTCACAAAAGCCGAATTTGATGAACTCCCTTTTGCTATGGACAAGGCGATCAATATGATTTACGGTTTTACAACCATTGGCATCAACCGGACGATGACCGAGTATAATGATTAGTTTCTAGTGTTTGGAAGATGGTATTTTGTTTTTCTGTCGGTACCGAAATCTTAACGTGATCACTTCATCACTTAATTACTTAATCCCCTCATCACATCATCACCTCATTACTTAATCACTTTAAAATGAAGATCAACCTCGGCATACAAATCGCTCCTATCCTAGCACGAGAAGAAGGCTTCCCCATTATTGATGAATG
>CBFHYE010000131.1:0-2269 GCA_965659985.1 Roseivirga sp. | reverse complement strand
GTAGTAATTGAGAAATTATCTAAGACGAACCTATCGTTTGCCGTATATACGGTGCTACCAGAACCATAATTCATTTGGCCGAAGATTTCAAGATTGTCGTTCAATCTATAATGAAGCGCTCCACCAAACTTGATACTTTCTGTTGTATTGTCTACAAAATCAGACTCTCTAAATCCATTTGGTGTAAATAGACCATCGAAACCATCGGGAATCAAATTTCTCACAGCTGCGATGGTAGGATTTGGACCCGCAAGATCGGCCACAGTTCCTGTTGAGATCTGGAAGTCACCATAGGTGTTCAAACCATCATAGAATCTATTATTGCCCCTTTCTGTGGCGCCTCTTTCTAAAACGCCAAAGTTGGCTGGCCCTTGATCTCTGTAGTCAGCAGCGATCCAGTCCTGTGCATTCAAATATGAAGCTGTGATCTTAAAAGCGAATTTGTTATTGATAGCCTTTGCATATCTGAAGCCGTAGTCTTGGTAAAGCGACATAGGGTGGTATTCTTCGTCAACATGGTTTACACCAGTTTTCGCATAGATACTAAGTCCTTGGTATTCAAATGGATTCTTTGAAGTGAGCAACAAGATACCGTTGATAGCATTTGGTCCGTAAAGTGCAGAAGCTGCACCAGGGATCATTTCAGCGCTCTCCAAGTCAAGGTCGTTGATACCGACAATGTTACCAACGGAGAAGTTCAAGCCTGGTGCTTGGTTGTCGATACCATCGATCACCTGAACAAATCTAGTGTTACCGTTGGCACAAAAACCACGGGTCTTCACTGATTTAAACGTCAATGATTGCGTACTGAAATCAACCCCTTTCAAATTGGCCAAGCCTTCGTAAAATGAAGGTGCGGCTGTGTTTTGAATGTCCAGAATGTCCATCTTTTCGATCGAAACCGGAGAGGTCAACACGTTCTCTTCAATTCTTGATGCCGAGACCACAACTTCTTGACCAAATATCACTTGCTCTACCATAGTGATGTCAAAATTCGTGTTGGTTGCAGAAGTTACTTCTACTTGTTGCGTCTCATAGCCTACATAAGAAAAGATCAAGGTAAGGGGAGGTGCCTGATTTACTGTTAGGCTGTAAGTTCCGTCTGCCAGTGTGATCGTTCCTACTACTTTTCCTTCTACTCTGATGTTTACACCAGGTAGTGTTTCTCCTGCTTCGTCTGTGATCGATCCGGAGATAGTTGTCTGATTTTGAGCTAGTAATGCTATCGATTGCATAGATAGCGCAACGAGAAACAGACTCCTATAGATTGTCTTCAAATTCATTGTTCGTTGTTTGGTTTAAAACAAATAAAGTTTGGTTTAGTCGCTAAAAGTGGACTATAGTCATGCGTGAATCGTCAAAAATACGATGATTTTCCGCTTAACAATGGTTAAAAAGCAAAAAGTGTTCTGCGTGCATACTATCTTTTTGCTTGTTTAATACGTATTTGGCTATGCCTAAAACAGTTATCCGTTATTTTTCTGTTCTTCTTCAACATGTTTTACCAGCTTGTCGCAAAGGCGGTTCATGGCACTTGACATGAATTCATCTCCTGTGGCATTTAGAATACTTTGTGCCAACCCGCCAAGACAATCGATATAAAATCTCTTCATTTCGTCTACCGGCATTTCTTTGTTCCACAAGTCGATTCTCATGGTACTTTGGTTGGGTGCATCCCAAATGGATAAACTGAAGGTTTTAGTTTCTTCTTCACCACCATCTTTATCAGTTGCATTCCAGAAGATCTTCTCGGGAACGCTGTCTTTGTCAAGTTCAACTCTGAGGTTGATATTAGATTCTTTCATTTTTTGATTTAGTCAATTTGCATTTCGGGTATTTCACCCTCTATAATAAGTTTTCCCTCTGTAGCTTCCTCTATTTCTTTCACACTTACTCCTGGTGCTCTTTCTATTAACTTGAAGCCACCTTCAGGGAGCACATCCAAAACAGCCATGTCAGTTACGACCTTTTTTACGCAATTGATGCCTGTAATGGGTAGGGTACAATTCTTCAGTAGTTTTGATGAACCACCTCTACTTTTGTGCTGCATGGCTACGATAATGTTATCAGCAGAAGCCACAAGATCCATAGCGCCTCCCATACCTTTTACCATTTTACCTGGGATCTTCCAGTTGGCAATGTCACCGTTTTCTGAAACTTCCATCGCACCAAGGATGGTCAAGTCTACATGGCCACCACGGATCATCGCAAAGCTTTCAGATGAATTGAATAGAGATGAACCAGGAATTGTTGTGATCGTCTGTTTACC
>CBFHYE010000130.1:0-9858 GCA_965659985.1 Roseivirga sp. | reverse complement strand
AGTAGCGTAAAGTGACATGGCGCCATTGTCATAAAGAGCATCAATACTTGGCGTGCCATCGATCATTTCAAGCTCATAACGATTTGTATTTGTGGTCAGGTCTTCGCTGATGGCTTCCCAGTTATTTCCTCTATCTGTACTTTTCCAAAGTCGCTGTGAACCAAAATAGATGGTTTCATGATCATGGGCACTGATCTGTATGGGACTATCCCAATTGAATCTTTCGGGTTCATCATATGGTCCCGGGCTGGGTTTGATACTGATCACTTCTTCTGTGGTTCGATCCAAACGATACAACTCCCCTCCTTGAATTTCTACATAAGCAGTATTTGGATCTTCAGGATCAAATTGAGAATCATAGCCATCAGCACCAAGAGGCACATACCAGTCTTTATTCCGCACGCCTTCTGTATGTGTTGTTCTGGATGGTCCAATCAAGGTTCCAAGGTCTTGAGCTCCTGCTACGACATTGTAAAAGGGCTCTGCATTGTCTAGCCCGATCTTGTAGAATTGAGAGATTGGTAGATTGTCGAAGAATCTCCAAGTCTTGCCTTCATCAAAAGACTCATACAAGCCGCCATCAGAACCTCCCAATAAATGATCACCATTATTCGGATCTATCCACAGGGCATGGTTATCACTGTGCTTGCCTCTTCCCGTAGTGAGGTAATCAAAGTCTTTACCGCCATTTCTGGTCACGTGCAAAAAGACATCCATCTGATAGACCAGATCTGGATCTTGTAGAGAGGCTTCAATTTCTTGGTAATAGTGAGGACCGGTTCCTCCAGAGATATAGCTATTCATTTTTTGCCAACTCTCTCCTTTATCATTGGATCTGTAAAATCCTTGAGCACCATTATTCGCTTCTATGGTGGCATAAACCAAGTTTGGATCTGCTGGTGTCACTGCCAAACCGATCTTCCCCATATCCGCATTAGGCAAACCCATGGTCATCTTTTTCCAAGTGGTGCCCGCATCTGTAGATTTATAAATACCTGAGTTTGACCCTCCAGCCAATAAAGACCAAGTCTTTCTTCTACGCGCGTAGGCGGCAGCATAAATGACATCGGGATTAGAGGGATCAAATTCAATGTCCGTAATACCGGTATTCTCATCTATTGAAAGTTTGGACAACCAAGTATCTCCACCATTAACAGATTTATATAAGCCTCTCTTCCCACCGGAAGACCATAACGGACCTTCAGCAGCCACATAAATGATTTCAGAATTTCTAGGATCAATTAAGATCTTTCCGATATGGTCTGACCCATTGAGCCCCATATTCGTCCATGACTTACCTGCATTGGTACTTTTATATACACCATCTCCCCAGCCTACATGTCGCCCGCTTACATTCTCTCCAGTACCAACCCATACGGTGTTCGGATTAACTGGATCAATGGTGACTGTTCCAATGGAATAGGAGTTCTCATTATCAAAAACTGGTGAAAAAGTCACTCCACTGTTTTCAGTTTTCCAGACTCCGCCAGAGCCCACTGCGATATACCAATTTGATGAGTTTTGTGGATTGACTGCAATATCTGCTATTCTTCCACCCATCATGGCCGGCCCTATTGACCTAAAGGAAAGCCCATTAGCAGCATTTTTGAGTTGTTCTAGATTAGATTGAGCATGTGAATTAAAAGAGATAAGAGCTATGGCAATTGCAGCAATAGCTGACCTAAGGTTGAAGATCTTCATAAATGGAAAAATTGGATTACCCATTTAAGTTAGGTCAATCTTTTCTAACCATAAAAAAATACTCGTGAAAGCTGATCTAGTTTATAGGTGTAGAAGTCAATTCCATGATCGTGATTTCAGGTAAAATGCCTATTCGGCCTGGGAAGCCCAAGAAACCAAAGCCGCGATTGACATAGAGATATTGGTTTCCTTCTTGATAAAGGTCTGCCCACTGCTTATAAATATATTTCGAAGGACTCCATCGCCAATCACCGATCTCTACGCCTAACTGCATACCATGGGTATGGCCTGCAAACATGATATCGATATCAGGTTGTTGTGCTCGTACTTGAGCATCCCAATGGCTAGGATCATGCGAAAGTAAAAGCTTTACATCACCTTCTGCATTTCGAGCAGCTTTGGTCAAGTCACCATATTTCGCAAAACGTCCGGCACCCCAGTTCTCAACTCCGATAAGTGAGATTTTATCAGAACCGATCTTGATCGACTTATTTTCATTCATCATTAAGCGCCAGCCCATCTGCTCATGCGCTTTGATCATATTGGCTAAGTTCTGCCTTTTGGCAGCCTCAGATGGCCATGACATATAATCACCGTAATCATGGTTACCAAGGGTAGAATACACGCCTAGATCAGCTTTCACCTTAGAGAACAGATCGAAGTAATCATTGACTTCTTTGGTTTGATTGTTTACCAAATCACCGGTAAAGAGGATAAGATCCGGCTTTTCACCCAACATCATATCTATACCACCTTGCACTGCCGATTTATCAAAAAAACTACCGCTATGGATATCAGAAAGCTGCGCGATTTTCACTCCATTGAAGGCCTTCGGTAAATTTGGCAAATAGACCTTTCTCCTTCTTATCCGGTAGTCATAAGCCCCTTTTACGATTCCAAAACTCATCGTAACCACAGGTAGCATTGAAACGGCAACTGCAGATTTTGCTAAAAATTTTGACCTTGAAATGGTTTGACCATTTTCAACCCTCCTTTTGTGTCTCCTTCGCCTTCCTTCGAAGAAATATTTGATCACTCTTCGGATATCATCAATAAAGACAAATACGATTGCCAATAATTTGCCGAAATAGGCCATAAAGACAATCACCAGCAGAAACATGAATTGGGTAGTACCTCTCTGGCTCATGAATAGATAAACCGTTATAGCCATTAGAACGATGGCCTGAACCCAAAAGAATAATCGAACTGATTTATAAAGCTTGATCTTATGGTTCTTTAATAGCGTTTTACTGGCCTGAAATGAATAAACATCTAGCCATGCCATAAGCGATAACATGATCAACAAAGCAATGAGGGAAACACGCATCTACTACCTAACTAGACTTCCTTTTAATGGGTTCATAATCATTTAAAAAAAGACCCCCGGATACCACTCCGGGGGCCACCAAATCAACCTTAACTATGTGTGGCCCTCAAGGTTGAGAACCACTAATCACCACATAATTATCATTGCAACCATCATGCCAAAACTTCTTTAGTCTCACCAGAATGGTCTGCCATATCAATAACTGACACTTTACCTCTAATTTTATCTATTCTGTACATTAATTTATCTGCTATCAAATACATGGTCGGTACTAATACCAAAGTAAAGAAAGTAGCAAAGGTCAGTCCGAAAATGATCGTCCAAGACATTGGCCCCCAAAAGATCACGTTATCTCCTCCAACATAGAAATCCGAATTCCATGACACGAAAGTTCCGATAAAGTCAATATTTAAGCCAACTGCCAATGGCACTAAACCTAAAATGGTCGTGATCGCTGTAAGAAGCACAGGTCTAAGCCTGGTTTTTCCCGCCTCAACGATCGACTCAACAATATCCTTCATTGGAAGTCTCGCCCCTTCTTCTAAGCCCAATTCTCTTCTTCTACGTTTTCGGGTTAATTCTATAAAGTCGATCAAAACGATGGCATTATTCACCACAATACCCGCTAAAGCAATAATTCCGACCATGGTCATGATCACAACGAATTTCATATTGAAGATGACCAAACCAAGGAACACACCAATTGTACTGAGCAATACTGAAACGAGAATTATGAACGGTGCCGTAATGTTATTGAACTGCGACACAATGATCAAGAAAATAAGGAAAACTGCAATCAAAAGTGCTTTTCCTAAGAAGGCCATCTCTTCAGCCTGTTGTTCTTGTTCACCGGTAAAGGCATAAGAATAACCCGCTGGCATTTCAAAATCAGCCATCAACGCTTTCAATTGATTGTTGATCTCTGTGGCATTGTAACCGCCCAATACATTTGAACTCAAGGTTACCACACGATCCAAATCCTTCCTCTTTATAGAACCATAAGTAGAACTATAGTGAATATCAGCAACCGAAGAGATCGGCACCTGAACCAATTTTCCAGAGCTTTGATCTCGGAAAGTGATGTTCTTATTCATTAAGGCATCCACATCATATCGGTAATCTTGATTCAACCTTACGTTGATCTCATATGAATCCTCACCCTCTTTGTATTTTGAAACTTCCTTACCAAAAAGCGCAGTCCTGATCTCATTTGCGATCGAATAGGTTGACAAACCAAATCTTCTGGCATTGTCCCGATCCACGTCTACGATCAATTCAGGCTTACCAAGTTCTAATGAGGATTTCAATTGCTCAATTCCTCTAATACCTGAACCTTGAATCTCTTGCTTCACCCTTTCAGAAAGATTGATCAAGGTTTGAAGATCTTCTCCTGCCAACTCTAAATTAACTGGTTTCCCAGTTGGCGGACCTGCTGCATCTTTGTCTACTGACATTGTCACACCTGGCTCAAGTTCTACTTGTGCTCTGATGTCTTCCATAACGGATGACGTCTGTAGATCTCCTCTCAATTTACTTTCAATAAAGTTGACTGTAATTCTTGCTTTATGTGGCTCTTCCGACTGTCCAACCGCTGTAGGGTCATTAGGATCTGCGGCACCCTGCGCAACATTTGTTGTTACAGATTCCACAATCCGATCGTAAGGCTTTACAATTTCGATCACTTGACGTTCGATCTCCATGGCAAAGTCATTGGTTGCTTCGATGTCTGTACCTACGGGGAATTCAACAAATACGTTCACATACTTGGGTTCATTCTCAGGGAAGAAAAGCACTTGAGGAAGATTCGTTGCAAAGATCCCTAATGAAATGATCAATAATGCAAAAGCACCTAACAACCATAGACCAGGTCTTCTTACCGCATTTCTCAAAACACCTTCATAAAGATTTTCCAATCTTGGCAAGAAGCCTGCTTGGAATCTGCTTGACAATGGTCCTAAAACGTAAACATTCAGCAAAGTGACGACTCCGATCAGCATCAAAAGATTACCCAAAGCGATCACGTTCAAAACAAAGGCAAATACTAAGCCTGCTACGATCGCGATTGATGATCGTATAATGATCTTTTTATGATTATAAGTCCTTTTTCCATCCACACGCATAAAACTTGAGATGAAAACTGGGTTTATGACCAAGGCCACAAATAATGAAGACCCTAGAGTAATGATCAGTGTCAATGGAAGGTATAGCATGAACTCACCAATGATTCCTGGCCAGAAAGCCAAGGGAATAAATGCAGCCAATGTAGTTGCAGTAGAAGTAATAATAGGAAGTGCTACTTCACCTACTCCACGTCTTGTCGCCAAGAGCGGGCTCATGCCCTCCTCCATGAGACGATAGACATTCTCTACAACCACAATTCCGTTATCTACCAGCATTCCTAATGCCATGATCAATCCAAACAGGGTCATGGTATTGATCGTGATACCAGCTAAACCAAGAATCATCAAAGCCATGAACATCGAAAGCGGAATGGCCATACCCACGAATAGTGAGTTTCTTGTCCCTAAGAAGAATAGTAATACAGTTACTACCAGGATCACACCGAAAATGATGTTGTTGCCTAATGAGCTGACCTGCTCTCTAGTATCCTTCGACTGATCATTGGTTATCGTAACTTTCACAGATTCTGGAATCTGTGCGTTCGCCTTACTTTGACCAATCAATGTCATGATCTTGTCTGTGGCAACCAAAAGGTTTTCACCACTACGTTTCATTACATCTATTTTCACTACCGGATCTAAGTCCAGTCGTGCATAATTCTGCTTGTCTTTATACCCAAAATCTACAGTGGCCACGTCTCGCAAGTAGACAATGTTATTGTTCTCATTACTAATGATAATATCGAGCAATTGCTTCGGGTCATCAAATTCTCCGATCACACGAACATTTCTTCTGAGTCCGTCTGCGATCACGTTTCCGCCTGAAAGTGTAATATTCTCTGCTGAAATGGCATTCTCGATATCAGAGAAACTCACTTTTCGAGCTTCGAGCTTGAAAGGGTCTACCTTGATCTCAACTTCTTTTTCATCTACCCCTACAATATTCACCTTAGAGATCTCTGAGAATTTCTCGATCTCATCTTCCAAATACTCGGCAATATCGTTGAGCTCGTCCAACGACTTTGTTGGGTCGGTAAGGTTGATGTTTAGGATCGGGAAGTTTTCAGAAAAACTGAATTTGATCACTTCCGGATCACTCTTGAGGTCACTCGGCAATTCAGATTTAGCCCGATCAACAGCATCTTTCACATCGATCACAGCATCATCTACTTCTATACCTACCTGAAACTCAACTACAATAGCAGAGTAATCTTGAACGGAATTTGATTGGATATTATCAACGCCTTCAATGGTATTGATCTCCTTCTCAAGCTCTCGCGTGATCAAGCTTTCCATATCCTCTGGAGAGTTCCCTGGGTGAACCGTACTTACATAAACTGTAGGTTGTTCTACCTCCGGAAAATTCTCCTTTGGCAAGGTGATGTAAGAATATACACCTGCTACTACAATTAATAAAGTAAGGACGTAAACTGTAATCCTATTGCGTAAGGAGAGGGAGGTTAATCCAAACTCCTTATCTACTATTTCTTGTTCTTTGTTGTCTGACATAATGATCCTTTTCGATTAGTTTTTCAGATCGATAACGGTTCCATCGGCAACAGATCTATTGCCCTTGTCAATAATAGGTTCGCCACCATTCAATCCGGCAACTACCTCAGTATGATTGTTGTAAGACAGTCCGAGTTCTACGTGAACTTTTCTTGCCTTTTCTTTGTCGGCCAGGTAAACGAAATTACCCTCAAGGTCTTCCTGAATGATTCTTGATGGAATTACTACCGCTTGCTTAGCATGATAATCGGTAAGCTTAAGCACAGCGATCAAATTGGTCTTCAAATAATCTTTTCCGTCTGGTAATTCTACCTCAACGGAAAATGTTCTACTGGATGGATTGATCACATTTCCGACAGAATTGATCTTCGACATAAAGGTCTCTTTTACAGCAGGAAGGCTCACCTCCACTTCATCTCCTACTCTGAAATTACCGATATATCGTTCTGACACTTCCGCAGTGATGTACATGTTATTATTACTCACCAAAAAGGCCACTGGCTGACCAGGCTGAATGATCTGACCGTTTTTTACAGGAACACTCTCAATAATGCCTGAAAATGGCGCTTCAATAGTCGACTTGTCCAATTGAGTGGTAAGCGTTTCTAATTGATTCTCTAAAGCTTCTTTGTTGTTTTTGGATTGTAGGTATTCGATTTCTGTACCAATATTCTTTTCCCAAAGATTTTTACGTTTTTCGAATACAGTAGTGGCAAATTCGAGTTGTGTTTCAACTTCATCAATTGTTTTGATGAGATTCTCCGAGTCTATCGCTGCGATCAATTGACCTGCCCTTACTGTTTGTCCTTCTCGAACCTTCAGCTCAACCAATTGGCCCATCATTTCAGCACTGATGTTCACATTTTCGCGAGATTCCACATTCCCTCGCACTTCAATTTTGTGCTCGAATGATTTCTTCTCAGCAGAAACCACAGTTACCAACGTTTTATTCACGCTTATTTTTTCGAAGTCTGGATCTTCCGCTTTGATCTCTGATTCTAAAGTTGAGATCTGAGATTCAAGGGCTTTCAATTCAGCTCTTGCATCCGTAAGTGCCGATTTTTTGGCATCTAAACCTTCTTCAGCCTGTCCGCAAGCAAAAGCTAAGGCTGAGATCAAGAATATGGTGATAATGCTTTTCAGTTTCATTTCGATATTACTTTAATGTCTTTGTTGTTTGATTAGTTGAGTTTGCCTAGGGCCTTGTCGAGATCGATCTTGGCTACAATGGCATCATATAAAGCGATGAGGTAGTTTACCTCCGCTTGTTTGAAATCTTGATCTGCAACGACCAATTCTAAATTGGAGCCAATCCCTTCTCGATATTTTTCTGTTGTTGTATTCAATACTTCCTGTGCCAACTGAACAGAAGTTTCCTGAACCTCGAGCCTCTCAAGACTTACGTCTAAAGCTACTTTAGCATTGATGAGTCTTTGTTGTAGATCATTTTTGAGTAAAGAGGACTGGTTTTGAATCGTTTCAAGCTGGTAATTCTTTCTTTGCACCGAGTATTTCTTACGCAAACCATCAAAGATCGGGATGTTAACATTTACACCGATAAAAGAACTGGTAAACCACTGTCTTTGATCGTTCCATAGATTATTGAAAGCATCGTTCCCTGTATTTCTACCCAAGCCCGCATTGAAACGCACAGTGGGAATATATTGTGATTTAATATTTTTGATATCGAGTTCAGCCAATTTCTTTAAGTAATCTACTTGTTGATATTCCGCTCTTTCACTTACACTGAAGGTTTCGATCTCTTCTTGATCATATTCAAAATCGAATGCTTCGAGTCCATCTGTAAGTTCTATGGGTACATTCACATCATAACCCATAGTGAGTTTAAGTATGTTCTTCGCTTGGGTGATCGATTGTCTCACTGCGCTTTCTTCTGCTACCAAATTGTTCATCTGAACTTGCAATCGACTGACATCGATACTTTCTGCAAAACCATTTTCGTATAAGGCTTTGGTATCATTCAAGGTGCTATCTAATGTAGCAATGTTCGAATCGACCAATTCTGTTCTCACTTGGTTGACCAAAACCAAATAATAAGCCTTCATTACCTGTTCCTTAACATCTTCAATCGCTTTTGCTTGGTCTACAACCACTTTTTCACGAAGTGTCCGAGCGGCTTTCAAACCAACAAAGAAGGCTCCGTCCCAAATCATCTGTGAAGCTGTCACATTCAATTGACTTTGATGTTGAACACCAAATCGCACAGCCGTAATTGCGCCTTCGGGAGCCGTAGGATCAAAGATATTGGCTGGTAAGATGTTCGTAGGAATTTCCAAATTATTGGTATACCCAAAGCCTGCATCGATCTGTGGAAGTCCGTCTGCACGTGTCTGGTACACTTGTGCTTCAGCATCATTGATATTGACCTTGGCGTTTTTGAGGTTTTCATTGTTCAACAAGGCATATTGTATAGCCTGTTCCATTGAAAAACTACTTTGTGCTTTCAACCCTACTGTGAGTACGGTAAAAAGCAGAAGCATCGATATTCTCTTAAGCGAGCGTCTCATTTTGGTTTTCTTTAATGTTGTTGTACTGATTAAAAAGTTGATGGCCTTTGATGGTAAATAGACCGTGTATGAAATGATCGAAGAGATGCATCTGTATCTCCGCAATTGAATATTTATCTCTTGGTAATAAATTATTGAGCATAAAGGTCTGCACCTGTTCCATTCGCATCGTTGCGATCAAATCAGGATCTATATCGGATCTAAAATACCCCTCCTTTTGGCCCCGCATAATGGTACGCATGATGGTTTCCTTCATGACTTTACTTTTGAAGTATTCGTACTTCTGCCATGCCTCAGGATAAAATTTCTGCAATTCATTCAAGACGTTCATCTTCATGTCTTTCATGGTCTCTCTTAAACATTGAGAAACTAGGATCAACTCATGAATACTGTCCTTACTGTCTTTTACAGATGAAAGAAAACGCTCCTCCTCTGTATCCAAATGAAGTTGAGTAACCGTATTGACCAGTTCTTTCTTATCCTTAAAATATTGGTAAATCGTTTTTTTAGATATGCCCAAGTTTTTAGAAATATCATCCATCGTCACCGTACGGATCCCATATTGCATAACCAGCTCACTGGCCTCTTTAATGATCTTTGACTTAATGTCCATATCGCTTTACACCAAGGAAACTTTTAGATTACCCCAAGTTTCCGATTGTTGTGTAGACAC
>CBFHYE010000129.1:0-3576 GCA_965659985.1 Roseivirga sp. | reverse complement strand
ATGAAAGAGATCACTGCTGAAATCCTGACCATTGGAGATGAAATTCTATACGGTCAGATCACTGACACCAACTCTCAATGGATGAGTGCAGAGCTTGATCAGCTCGGCATCAGGGTCACTAGAAAAACAACTGTTGGCGATACGGAAGAGGCTATTCTTTCTGCCTTTGAAGAAGCAGAATCAAGGGCAGACATCACCTTGATCACAGGAGGACTTGGCCCAACCAACGATGACCTGACCATGCCCATGCTTGCGAAATACTTTGGTGTAGATATCATAATGAACGAAGGGGTTTTGGCTCATGTCAAAGCATTTTTTGAAAGCAGGGGAAGGACATTTACCGAATTGAATCGTAGACAAGCTTTAGTCCCGGCAAATGCCTTGGTATTGCACAACGAATTAGGCACCGCTCCAGGGACTTGGTATGAGAGAAATGGAAAAATCTTCGTTTCTATGCCTGGCGTACCCCATGAGATGAAAAACCTCATGAAAGCTCACGTCTTGCCCAAACTTCAAGATTTCTTTCAGACACCAGTTATCTATCACAAATTGATCAAAACCGTGGGCATCGGTGAATCTTTCTTGGCCACAAAGATCGAAGAATGGGAAAATGCACTTCCCAGTCACATTTCTTTAGCCTACCTACCGAGTGTTGGGCATGTGAAGTTGAGGCTAACTGCAGTAGGTGATGACCAAAACCTATTGAAACAAGAAGTTCAGTCATTGATCGATGATCTAATGCCATTAGCGGGTAAGTACATTTACGGTTATGATGCAACTACTTTAGAAGAAGCCATAGGCAACTTATTAAAAAAGAATGGGCAGACCATTGCCTTGGCCGAAAGCTGCTCTGGTGGCTATGTGCAACACAAGATCACCTCAATAGCGGGTTCAAGTGCCTACTTTCAAGGAGGCCTGGTCCCTTATCATAACGACCATAAGATCAACATCCTTGGTGTCGATGCAAAAACAATTGAGGCCCATGGTGCTGTTAGTGAAGAAACGGTGAGTGAAATGGCTGAAAATATTCGCAAACTATTCAAGTCAGACATCGGAGCCGCGAGTAGTGGCATTGCCGGTCCTGATGGGGGTACAAAAGACAAGCCAGTGGGTACGGTTTGGATCGCGTATGCAGATGGCCATAGAACCATCGCTAAAAAACTGCAATTAACAAAAAACAGAAAATTAAATATTGAACTAACGAATATATCATTATTAAATTTGGTTAGAAAAAGTTTAAATAACTGAAACTTAGATTTTATTTGGTAAAAGCTTATTTTTGTATGTTCGTGCAAACGATTTAATTCATTAGAAATAAAGAATTATGGCTATAGTAGAAATGGTGATGCCAAAGATGGGTGAAAGTATCATGGAGGGTACGGTACTGTCTTGGCTCAAGCAAGAAGGTGATACGATCGAAGCTGATGAATCAGTTTTGGAAGTTGCCACTGACAAAGTAGACACGGAAGTTCCGGCTACTCATGGAGGTGTTTTAAAAGAAATTTTAGTTCAAGAAGGAGATGTTGTTGCAGTTGGCGCACCCATCGCCAAGATCGAAACTGAGGCCTCGGTAGAAGATACTTCAGCTCCTGCTCCAGCGGTTCCTGCTGAAGAAACTAAATCAGGATCAAACGGACAAGCTGCCTCTAATGGACAAGCTGCTCCGGCCAGAGAACCTGTCGCTGCGTCAAATGGACATGCCGTTTTAGAAGCTCCTCAATCAGGAAGATTCTACTCTCCTTTAGTCATGAATATGGCCAGAGAAGAAAGCGTTGCCATGGATGAGCTCGAACGCATTCCGGGTACCGGTCGAGAAGGTCGTGTGACTAAAAAAGACATGCTGGCCTACTTGAAGAATAGACCAGTGGGTGGTGTTCAGACACAAATTGCACCTGCGCCATCTCAGGCACCAAGTCCAGCAACAAGCGCGCCTGCAGCAGATAGAAAACCTCAAGCTATGCCGGTTTCAATCTCTGGTGAAGATGAGATCATCGAAATGGACCGTATGCGCAAGATGATCGCAGACCGAATGGTTGATTCCAAACGCATTTCGCCGCACGTGACTTCATTTGTAGAAGCCGATGTAACCGAGGTCGTTTATTGGAGAAATCGTGTCAAGCAAACCTTCAAAGAAAGAGAAGGCGAACCGATTACCTTTACTCCGATCTTTATTGAGGCGATCGTGAAGGCGATAAAAGACTATCCGATGATGAACATCCAAGTGGATGGCACCAACATCGTGAAGAAAAAAGACATCAATATCGGTATGGCTGTAGCCCTGCCTTCAGGAAACCTGATCGTTCCAGTGATCCATAAAGCGGACCAGTTGAGCCTTATTGGTTTGACAAAGAAGGTGAACGAATTGGCGAGAAAAGCCAGAGACAACAAATTGACACCAGACGATCTACAAGGCGGTACCTACACTGTATCTAATGTAGGTTCATTTGGCAACGTAATGGGTACACCGATCATCATGCAACCTCAAGTGGGAATCATGGCTTTGGGTGCTGTGCAGAAGAAACCTTCTGTGATCGAAACACTTGCTGGAGATGCCATTGCTATTCGTCACAAGATGTTCTTATCGCACTCTTACGACCATCGCGTAGTGGACGGCTCATTAGGTGGCATGTTCGTGAGAAGAGTCGCGGATTATTTGGAAAGATTCGATCTGAAAAGAGAGATTTAGTTATTGGATGACTCAAAGTCGTCTTATGACTAAAGAAGAAAACCCCAGCTTGAGTGATCAGGTTGGGGTTTTTATTTATAGGACAAAAATTCCTTTTGCCTTACATCCCACTACATAATTTTAGTCGGGACACAGATCTGTATTGCTATTGAGACGTACACAAATTTCATACATGAGATAGAACAAAATAAGATCTCCGTTAGATAATTTAAGCTTGGACGATTAAATTAAAAACTCACGACAGCCATTATATATCATTGGCTATCGTGCATGACAATTAATTTATATGATTTATATCGTGCATAATTTCTATCGTGCATAAAAGTACACGATAGAAAACGTTTCACACCTACACATCAAAATAGATATTGTTAAAGCGCTTTGAGTAATTTCAAAAATGGAAGGTCAGCAGGAAAATAGTCGTGACATGCTTAAAGTAAAAAAATGGTTGATCTATTTAACAATTCTTGGTGCGGCATTAATACTTATTGACTCTCTTTTACCTGGTGCATTGGTAGAATCTACGATCATAGGTGTTTCCGTAGAAGAAGAGTACTACAATAATGCAGCTCAAAACTCGCATAACTCCTATCATGTTATTACTGAACTCAATCAATTTGATATCAAAAAGGAAAGAGCGGGTGCTTTCAAGAAAGGTCAAACAATCACCATGCGGTTGAGCGCCCTATTTAAAGAAGTACAATCTTATTCCATTGAAAAGGAGAGATTTTCGAATCTGCACAGCTTAAGAATTTTCACCGGTATCATTGCCCCCATACTCATCCTCCTCATGATGGGTATAGCACTTAGATTTGGCTCACGCGTCAATACATTGACCTTTGTATTCCAGGCCATTTTAGTTGCCAACCTCATTTACTTGTTTCAATAAA
>CBFHYE010000128.1:0-1668 GCA_965659985.1 Roseivirga sp. | reverse complement strand
TCATTCTTCCTTGCAGAAAGAAAGCCGGGTGAGTTCACGCTGACCTTGCATAAATTTTCTCTAAAAGAAAGGGAAGCTAAAGAGTTCATGACCGGTGTTCGTCAATTCAGTATCTCTCCTGATGGTAAAAAGATCATCATGCAAGCAGGCCCAAGATGGACGGTCGCCAATACATCCGGACCCAGCGGAAAAGGTGGTAAGGCCGTTCGAGTTGATTTGAAAATGAAATTGAACAGACTTGAAGAATGGCAACAGATGTTCAAAGAGGCTTGGAGATATGAGCAAGATTATTTCTATGATCCAGGAATGCATGGCAGAGATTGGAACATGGTCTATGAGAGATATGCTCCCTTAGTTCCTCATGTACGACATAGAGCTGATCTGAATTATATATTCGACATGATGAATGGAGAGCTTTCTGTCGGACACAGTTTTGTGGGCGGTGGAGATTATCCCAGTGTCGACCAATCACAAATGGGACTACTGGGCGCAGACCTCGTGCTCAATAAGAACAGATGGCAAATAGAAAGAATCTATACTACTGAGAGCTGGAATCCGAGATTGACTTCACCACTAGATCGCCCAAATATCAAAGTGAAAGAGGGCTATTATTTAGTGGGTGTCAATGGACGGGAACTTACTGCAGACATGAGTCCATTCCAATTATTGGACGGGACAGCTGGAGTTCAAACCTTGATTCATGTGAATGATAAGCCCAGCTTTGAAGGCTCATGGACTGAAACTGTAGAACCGATTCGTTCGGAGAATGCCCTAAGACAACGCGCATGGGTTGAAGACAACCGAAGAAGAGTTGATGAGCTTTCCAATGGTCGTTTGGGTTATGTTTGGGTGCCAAATACCGGTGGCCCAGGTTACGTATCATTCAACCGTTACTTCTTTGCGCAACAAGACAAAGAAGGTGCTGTGATCGATGAACGCTTCAATGGCGGTGGACTTCTAGACGATTACATGGTTGATCTGATGACACGCTCATTGAGGGCTGGATTGACCAATGAAGTTCCTAATGGGCAAGCATTCAGTTTACCAGGAGGTATCTTAGGCCCGAAGGTTTTATTGATCAACGAATTGGCTGGATCAGGTGGAGACTTCTTCCCTTGGGCATTCAGACAACAAAACGCTGGTCAGTTGATCGGTATGCGCACTTGGGGAGGACTTGTGAAATCCTCAACGCACTACGCCATGATAGATGGTGGCTCTTTGACGGCCCCTGACAATGCAGTATTCGATCCGATCAATAATGTATTTGTGGCAGAGAATGAGGGGATAGCACCAGATATCGAAGTTCGCCAAGATGCCAAGGCTTTGGCCGAAGGCCGAGATCCACAACTAGAAAGAGCGGTTCAGGAAGTATTGAAGTTAGTCGATGCAAATCCGGCTAAAAAGGTTACTCCACCACCTTTCAATAGTCCGGCAAAGAAGAAGAATTGACATGAGTAAGTCTAGTAGAATATTTGTGATCATTTTGGGTTCCTTACTTACCTTTTTCAGCCTTTCCGCGATCATAACGTTTCTACCGAACCAAGACATGATCAGTTCATTTAATTCGATATGGGTCAAGGGGCCCATATCTATTGGTAGTGGTTTTTATTTTTGGTTAGCCAAAGATGAGCAGGTAAAGTTTTCGCTGAGAGTATCCCTGATTGTTGG
>CBFHYE010000127.1:0-7159 GCA_965659985.1 Roseivirga sp. | reverse complement strand
TACTCTTCTGTTGAATAAAAGATCGCCTGTATGTACAATATTGGCATTCTCAAAGTGGACAAATGAGTCTCCGTTTGTGTGCGCTGCACCAAAATAATGTAAGGTCATGACTTCTTTGTCTACCTTCTGGCTCCATTTGTCTTCATAGGTTGTATCTGGAAGTAGCTGTGTGTCCAAGGCATCTCTGCCTTCAGCAACTCTTTTCTGATTGGCGTAAGAATTCTGATGGGCCACCACTTTATTCACCATACCTTTAAAGGCAATATTACCTCCAGAATGGTCTCCATGGTGATGCGTATTGATCAAGAGATCAAGCTTTCTGTCAGTATTCTTTTTTAATTCAGTAATCAAATGCCCGGCCTGATCAGGAAACTGGGTGTCAACCACAACGAGGCCATTGTCAGACATTAAGCATGCTATGGTGCCTCCTCTTTCTGTGAAGATGTATACATCATTTCTCAAGGCTTTGAAATGATAACCACTTTGAAAAAAGGCATTCCAAAAGGTATTGATCGGTAAAAGTGAAAGCGAGCCTAATGCACCTGCTTGTTTTAAAAAATCTCTTCTTGCGGACATTTGATAGTTATTAAAGGTTAATAAATACTCATAACTAACCATTTATATAATTGAAAGTTCAAAAGCCGTCCCCTGCTTACGCTTTTAGTATTTTCGCCTTTAAATAGTGCATTCATGAAAAGATTCATTTTCTCTTTACTACTGCTTTGTTTTACGCTATCCGTCATTTCTCAAGAATCATGGCCAAGAGAGCTATTAACGAAACCCGAAAAAACAAACTATCGCGAAACCTCCACCTATGCTGAAGTCATGTCGGTGGTTAATGCAGCCATTGAAGGCACGGACAAAGCGAGATTGATCAGTATGGGCACCAGTCTAGAAGGCAAGGACATTCCTGTAGTGGTTTTGGCCAGCCCAATGGTCAATAGCCCTGAGGAAGCCAAAGCCAGTGGTAAGCCGGTTATTTACATTCAAGGCAATATTCACTCTGGAGAAGTGGAAGGAAAAGAAGCGGTGCAGATCATGCTGCGTGAGATCCTAAAAGGTGATAAAGGCTATTTATTGGACAATCAAATTATCCTTTTCGCACCGATCTACAATACCGACAGTAACGATAAATTAGAACAAGGCCGAAGACCTTCTCAAGAGGACAGCCCGATCGAGGTAGGTATTCGTTCTAATAGCCAAGGTTGGGACCTCAACCGTGATGGCATGAAAATGGAAACCATCGAAAGCAGAGGTTTATTCTCCAATATTATCGTGCCTTGGGACCCTACGCTTTTTGTGGATTTGCATACTACCAATGGCGTATGGCATGGTTATTCATTGACATGGGCACCGAGCTACCATACGGCAGGTGAAAAAGCACCTTACGATTATACATGGGATGTCATGTTGCCTGAGATCACTGAAACAGTAGCAGAAAAAGATGATGTCCATTTAGGCCCCTATGGCTATTTCTATACCAGAAGAGAAGGCTGGCCAATCAAATCGATCTATACCTACAATCACCATCCGCGCTACTTGGTCAATCAATTTGGACTGAGAAACCGTATGGCCATCTTAAGTGAAGCTTTTGCACATGAAAGACTTTATCAACGCATAAATTCTACTTATGCCTTCGTTCGTGAGATATTGGAACACACCAATACGAACGGCAAAGAAATGATGCGTATCAATAGGGAAGCAGAACAAGATGCGATCAAATTAGTGAAAGAGCAGGGAGGAAAAGTAAACAAAGGTGTTCGTTTTGAAATGGCACCTTTAAAAGCGCCCATTGAGGAATATCGTATATACAATCACATGAAAAGCACCAATGAAAGAGGCCAAGAAACCCTGATCAGGAAACCTGAGATCATTTCATTGAAGAATATCACCAACTATTCAGCGTTCAATGCTACTGAAGAGGCTGTGTTACCAAAAGGCTATTTGATTCCAGCTGAATTCGAAAACATCGTGGAGCATTTGAGAAGAACTGGGGTGAAGGTGGAGCAACTTACGCGCAACCAAAGAGCCAGTGGAGAATTATTTGAAGCTACTACAATCAGCTTTGGCAATCGCCCTTTTGAAAAGCACCGAATGGCGACATTGGAAGGCAGTTTCAAAGCAGAAACCAAAAGATTTAGAAAAGGTGATTATTGGGTGGATTTGGCTCAACCCTTAGCCAATTTGATCTTCTACATGCTCGAACCACGGTCAGATGATGGCTTGGTCACCTGGAATTTTTTCGATGAATACTTCCAAGAAAATGGTATAGCTGAAAAGCCTGTAGAATACCCTATCTTTAAATACTTTGAACTGAAATAAGATGAAGAACTTTTTAAAACTGACAGCACTTTCCATACTGCTTACCTCAGTAGCCTGTGCACAAAAAACTGACTTGGAAAAAACCCAAGCAACAGTCAACCAACAAACCATAAAGGATCATATCTACTACATCGCCTCTGACGAAATGAGAGGCAGAAACACGGGTTCACCAGAGATTCTGATAGCCGCTGATTATTTGGCTAAACAACTCGAAAGCTACGGTGCTAAGCAGGTACCCGGAGCAAACGGCTGGTTTCAACCTGTACCATTAAGAATGAAGACTCCAGCGACTGCAGGTTCATTCTCTTACGGTGGTCGAGATTTCAATCTCAATGACGACTTTTTAGTTGTTGAAGGCGAAAGTGGTGCCTTTGAAGGTGAAGTAGTTTACCTCGAGTACGGAATGGCATCGGATTACGAAGGCAAAGATGTTGCTGGCAAGTTCGTGTTCGCCAAAGCAGGAAACGGTGATGCCACAGATCGCAGAAATATTCTAAGATTAAGTAATGAAAAGTATGAGTTGGCTAGAGCCAATGGCGCAGCAGGATTAATTGAATTCTATTCCTCTCCCAGCACACCTTGGGCACAATTAGGCAGATTATTCAACAGAGTTGGCATGTCATTAGATGAAAGTGCCGGTGATGAAGAAATCATTCCTCATTTGTGGTTGAAAGACCTAGATAACGCCAATCAGCGATTTATGATGACGCGCAGCATCAAACGCGCTGAATTGAGCATCGAAGGCATGACCAATGAATTAACAGGTGATAAAAACATTTTGGCAATGGTCGAAGGTACTGACCCTGAGCTGAAAAATGAGTTCATCATGTTCTCTGCTCATTATGACCATATCGGTGTTGGTGCACCAAATGCAGAGGGAGATTCGATTTACAATGGTACGCGTGATAATGCGATTGGTACAGTCACCGTACTTTCAGCGGCCGAAAACATTGCGAAATACCCATTGAAGCGTTCAGCACTGTTCGTCTTGTATACGGCAGAGGAAAAAGGTCTTTTGGGTAGCCGATACATGGCCAATAACCCGATCATTCCTAATGAAGAAATAGTTTTCTGCTGGAATAGCGATAACGGAGGCTATAATGATACCACCATCTCAACCATCATTGGACTAGAGAGAACTACAGCTGCACAGCACATCAAAGATGCTAATGTGGCTTTCGGCCTCACTGCGATTGATGATCCTGCAGGTGAGCAAGGATTATTCGATCGTTCGGATAATGTCAATTTTGCCAGAAAGGGAATTCCTGCTCCTACTTACAGCTTAGGCTTCAGAGCTTTTGATGCTGAGATCGGGAAATACTATCACCAACAAAGTGACAATCCCGACAACGTAGATTATGACTACCTGGAGAAATTTTTCAAAAGCTATGTTTATGCCTCTCGTTTGATCGGAAATGCGGCAGAAACACCTTTTTGGGTTGAAGGGGACAAGTATTATGAAACCGGAAAGAAACTCTACAACATGAACTAGTTCTACTTGAATTAAGCATTAGGAATTAACAATTAATAGCCCTCTGAAGCTTTAGCCGAAGAGGGCTTTATTTTTCCTCCTCAAATTTCTTTATCCGCTTGGGCAGCATCACAAAACGGTAATAACCCCAAGCAATACCAGCGGGCAAGGCAAAAAGTAAATGTAAGAGATACTTTTCCGGCTCTAGAGGGACGTAAGCATCAACGTAAGGAACAATTACATATATGATTAACCACAAGGCGATACCATATAGCATTCCTCTCCAAATCCAGGGTTTATTTTTCATGATGAATGATTTCATGAATGACTCTAAGTCCTTCCAATGTCAAATTTTTGTCAACCACATCAAAGCGCTCATGGAGTGGATGCAGAATAGAGGAGAGCCCACCAGTAGCTACAACCTTATAATTTTTACCTAATTCCCTTGTGATGCGGTCGAGCATACCCTCAACCATACTCACATAACCCCAAAGTATACCATTCTGAATAGCCATAGTGGTGTTGGTTCCAATCACTGAATCGGGTAATTCTAGCGGTACTTCAGGTAATTGTGCCGTCTGCCCGACCAAAGCATTGATAGCGGTTTTCAATCCAGGCGCTATGTTCACACCTCTGATCTGACCTTCTTTATCAACAATGGTAAAGGTCAAAGCCGTGCCAAAATCTACAATGATCACTCCTCCGCCATAGATCACTTTTCCAGCTACTGCATTAGAGACTAGGTCAGTTCCGATCTCATGCGGGTTCTGCGTTTGCACTGGCAATTGATCATAGATCGCAGGCCCTACAAAAAGTGGTTGCTGTGGAATCAGTTGATTAGTAAAGCTTGTCAGGATATCATGCAACTGCGGAACAACAGATGAAACGACTACGCCCTTCACTTCTTCCAGCTTGAGGTTTGCTTCTAAAAAATTGAGCCGAAGAAACATTTCATATTCCACCTGATTCCTAACTGGTAAGGTATCGAATCGCCACTCATGGGTCCATTCGGTTCCATTGTGGAGCCCAAAAACAATGTTGGTATTTCCGGCATCGATGGCTAGCAGCATAGGTTCAATTTATTAATTATTCGTCACCCTGAACTCGTTTCGGGGTCTATTTCTAGATGAAAAAAAAGACTGCTTCGTACCTCGCAGTGACGTTCCTTTTTTGAATTAAAGATAGCTCACTATGATACGGAAGACCTTTATTACCTTCTAACGAAGTTAATCCATAAACATTGGTGGATATTGCTCATCGAATTCTGTAGCCTCTTGATAAGCACGAGCCACAGCAAGGATAGTTGCCTCATCGAATAGATTACCAATGAATGAAATACTGGTGGGTCTACCTCTTTGATCATAACCATTCTTCAACACCACACACGGATGTCCGGTCAAGTTGGTCGTTAGCAATTGGCTACCTCCAAAACTTGGCGTAACGATCACATCATAATCCTCAAACAAAGAATTTACCTTTTGCACCAACTCATAACGCACTCGATTGGCATTGATATAATCCACTGCCGAAGTGAATCGAGCGGCACGGAATAGGTTTGGCCAAGCGCCAGCGTTTTGTCTGACTAATAAAGTATCCTGGTCACTTCTGGTGAGACCATCAAAAGCTGCCGCAGCTTCCGCTGATAGAATAGCTTGCATACCTGAAAATGGCATATCACTTACCCATTCTACTGGTTGAAGATCTGCCCCTAATGATTTGAGCACTTCAAGCACTGTACTATCCTGGGCCCTTGTATTTCTTCTATTGTTATCGAAGTAGTCTTTTAAATAACCTACTCTCAAATTTGAAAGGTCGGCAGTCCCATTGTAGTTGAAAGGCTGGTCTTCTACCGTGAGGTCAATATCATCAGTTCCTCTTATCGCATCAAATACCAAAGCACAGTCGAAGGCATTTCTCGCCATCGGCCCGATCTTGTCCATACTCCAGCTCAATGCCATAGCACCTGCACGACTCACCCTACCAAAAGTTGGGCGTAGACCTGTTACACCATTTCGCGTAGAAGGAGAAACAATTGAACCTAAGGTCTCGGTACCTAATGCAAAAGGTACTAAGCCCGCTGAAGTACTAGAACCAGACCCTGCAGAAGAGCCACTAGCCCCTTGCTCTAGATCCCAAGGATTCTTGGTCACTCCGCCATACCAAACATCGCCCATGGCCAAAGCACCAAGTGTCAATTTTGCGACCAGTACTGCACCAGCTTCATCGAGTTTTCTGATTACCGTTGCCAATTCGTCTCCTCGGTTTTGGTCTTTATAAGGACCCGCTCCCCAAGTGGTTTTGTAATCTGGTACGGCTAAGAGGTCTTTTGCTCCGTAAGGTATCCCATGTAATGGTCCTAAATAGGTGCCATTGGCCAATAGCTCATCAGCCCTTTTGGCAGATTCCATAGCTCTTTCTTTCGTGATCGTGATCACAGCCTCCAAAGTATCACCATAGGTCTCCAATCTGTCAATAAAGAACTCCGTCAACTCCACAGAACTGATCTTCTTTTCCTTAATCAAAACTGAGAGTTCTGCTACCGTATAAAATGCAAGTTCATTACGGTTTGCAGGAAGGTTTACATTCTTAGGAAAACCCCATTGAATCTTTTCTTGCTTATCCGGTATTGGCTTTCCGCCTTTAGGCGGGTTGAACCAAAGCGCTGGCGGCACACTGTTGTCTATTTCATAGGCATGAAGCTCTTGAGTTCCTCTCAATCCGCGATTCAAATTGGGTAGCAATTGCTTGATCTCATTGTCATCAAAATTCAGATCAAGTATTTTTTGCGCTCCTTTTACATCACTTGGTGCAAGCGCAATTTCTTGAGCGACTTTAAAGCCAGCAAAAAAGAGCGAAGCCCCAAATAGGATGAATAGAAATATCTTAGGAAGTCTCATAGCCTTATGATTAGTTTTGGTCAATTATTTTTCAACTATTGCGAAGCTGATAAGTTATAAAATCGATGGAGACGCAACAAACGATTTTTCCTCATTGGATGCGCGGCTTTCTTTTGATCGCTGCTGCCTATAATGTCCTATGGGGTATTTTTATTGGCTGGTTCCCGAGCACCTTCTACAGTTGGGTATTAGAAACACCCGATCTGGAAGCCCCAGCATTGATTACCTATCAAGGCAGAGGTGTTCTTTTAATGGCGGGAATTTATTTGGCAACTGCCATTCACCCTGGAAAATTTTGGTATCTGCCCTTTTTCGGGGCCTTCACAAAGATTGGTGGATCTATTTGGTTCTATTACGCCATCTTAGAACAACAAGTGGGTGATAAAGCCATTTTCCACCTCTTGATGAATGACCTGATTTGGGTACCTATGCTGATCTGGATTGGATTCAAAGGGCGAGCGTATAAGAA
>CBFHYE010000126.1:0-7805 GCA_965659985.1 Roseivirga sp. | reverse complement strand
AACAATAATTTTGATTAACCGTAAGTACTTACTAAAATTAGCAAATGGTTAAGAAACTCACTTCAATCTGGCTGCTTTTCCTGTTGGTCACAGGTCTAACAGCCCAAGAATTTGATCAAGAAAAGGTCATCAATCGGCTGGCTGATCTGATGAATCGAAATTATGTCTTTCCTGAAAAAGGAAAGGAGATGCATGATCTCATTAAGCGTAAGTATGCAAGCGGTGCTTACGATGGGTTAGACTCGCCTGAGGCATTTGCCCGAGTACTTGATCGAGACTTAAAGTTTGTTCAGAACGATAAACATATTCGTGTCAGGTATAGTCCTGACCGTGTAGAAGCCATGAAAACAGTAATTCCAGCAGGTGGCAGGGCGGAGCAAAAAAACTATGGTTTTGAAGAGGTTCTTATCCTTGAAGGCAATATTGGATATTTAGATCTCCGAGGTTTTGCAGGTTTGGGGCCTGCAGAGGAAACAGCTCGAGAGGCGATGGATGTATTAATTCAAACAGATGCCTTAATCATTGATCTGAGACAAAATGGAGGAGGTTCTCCATCTATGATTCGTTTTATTTCTAGCTATTTATTTGGGGAAGAACCCGTTCACTTGAATACTTTTTATTGGCGTCCTGCTGATCGATATGAGGAAAGTTGGACGATGCCTGATGATGTAAGTATGCATAAACCCGACCTTCCGCTTTATATATTAACTAGTGATTATACTTTTTCGGCAGCTGAGGAATTTACTTACAATTTGAAAAACCTAAAAAGGGCGACCATCATCGGAGAAACCACCGGTGGAGGAGCACATCCCGGAGGACCAATGGTGATTGGCGATGGCTTTTTAGTCAATGTGCCCCAGGGTAGAGCGATCAATCCAGTGACCAAAACCAATTGGGAAGGTGTAGGTATAGAACCTCACATTCGCACTAGTGCTGAGACTGCATTTGATAAGGCAATCGAACTGGCACAAGACAAGCTTAATATCAAGTAAGAAACCACTTACGTAAAATAATTCAGAATCGAACTTTTTACTTTTTAGATTCAAATAGTCAAAAACAAAGGTCATGTTAAAAAACTATCTCAAGATCGCTTTTCGTAGTCTTCTGAAAAGCCGCAACACATCGATCATCAACATCCTGGGGCTTTCGATTGGTTTTGCCTGCTGTATGCTGATCTTCTTATTCGTGCAATACGAAACCAG
Organism: Roseivirga sp.; assembly: GCA_965659985.1. Taxonomy (GTDB): domain Bacteria; phylum Bacteroidota; class Bacteroidia; order Cytophagales; family Cyclobacteriaceae; genus Roseivirga. The sequence continues at coordinate 6,603 of CBFHYE010000126.1, read as the reverse complement.
TTTCGATAAATTCCATCAAAGATCTGAAAATATATTTAGAGTCTTGACCATTGATGAAGCATTAGGGGTCAGCAGTAATTTGGTGGGCATAACATTGCCGGCATTAGGCGCGGCCATGGACGAAGACTTTCCTGAAATAGTCAATCGGGTGAGAATGATTCCCCAAGGTAGGCAATTGATCACTCATGAGCAGCAAGGTTATTATACAGAGCATTTTGCTTACGCAGAGCCTTCCCTTTTTGAAGTGTTTGACTTCAAATTGATAGATGGAGACACAGAAGGAGCATTGCAGCAACCCAATACCGTTGTGGTGAGTCAATCCATGGCTGAAAAGACCTTTGGGAGGGATGACCCAATTGGTAAAACCATAGATATTGGAAATCAAGCAGGTTTAGAAGTAGTGGCCTTGATGGAAGATGTACCCGAGAATTCACATTTGAATTTCGATGTGATCGTTTCGATGGAGCAGGCAGATACGACTTCAGGCTTTTATCAATTCTTGAATTCTTGGCAAAGCATCTCTATGGTCACTTATGTAGAAATGGCCAATCCTGAGTCGGAGGACAATGTGGAGGCAAAAATGGAAGAACTAATAAGAGCCAATGATGTAGGAGACAACTTTAAGGTAACGCTGCAACCGTTGTCCGATGTCCATTTAGAGTCAAGTGGTATTCTATTTGAAAATTATAATCTCAATAAGACAGATTCTGGGTATGTATACACCTTAGCCGCTGTTGGGGTCTTTGTGATACTCATTGCTTCTTTCAATTTTATGAACCTTTCAACGGCTAGGTCTGCTAATAGAGCCCAAGAGGTAGGTGTTCGAAAAGTGTTCGGTGCTTTTAGGGCTCAATTGATCAATCAGTTCATTATTGAATCAGTCGTCTTGTGTTTGGTCTCTTTGCTAGTCGCTTTAGTTATTGTTGCCTTAACTGGACCTTTGATGAGTTTGCCAGTTGAAGGAAATTTGGCGCTTTATCTTATGTCGGAACCTGTTTGGGTCTTAGCTGGACTAACATTTGCCGTACTATTAGGTGTGCTATCGGGTAGCTATCCTGCCTTTATGCTTTCCGCGTTCAATCCTATTTCCACGCTTCGCGGAGCCTTCAAAACCAGTTCGAAAGGAGTGGCACTCAGAAAAGGTTTAGTCATCTTTCAATTTACCATCTCAGCTGTCATGATCATTGGTACAGCCATTGTTTATGATCAGCTTCAGCACCAAAGGAATATTGATAAGGGATTTGATCCCGAGCAAGTGATGACAGTGAATGTCAGCCACCCAAGTCTACAATCTGATCTTCCGGTGTTGATCAATAAACTAGAACAGAGTCCTTATATAATGAATACGGCAAGAACCCAAGGTATGCCAGGCCGAACTTTTGGTCGAAGAGGGGTAAGACCAGAAGGTGTAGCGGAGGAAGATACTTGGATCATTTCAGTATTTAGTTTCGATGAGCATTTCATGGAGCTTATGAATATGGAAGTGATCGATGGTAGAGGTTATGATCGCGAAATGGCAACTGACCCTACTGAGGCCGTTTTGATCAATGAGGCGATGGCCAAAGAATTGAATTGGGAAGAACCCGTAGGAAGAACCATTACTTTTGGGAATCAGCAAAGAACAGTTGTTGGAGTGGTAAAAGACTTTCATTTCACCAATATGAGACATAAGATAGAACCCTTGGCTATGCTCTTCAATCCAAATGGTGGTGGTAATTTAGCGCTTAAGTTCAATTCTGAAGGTACTGCCGAAACCATTGCTTTCGTACAGTCCGCATGGGACGAAATATTCCCTAATAATCCTTTAGAGTATGGTTTCTTTGATGAAGAGTTTGGTCAGCAATTCGCTTCCGATGAGAAGTTTGGTCAATTGGTTTTCAGCTTTACCTGGTTGGCCATTTTTATTGCATGCCTTGGCTTGTTTGGGCTTTCGGCATTTACGGCAGAGCAAAAGACGAAGGAGATCGGGGTGAGAAAAGTATTAGGAGCTTCTGTTGGTGGAATTGTCGTGTTACTGTCCAAGCAGTTCTCAATGTTAATATTAGTGGCTATGTTATTGGCAGCTCCTTTAGCTTATTATATCATGAATATTTGGTTAGGTGATTTTGAATATCGAGTAGAGATCGATCCACTTTGGTTCATTTTATCAGCAATCGTGGCATTTGGTATCGCCATTATCACCGTAACCTTTCAGAGTATTAAAGCGGCAACATCAAATCCTATTAATGCCCTGAGATATGAATGATTTAGCAAATTTTAACAAGGTCTGGCAAATCATTTGTAACACATCTGTTAATAATCTGTATAATAGAAGAACTGTATAGCAAAGGCTAAGCACGAAACTTAGATTTTGCTACCTTTAAGGTCCTTCTCGATAAAAGGCGAGTGCTCAAAATCATTGAAGAAAGTTATGCGAAAAATACTATGGATAAATCTGTTGCTCTTATTAGGTCTGAGCACAGCGGTTGCGGAATACGATTCAACAGAATACTTTCAACCGACTGCCTCCCACATGAAGGAAGCGAGGATCATCACGCAGATCCTAGACTATTATCATTATAGAGACATCGATCTAGATGATTCTCTGTCTTCAGTGATCCTTGACAATTTCATTGGGGCATTAGACGGGAATAAGAATTATTTTATGGCTTCTGACATTCGTTCTTTTCAGAAGTATCGTTTCTCTATTGATGATGACCTCAAAAACGGTAACCTCGTCACTCCATTCTTTATTTTTAATATCTATAAGAAAAGACTAGATGATCGCTTGAATTATGCATTGGAGCGTTCTAAACTTCGATTTGATTTTGATAAAGAAGAAAGTATTGAGTTAGATCGGGAGAAAATGCCTTATGCTCAGTCGATGGAAGACCTTGATGAATTGTGGAGAAAAAACATTAAGAGTCAAGCGCTCAATTTAAAGCTGAGTGGTTCAGAGCAGGAGAAGATAGAGGAAGTATTGGTTAGCAGATACGAGCGTTTTCAAAGCAATGTGGACAAGTACAATAACAATGATGTCTTCGAAATCTTTATGAATTCAGTGACAGAGGCATTCGACCCACATACAAGCTATTTTACACCGCTGAATGCTGAAGATTTTGAAATGCAAAGCAAAAAGTCTTTGGAGGGCATTGGTGCAACACTACAGCAAGACAATGATTTTACCAGGATCGTTGAATTGAGACCTGGGGGACCAGCCTTTTTAAGTGGTGAGATCAATAAAGATGATCGTGTGGTAGGTGTGGCACAAGGTGCCGATGGCGAAATGATCAATACCATAGGCTGGCGAAGTGATGAAGTGGCTGGGCAGATCAGAGGTCCAAAAGGTACTTTGGTGAGATTGGAATTACTTCCGGCGGGTTCAAATGCAGGTGGCGCTACAAAGGTGGTTAACCTCGTGAGAGATAAGATCAACTTGGATGATGCTAAGCCAAAGAGCCAAATTGTTGAATTTACTGAGAATGGTACAAGTTACAAAATGGGTGTCATCACTGTACCAGATTTTTATGTGAATGCTGATGAAATGGAAGTTGACCCAGTCAACTACAATAGCACAACTAACAATGTTAAAAGTTTAATAACAGAACTTGAAGAACAAGGTGCTGATGGGATTATGCTCGACCTGAGAAACAATGGTGGTGGTGCACTTTTTGAAGCCATCAATATGACGGGGCTTTTCTTACCGGGTGGGCCTGTTGTTCAGGTGAAATACAGCAATGACAAAATCGATAAGATGAATGATGACAATAAGTCGATGTTCTATGAAGGCCCGATGAATATTTTGGTCAATAGATTTTCGGCTTCGGCTTCTGAGATTTTTGCGGGCGCTATTCAAGATTACAAAAGAGGGGTGATTGTCGGTGAACAGACTTATGGAAAGGGCACCGTTCAAAATGTGAGAGAATTAAATGCCTTTTTAAGGGGAGTAGAGGATGAGAAGCTTGGATTGATCAAATTCACCATGGCTAAATTCTATCGTGTGACGGGTAGTAGTACACAACACTTAGGTGTAAGTCCTGATATTCCTTATCCGTCTGCTTTTAGCGCTGAGGAGTTCGGTGAAAGTTCAAAACCTAGCGCCATGCCATGGGATAAAATTCCTTCTGCCAGCTTTCAGCCTTTAAATTATGTAGATGATAATTTGATTGCACAGTTAAAGACTAGGCATAATCAAAGAATGAAGACCGATCAAGGATTGGTAGATCTTCAATATGATATTGACCGGGCTATAAAGAACAGAAGTAAAACCATCGTGTCATTGAATTATCAAGATAGAAAAGCCGAGCAAACTAAGGCTGAAGAAGAAAGAGCAGCTCGTGTGAAAATTGGGTCTTCATTAGGAGAATTGGAAGCAAACAAAGTAGCAGATCGCTCCTTAGCAGACCTCAAAGATGTATATTTGAAAGAAAGTTTATTGCTTTTAGCAGACCAGATCGAAGCGAAAAAGCGAAAAGGTTAAGAATATTAATGAAAGCGGTATAAAAAAGGGGCTAATAGCCCCTTTTTTTGTGTGTATTGATTTCAGAACAAAATTTTGTGCAAACGATTATTAACTAAATGTTAACAAAAGTTAATTTCGGTATAGCCTTATTGTTGTTGTGAACAGTCACTATATCCTCCCTTTTTACAAAATAATATACTGTCTTATACGGCTTATCTATGTGTATATTTTTTATTGCGTTTGTTTTCATTAGTTATCTATTGTCTTAGATTTGATAGTTCAACCGATGTATAAATTTTTAATTTTTTACTAAAACTACTTACTATGAAGAGAGTATTACTGACAATGCTAATGTCAGTGCTTGTGTGCGTTTATACGCAGGCACAAGAGCGTACTGTTTCGGGTACAGTTACTGATGAAACGAATCAGGGCTTACCAGGAGTAACCGTATTGCTCAAGGGTACTACCACAGGGGTTCCGACCAATGCGGATGGTACTTATCGCATCTCTGTTCCAGGGAATGACGCAGTTTTGGTTTTCAGGTTCTTGGGTTATACAGCTCAAGAAATAACTGTTGGAAGCCAAACGACAATTAATGTAACAATGCAACCGGAAATAACGGATGCGGGTGAGGTCGTTGTGACTGCACTAGGTGTTACTCAAGAGAAGGCATCTCTAGGTTATGGTGTTGCTTCTTTGGACAAAAGTCAACTTCAGGCCAGAACGCAAAAAGATGTTGCCAAGCTTTTAAGAGGTAAGGCAACTGGTGTGGACATTGCTCAAACATCGGGTATGGCTGGTTCTGGTACCAACGTGATTATTAGAGGTTACTCTTCTATCTCAGGTTCAAACCAACCGCTTTTCGTTGTTGATGGTGTTCCTTTCAACTCAGATACGAATAATGATGGTAGTTTCGCCTCAGGTGGTGGTGCTGCTTCTTCTCGTTTCTTGGATTTGGATCCTCAAACAATCGAGAATGTTTCGATCTTAAAAGGTCTATCGGCAACCGTGCTATACGGTGAAGCAGGTAGAAATGGTGTGATCTTGATTACAACTAAGAACGGTCAAGCTGGAGCAAATGCTTCTAAAGGATTTGAAGTAAGTTTTTCTCAGCAAGTTTCAAGTACTAAAGTTGCCAACCTTCCTGACTACCAAAATGTCTATGGAAATGGTTTCTCTGGCGACTTTGGCTGGTTCTTCTCTACTTGGGGTCCTTCTTTTGATACTAGGGGTAGTAACGGTATTGACGCTAATGGTCAGATCGCTCATCCTTATGATCAGGCTCAGTATAATGATGACTTTCCAGAGTTTATTGGTCAAAGATATGATTATAAACCTTATACAGGTGTAGAGGATTTTTTCGCAGATCCGGCAATGACTTTTAATACTTCATTGGCAGTTTCCAAAGACTTAGGGAATGGAAGTTCTGTGAGTGCTACTTATTCCTATCTTGATGATGGTGGATTTACTCCTCAACTCGATGAGATGCGTGGTGGTGGAAACTCTAATTACCAAAAGAAAAATAACTTTGGATTAGGTATTAAAACTGAGCTTGAAAATGGATTGAAGGTTCAGGGTACGTTTAATTATGTTGATTCTGAGATCAGAAGACCATTGACTAACCCGGCATTTGGTGGTGGAGGTACAGGTTTATTTGCTGCTGTACTATTTACGCCACGATCTATTGATCTGATGGGTTTGCCTTACCAATCACCTATAGATGGTTCTAATGTTTATTACCGAAGAGGTTCAAACATTGAAAACCCTCGTTGGAATTTGAACAACAAGACTGATATGGAGCAACTTCAAAGGTTCTTTGGTAATATCCAATTGACCTATGACTTGACTGATTGGTTGACTGCTCAGTATAGATTCTCTATTGATAATTATACTCAGAACAATGACAGAACGGTCAACAGAGGTTCTGGTTCTGGAGATAATGACGGTTATTATAATACCTCTACAAGAACATCTGTTTGGAAAGATCATGTTGCTAACCTTCTATTTAACAAGAGGTTTAATAATGATTTCTCTCTAAATGGATTGTTAGGATTCAACTACAGAGAAACTACGTCATCGAGAACTTCAGTGAACAGTGTGAATCAATTGGTTTACGGATTATTTGCTCACGATAAATTTGTTGCTCAGACTGCAAGTACTGG
>CBFHYE010000125.1:0-8504 GCA_965659985.1 Roseivirga sp. | reverse complement strand
TTCCAAAGTAACTGCCGCTCAAGGGGTAGAAGCCCTAGCCAAAGCTGATACAGCTGGAAAACCAGGCTGTGCAAAAGTGAAAGGTTCAGCATTCATTAAAAACCCAGAACTCCATCATGAAGTATTTGGCCCATTCACTATAGTTATTGAATGTGAAGGAAATGAAGAGTTATTAAGGGTAATTCAGTCTCTTGAAGGACAGCTTACTGGTTCTTTTATGGCTACTGAAAAAGATATTGATCAGTTCTCTAAAACCATTGAGGCATTAACAGATAGAGTTGGAAGAATCATCTGTAATGGTGTTCCTACAGGAGTTGAGGTTTGTCCTTCTATGCACCATGGAGGCCCTTATCCCGCTTCAACCAGTGGAAAGTACACCTCGGTTGGTCGTGATGCCATCATTAGGTTTACACGTTCCGTAGCCTTCCAAAGCTGGCCCGACAAGCGATTACCGCGCGAATTGCAAGATGCTAACCCAAGTCAAATCTGGCGATTGGTGAACAATGATTGGACACAAAACCCAGTATGATGAAGAAATTGCTTGTCTTTCTTAGTCTAGCCATCATGGCCTGCTCTTCTCCAAAGGAAGAGCTCAACGCATTGGTTGAAGAATACAGCAGCTTTCGGGTAATGACGGATGATGAACGCAAAGACTATCCGCTTGGCCGATACATAGAGGATGACTTTAAACAACGATCTGATTTTGCTCTTGAAATGATCGAAAAGATCAATGCCTTAGATCTTTCTAAGTTCGAATTAACAGATCAGATCACGGCAGAATTGATGGCTTATGATCTTCAAAATGACATCACCACTTACCAGTATAAAAGCTATTTGAACCCCATTTTAGTAGATGCGGGATTTCATATTCGCTTTGCCAACAGACCAAATAGATACCGATTTAATAAGCCAGAAGACTTTGAAAAATACATCGATGATCTATTAGCCTTCCCTGAATACGTAGATCAGCACATCACTTTGATGAGTGAGGGCTTAAAACTTGGTATTGCTCAACCTAAGGCCATTTTAGACGGCTATGATGTGACTTGGGAAACTCATTTGGTAGAGAATTATGAGGATAGTAAATTCTACGAACCCTTTAAGAACATACCTGCTTCATTCTCGGAAAAAGAAAAAATCCACCTACAAGAGAACGGAAAAGAAGCTGTTCTAAATGGTGCACTTGCTGGTTATCAAAAAGTCAAAGCCTTTTTCGAAGATGAATATTTGCCAAACGCGCCAGAAGAGATCGGTGCCTCCCATTGGCCACAGGGTCAAGAATATTATCAAAAACGAGCTGAACACTTTACAACCACCGATCTCACTGTTAAGGAGATTCATGAAATAGGCCTAAAGGAAGTCGATAGGATCTTGGCCGAGATGGAAAAGGTGAAAGAAGCTGCAGGTTTTGAAGGTACAAGAACAGATTTTATTCAATTCTTAAGAACTGACCCTCAGTTTTATCCCAAAACACCTAAGGAGCTATTAATGTATGCGGCTTATTTGAGTAAAAAAGCAGATGGCCAACTACCCGCCTTGTTCAGTAAACTACCTCGTCAGCCATACACTGTCGAGCCCGTGGCTCCACATTTGGCACCAAAATATACAGGGGGTAGATACTCAGGTGCAAACATCAATAGCACCCGAGCTGGAGAATACTGGGTCAACACTTACGATCTTCCATCAAGACCTCTTTATGTAATGCCTTCACTCACTTTACATGAAGCAGTTCCAGGCCACCATTTGCAAGGAGCTCTTACGCAAGAGCTATCTGAGCTTCCAAGATTTAGACAAAACATGTACATCTCTGCCTTTGGCGAAGGTTGGGGATTGTATTCAGAATACCTCGGCATCGAGATGGGAATGTATGAAACGCCATATGATGACTTTGGTCGATTGACCTATGAAATGTGGCGTGCGTGCAGACTTGTCGTTGATACCGGTATCCATGCTTTTGGATGGACAAGACAGCAGGTGATCGACTATCTGGCCGAACACACGGCCTTATCTATTCACGAATGTACAACTGAAACAGATCGATACATCTCATGGCCCGGCCAGGCGCTCTCCTACAAAATGGGGGAATTAAAAATTAGAGAGATCCGTGCCAAGGCGGAAGCCGAACTTGGTGATGATTTTGACATTAGAGAATTTCACAATGCCTTGCTATCTCAGGGTACATTAACCATTCCTTTAATGGAAAAAGTCATTGATAAATACATCGCGCAAACCTCAACCACAAATGAATAACCCGTGAAAAGATTTTTTTGCATTGACGCGCATACTTGTGGCAACCCAGTAAGACTTGTTGCAGGCGGTGGTCCGCAATTGAAAGGTAAAACCATTCAAGAGAAGCGAGCTCATTTTCAAAAGAACTATGATTGGATCAGAACAGGTCTTATGTTCGAGCCTCGCGGTCACGATATGATGTCTGGTAGCATACTCTACCCACCAGCTGACCCTGAAAATGATATCGCAGTACTTTTTATTGAAACCAGTGGCTGCTTGCCCATGTGTGGACATGGTACGATCGGGACCGTTACCATTATGATCGAGGAAGGTTTGGTTGAACCAAAAGTACCTGGCCATTTACGCTTAGAAACTCCAGCAGGTCTAGTTTTGGTTGATTATGTGCAAGAAGGCAAGAAAGTCAAAACGGTTAAATTGACAAATGTACCATCTTTTCTTGCAGCGGAATCATTAAAGGTGGATTGTCCTGATCTGGGCCAGCTGACCTTAGATGTCGCTTATGGCGGGAATTTCTATGCGATTATCGAACCACAAGCCAACTACTCTGACCTTGCCAATTATTCTGTCGGAGAATTGATCGGATGGAGCCGTGCTATTCGAAAAGGTTTAAATGAGGCGTATCAATTTATTCACCCTTTGAACGAGGCAATCAATGGACTTTCTCATGTCCAATGGACAGGAAAACCAATCAAGTCGGATTCTACTTCTCGAAATGCTGTTTTCTATGGTGAAAAAGCAATAGACCGATCACCTTGTGGCACCGGTACATCTGCAAGAATGGCCCAGCTTGCGGCTAAGGGTCAATTGAAAGTTGGGCATCAGTTTATTCACGAAAGTATAATCGGAAGTCAGTTCGTAGGCCGAGTTGAGGAAGCTGTAAATATTGGTGACAAAGAAGCCATTATTCCGAGTATTCAAGGTTGGGCAAAGGTCACGGGTTATAACACGATCTTGATTGATAAAGAAGATGATCCTTTTGCACATGGGTTTCAAGTAATCTAATGAAAGAGAAGAAAGTCATTATTGTAGGGGCAGGAATTGTCGGACTCTCCACTGCTTATTATTTGAATAAAGCAGGCTGTAAAGTAACGATCATTGAACAAAATGATGGTTCCAATAATTGCTCTTACGGTAACGCTGGTTATGTCTCACCAAGCCACCTCATTCCTTTAGCCTCCCCAGGTATCATTAACCAAGGTCTCAAATGGATGCTCGATAGTAAAAGCCCTTTTTATATCAAACCTCGTTTCAATCTTGACCTTTTGAAGTGGGGGCTATTGTTCAAAAAAGCGTCTACCGACCAACGTGTAAAGGCGGCCATTCCTGTATTGTATGAATTGACAGTAAGAAGTCAGTTGCTCTATGAAGAAATCCTTGAGGATGAGAAGATAGAAGCAGGTTATCACAAACCTGGACTTTTGATCGTTTGCCAGAAAGAAGAAACCCTTCGGCATGAAATTGAACTGGTTGAGATTGCTAACCGTTTGGGTCTCTCTGCTTATCAAATCGATCGAACGGAAACTGAAAAGCTCGAGCCTAACCTTCAATATCAAATGGCGGGTGCTGTCTATTTCGACTGCGATGCCTGGATGACCCCTCATCGATTCATGAGCAGCTTTAAGGCACTGCTCAGCTCAAGGGGAGTTCAATTTCAATTCAATACAGAAATCACGGACATCAAAATTCAGAAGGGTAAAATACACTCCCTGACTACAAAAAATGAGGAGTTTACAGCCGATGAATTTGTATTGACCTCAGGTGCATGGACACCCTTATTGATGAAAAAAATAGGCGTTTTTATGCCCCTTCAGGCAGGAAAAGGCTACAGCTTTTTAATGCAGCCTGAAAAGATGCCAAAACTACCATCAATTTTAGCTGAAGGTAAGATTGCTACTTCTCCGATGCTTGATGGCCTTCGCATTGCTGGCACAATGGAATTAGCAGGGATCAATCACAAAATCACCAGACCACGAGTTAATGGCATTATCGAATCGGTAAAGGAAGCGATTCCTACTTTTCAGGATTATGACTTTTCGAAGATCGAACCCTGGGCAGGTTTAAGACCAGTTACACCTGATGGGCTACCCTATATTGGAAGGGTTTCGACTTACAAGAACCTCAGTGTGGGCACTGGTCATGCGATGTTAGGTTGGACCCTAGGGCCAATTACAGGCCAATTATTAGCTGAAGATATAATTGACAACAAGTCCTCTTATAATTCTCCGCTACTGAATGTGGAGCGATATGCTCTGTAATTCTAATTACTTTGATTGCTCTTTAATATGAACCAAAGCTTCTCCTCTAGAGACTTGGAAAATACAGATATACGCTCAATCTTGTCAGTTGAAATAATTCAAATAAATCAAACTCCCCTCTGACAGCTATGGCCAAATCTGTAGCAATTATTGGTTCTGGAATTGCTGGTATTGCTTCAGCCATTAGATTGGCAAGAGAAGGCTATCAAGTCACCGTTTTCGAGTCGAATAGCTATCCAGGCGGTAAATTGACAGCATTCGAAATAAATGGTTATCGATTTGATGCTGGACCATCCTTATTTACGCTACCTGAACAAGTTGAAGAACTTTTCAAACTATGCGGAGAAGATCCAAATGAGCATTTCGATTACAAAAAACTCGAAAATACATGTAAGTACTTTTATCCTGATGGGACCACATTGAACGCTTGGTCAGATCAAGAAAAGTTGCTTCAAGAATTTGAGAACAAACTTGAAGAACCAAGAAAAAATATAGAAAAAGCACTTGATAAAAGCTCTTTTCTATACAATGAGCTCTCACCACTTTTCATGCATAAATCGCTTCACAAGGCAAGTACTTGGCTAGGGTCATCAGCATTTAAAGCCTACGCCAATCTTAACAAATTCGATTTTAACCGAAGCATGAATGAGGCTAATGAAAGCTTATTTAAAAACTCAAAAACGGTTCAGCTTTTCAATAGATATGCCACATACAACGGTTCTGATCCTTATCAAACGCCTGCTACATTAAATATCATTCCTCACCTTGAATTTGGCATTGGGGCCTACTTTCCAAAAAAAGGAATGCATGACATCACGAATAGTTTATTTCACTTGGCTCAAAGGCAAGGTGTCAAATTCATGTTTGAGACAAAAGTTGACCGCATTGTAGTCCATGATGGAAAGGCTAAAGGTATAGACACTGGCATGGGTTTCCATAAGGCTGACAGAGTGATAAGTAATATGGATGTCATGGGGACTTATAAACAATTATTAAAAGAGCAAAAGCAACCAAAAAAGATCCTAAAACAACCTCGTTCAAGCTCGGCCCTAATATTCTACTGGGGCATTAAAAAAGAATTTAAGCAACTAGACCTGCATAACATTTTCTTTTCAAGTAATTACAAAAAAGAATTTGATCACATTTTCAAAAAAGGTGATCTATTTGATGACCCAACAGTTTATGTAAACATCACTTCGACACACAAGCCAGACGATGCCCCCGATGGTAGTCAGAATTGGTTTACAATGATCAATGTACCCAATAATAATGGTCAAGACTGGGATAAACTCATTGAAAAGGCTAGAAAGTCTATTCTAAAAAAGCTTTCTTCCGCTCTAAATGAGGACATTGAGCAATTGATCGAGGTTGAAGAATTGCTCGACCCAAGACTCATTGAATCTAAAACAAGCTCTATTGGCGGCTCACTTTATGGTAACAGCTCGAATAGTAAGTTTGCAGCTTTTTTAAGACATCCGAACTTCTCAAAAGACATTAAACATCTTTACTTCGTCGGGGGCAGTGTACATCCTGGAGGAGGCATCCCTCTATGCCTTTTGTCAGCCAAAATAATGGCTGAGGACTTCAATTAAAGTGACGAGATAACTTCTGAATCCTCCATTTTATCAGCCTCAAAGAAGTTCATGTATTCTTTATGTCTTTCTAAGATCTCACGTACGTAGTTTGTGGGTTCAGCACCCTTACAATATCCATAACTCACCACAGGATCTTGGTGATATTTAGCACTAGATTTTAACAAAAGATACTTCTCCACATTTTCGTACCAGACGTTAGGGTCAGCGCCATATTTTTCTGCCAATTTACGAGCATCTTGAACATGCCCATGACCGGTATTATATGAGGCCAAAACAAACTTGAGGCGTTCATCATTATCAGGAATTCTTTCGATCCAATAATCTTCTAACCACTGTATATGCTGAACACCAGCGGCAATGTTCTTCTCCGGATCGAAGGGCTCTTTTAGGCCATATTCTTTTTGCGTGTTCTTAGTGAGTTGCATTAAGCCCTGAGCACCAGCCCAAGAAACTGTTTTAGGGTCGAACCTTGATTCTTGATAGATCTGAGCAGCAAGCAATCTCCAATCCCAATCAATTTCACGCGCATGCGTTTTGATCATATCATCGTAGGGAGAAATATTGCCACTAAGACTTGAATAATCATCTTGCGCTCTCTTACGTTGTGATTTTACATACTTAAAATAACGATCGTATATGGTCTGATAATCTGAAGTCGCATGAAGAGCTTTCAACCAGTCATCAACGGTCTTTTTCAATTCTGGTGACTCCTTCCTCACTGCCCAGGCGATTTGCTGAGGAAAACTCACAGGGGTATTCACATCTAATGCTCTATGATAAGAATAATTGATCTTGGCGATATCTTCGTCAACTACAGTATACTTGATCTTTCCTTCTAAAACTTCATTGATCAGTTCTTCAGCTGCTGCTGCAGGACGACTGACAATCTTGATCTCATTTCCAATTTCATTCGCCAAATTCTCTAGCCTTTCTTCGTAAGAAGAACCTTTTCGAACGTGAATCTCCTTACCCCCCAAATCGACTACGTCTCTTATTAACGTTTTCTCAATATTGTGAAGCTTCATCTTCCTCCAGTTTTGTGGCTTTCTCTGCACCAATACTTGTCTGATCTCCGTATGAGGATAGGTAAAATCTACAATCTCTCTTCGTTTTAAAGTGATCGTAAGGTGATAAGCCATCAAGTCGGCAGTTCCACGATTGAGCAATTCAAATGCTTGTTCAAGGTCTGAGGTTACTAATATCTTGAGGTCTAGGTCAAGATCATCTGCCATTCTTTGCAACAGTTCATACTCAAAACCCATTCTTCTACCTCTATAAATGAAATAGCTGGTAGAACTATTATCAACAATTACTCTAAGCTCTCCCCTTTCCCTGATCGCTGCCAGATCTGGCAATTCATCTGGAATATCAGAGAATTCAGAATGATCGTGAAACTCATCATTTTCGTTGCTTACCAGTAAGCCTTGTGATTGCTGATCAGATGAAGCGGATTCTACTTCCTTACCAGAAGAGCAGCCTAAAATGCAGGCGAATAAAAGAATTATTAGTACTTGAAAATTTGATTTCATGCATGCCATAAGCTATCAATATACTATAAATCAAGCCTTTTCAAAATCTATTTAGATTGGCTATTTATAAATGAGATCGCATGATGATTGAAAAGATTGGGCTGCTCTACATTACAGACATGCCCGCAATCGGGAATGACTTCTAAGGAAGAGTTCTCGTGAGAACGCACCAAATTGATTACCTGAGGCAAAAACATATAATCCTCATCTCCCATTAAATAGAGCGTAGGAAGCTTGGTATCGTTCTCATTAAAATAGGAAAGCAGTGGATTCAATTTATAGGTCAAATTAAACCACTTGATGAATTCTTTTTGGCAAAGCTTTTTTGCTTGCTCAGCAAAAAGAATTCTAGATTCGGCATTTCGCTTCCTTGGCATTATGATCCATGCAAAAAGCTTGTAAAGCCACATGTAGGGCACGAATTTTTTAGTCGCATTCCCTAAAGCAACCAATATCTTGGAGCGGATATTCATACGGGTAACTGCACCACCCATCGTCAATGATTTGACACGATCTGGTGCTATTTCACAGATCGTTCGCATAAGGATTGTTCCTAGCGAAATACCAACAAAATGACTTTGCTTGATTTTAAGGTGATCAAGTACCTCAATAACGTCTTTAGAAATGTTTTCAAAATTGTACTCATTGCTGAAGTAACGTTCGAACATCTCTTGGGACTTGCCGTGACCTCTAAGATCAATCAATAACACATTAAAATTACTTTTAAAGGCTTTGATCTGCTTGTACCATATAGAAGAGCTTCCGCCCGCACCATGGATAAAGGTTACCCATTCAGTAGAAGTCTTATGATTATATGTTTTATAGTACAACATCTTTAAGGCTAACTTAAATAAAAAAAATAAGTTCATAAAAAA
>CBFHYE010000124.1:0-24460 GCA_965659985.1 Roseivirga sp. | reverse complement strand
TTCCATGAAATTCATGAAGGCCTTATTCACAACGCGCATACCACCCGGTGTCGGATAATCTCCTGTGAAGTACCAGTCTCCTAGATTCTTTGGGCATGCTTTGTGCAGGTTGTCCACAGTTTGATAGATCACATCAAGCTCCGCTTTTAGTCCTTCAGGTCTAACAATCTCTGTGATCTTAGCTGAGAGTTCATCGTCAGTGAACTGATTGTACAACTCCTGCACATAATTTGGCTGCTTTCTACTGTCAATATTGGCGAGTACTTTATGATAGGCCTCATCAATTTTATTCTCTTGAAAACGCTCTTTGAGGAGCGATTGCATGGCTCTGAATGCTACAAACTCCTTGATCTTCGACATGTCAATGCCATAGCAATCAGGATACCTGATCTGAGGGGCCGAAGATACCACCACAATCTTTTTAGGCTCCAGCTTATCAAGCATCTTGAGAATACTCTTCTCTAGCGTAGTTCCTCTAACAATGGAATCGTCAATGACCACTAAGGTGTCTACCTTCTTGCGGATAACCTCATAAGTGGTGTCATAGACATTAGCGACCAAATCGTCTCGACTATTGTCATCAGCAATAAATGTTCTAAGCTTAGCATCCTTGATCACGAGTTTTTCAACCCTTGGCCTAAAGCTTAGTAAGTTGTCAATATCATCTAAAGAAGGTTTTCCATCAATGATCACCTCCTTTTGCTTCTTGGTTAAGTATTCATCAAGCCCTTGCATCATACCAAGGAAGGAGACCTCCGCTGAATTTGGTATGTAGGAGAATACTGTATTCTTCAGGTCAAAATTGATCGCTTTTAAGATCTGGGGCACTAAAAGTTTACCGAGCATCTTTCTTTCTCTATAGATCTCAGGATCATTCCCCCTAGAAAAATAGATGCGTTCAAATGAACAAGCCTTTAATTCTTTCTGCTTATTGATGAGCACTTCCTTGTAATCACCATCTCTTTCGATGATCAAGGCATGACCTCTTTCAACTTCGGAGATATCATCGTAATTAACATTGAAAGCTGCTTTGATGGCTTGCTTTTCAGAAGCGACAACAACAACCTCGTCATCAATATATTTGAAGGCTGGCCTGATACCATTTGGATCTCTTGCTACAAATGAAGCCCCATGCCCCAATAAGCCAACCATGGCATAACCGCCATCAAAATCTTTGAATGCTCTTTTGAGGATGCGCTGAATATCCATCTCAGTCTCGATCTTTTCGGTGACCTCAGCGTTCTCTAATTTGTCTTTGTATTTATCGAAGATGCGTTGGTTCTCTTCATCCAAGAAGTGTCCGATCTTCTCCATCACCGTTACGGTGTCTGTCTTTTCTTTTGGGTGCTGTCCAAGGCCGATGAGGACATCGAAAAGCTCGTCAACATTCGTCATGTTGAAGTTACCAGCCATTACAAGGTTACGGCTTCTCCAATTGTTTTGTCTCAAGAAAGGATGACAACTCTCAATTGAGTTCTTACCGTGAGTACCATATCGCAAATGTCCAAGCCAAGATTCTCCAGAAAAACCGAGGTTATTCTTCAACCATTCTGCATCATTCGGATCGTAGCCCTCTTTCTTTTTCCCTTTGGCATATTTACGAGCGATTTTACCAAAGATCTCGTCAACAGGATTGGTGTTAATGGTTCTGTAACGGCTTATATATCTTTTGCCGGGAGGAACCCCTATTTTGATATTGGCTACTCCTACTCCGTCTTGTCCACGATTCGATTGCTTCTGCATCATCATGTAAAGCTTACTTACCGCGTATTTCGGTGTACCATATTTGTCAATATAGTACTGGAGAGGCTTTCTGAGGCGAATGTGGGCTATGCCACACTCATGTTTAATAGGCTCGCTCATGTCACTTGCTAATATGCAAAATTAATAGTATTCATTAGGTCAACAAACCAATCTGACCTAAAGAATAATAGTAACAAAGGCACAACCAAAAGAGTGCCCATAAAACTCAACCGCCAACTGACGTTTGCTCCAACTCCTTCCTGCTGGCTATTTTTGATAAACATGAGGTATGGAATTTTTAAATAATAAAACAAGGAGATCACTGTATTGAACAAGCCTATAATAAATAGCCATAAAACTAAAGTCGAGCTGCTTTCTAAATAACTCTCCCATAATGCTGAAAACAAGTAGAGCTTTGCATTGAAACCTGCCGTTGGGGGCAAACCCGTTAAAGAAAGCATAACTACAATCATTAAAATGGTCTGAAAAGGAAGACTTTTCCCTAAGCCTTTCCAATCATCCATTTGGCTCGACCCTGTTTTCAACTCGAAATACTGTATCAGCGCAAATGCACCAAAATTCATGATCGCATAGACGATACCATAAAACAGAAAAGCCTGATTCCCAGTATCAGATTGGGCTACGAGTCCCAGTAATAAAAAGCCAGCGTGCGCTATAGAGGAGAAGGCCAGCATACGCTTTGCATCTTTTTGCCAAAGTGCGGAAAGATTACCCACCAACATCGAAGCGATGGCAACAACACCTAATGTGAGCGTCCAATCCCATTGATCACCCACATTCCCTACTAACCTAAAGATGATGGTCAGCGCAGCCAGTTTAGGTACCACCGAAAAGAAAGAAACGATTGGCGTTGGAGCTGCCTGATAAACATCTGGCGACCATAAATGCATTGGAAAAGCACCCAATTTGAATAAAAGACCGGTCAAGGTGAGGATCAATGCCATTCCTAAAGAAAAAGTATCGACCATGGTCAAACCGGCATAAAAACTGACTGAATCAAGTTGAAGGGTTCCTGTAAACCCATAGAGCCAGCTCATACCATAGAGCATCATGGCTGAAGCAACCGCACCGAAGATCAAATATTTTAAAGCAGCCTCTGAACGTTGCCTGTTCATGCTTAACGCGGTGATAATGTAAGAAGCAATTGAAACCAATTCTATCCCTAAGTAGATCAGGAGTAAGTTCATGGTCATGGTCATTAAGAATGCCCCAACAAGAATGGTGAAGAGCATGACCAAATGCTCACTAGACTTCAATGACTCTTGCTCCTTTTTACTCTGCTGGGTCATTAGATAGATCACTACAAAAGCGCTTATAGTAAAGAGCATTTTCAAGAGCAAGCTCATATTAGAGAGCATGAGCATTTGATTGAAAAAGGTCAATGGCTCGTAAAGTTGTCTCCACTCCATCATGAGCATACTCATTGTACTGAATAAACCAATCAGTGCAATCACCATCAAACCCAATGATTTATTTCTATTGAACAGCAAATCAAAAACGATCAATAGGATAATCGTAATAAAGAGGATGATCTCGGGTAGGAGCCAATGAGCGCTAGCGATGATCTGCTCAAGCCATTGCGATAAACCAGTACTTTGGAAAGCATTGATTATCATCTTCCTGCACCTGGGCTTATGTGTTCAACAAATGCCATTACTGATTCATTGATCAGATCGAATAAGGTAGAGGGAAAGATCCCAAATAAGAGTATCAACACCACAAGGGGAACAAACATTAAATATTCTCTTACATTCAGATCTGTTAGTTTAGCTGTCCACTCTTTATTCTTTACCCAATACTGACCGAAGAACATTCGTTGCAATGTCCATAAATAATATCCTGCTGCCAGCACAAGGCCTATTGCCGAAACTATAGGCATCCAAAAAGGAATAGCACCATTGACCATGTCCGATTTAAAAGCACCTATAAATACTGTGATCTCTGCGATAAAACCTGAAAAACCTGGAAGACCTAATGATGCAAAAAAGGCTATTGCTGTAAAAACAGCATAATGAGGAAGCTTAGTCGCCAACCCGCCATAATTCTCTATTAAACGATCATGTGTCCTATCTGATAATACTCCCGCAATCAAAAACAACATAGAGGAGATCAAACCATGAGAGAACATTTGGTACAAGGCCCCAGATACACCTTCGACTGTCATGGCGGCAAGACCAAGCAAAACAAAGCCCATATGCGAAACTGAACTGTATGCGATCAGTTTCTTCAGGTCTTTTTGGGCAAGAGCATTCATCGCACCATATAAGATGGAGAACATACCGAAAAAGCCAATCAGCCATGCGTAATGAAAAGCGGCATCAGGAAATATGGCATAAGCCGTTCTGATGATACCATAGCCTCCAATCTTCAGCAGTATCCCCGCCAGTACTACAGAGATCGGTGTCGGAGCTTCTACGTGAGCATCTGGCAACCAAGTGTGAAAGGGAAATGCGGGCAGTTTGATCGCAAAGCCAATGAGCAGCGCTAAAAATGCGATCCATCTAGCTGGCTGTCCCATCAGCTGTCCAATTCCCGATCTTTCAAGTAAAGAGCCTGGCACATAATTGGCTGCGTCAGCCATATAGATCATGTTAAAAGATTTGACAAGGTCACTTTGGTCGACATCGCCATTAGCGACCATTTCCTGCACTTGATCTATCAAAACCATTTCCGGCATCTCTAGGGTATTCATTCCTATTTGCTCCGCTGTTTTAATTGGGTCAAAAACAGAATTATATAGGCCAATCATCACGATCAAAATAAAAATAGAGCCTGCAAGCGTGTATAAAAAGAATTTGATGGCAGCATACTCTTTTCTAGGCCCTCCCCAAATACCAATAAGGAAGTACATGGGCAGAAGCATGAACTCAAAAAAGAGATAGAAAAGAAAGAAGTCTAAGGCTACAAAGCAGCCAAGTACTGAGGAGGATAGCAGTAAATAAAGCGCAAAATAACCCTTCAATTGCTTCTTCATATTCCATGAAGAAATCACTCCAATGAATAAGACAATTGCTGCTAAAAGAAGCATTGTCACATTAATTCCATCTAAGCCCAGAAAATAATCAACAGAAATTTCACCAAATGAACCCAAAGAAATACTGAACCAATCCGCCTTTTCAACGAATTGGAGGTGTGATTCTTCTGAGATCAAACCACTGGCACCTCTTTCAAAGGCAAAAACCACTACTAATGACACAATCAAGGTCATGCCCATGGCGATCAATGCGAGCCATTTGTAAAGCCTCTCTAAACCTTTAGGCAAAAAGGCCACAACCAATGCGGCTACTAAAGGGATAAAAATGATATAGGATAACAGGTTGGCCATATCAGAAAACTAGTAACAGCAATATTAATAGAACAAAAACAAAACTAAGCACAATAAAGGATTGCACTTTTCCCGTTTGCATTGACTTGGTCATCATTCCCATTCTACCAATTGAATAGGAAGTGAGACTCACCAATCCATCGACAATATATACATCGAACCAACGCACGAGGTGAGCAAGCACGACCTGAGCTTTTGTAAACCCAACGACAAAACGATCTAAAATCTCACTATCGAACCAGGTCAGGCACCTCGATGTGAGCAATAAAAAGGGCATAATGATCTTTTGATATAAACTATCTTGATACCAATGATAAAAGGAAACCTGGCCGAGTACACCAGCTGGCTCTCTTTTCTCTATAAAGCGTTTTTGCATTTTAGCACCTGGCCTGAACGAGACATAAGCCAACACTAGACCTGCAATGGCAAGCGCCAAAGAGATTGACATGACAATCCAGTGGAAATCATGAAAAACTTCTTCAGGCACATCCACCAAGCTTTGTGCAGCATAGAATGTAGGCACTAGATAAACTGGGGTCTGAATCAATTGAGATAGCCAAGTCTCCGCACCGTCCACAGTGAAACCAAGCCACAAGCTAGTGGATAAGGCGGCCAATAAGAATATTGGGGCCATGAGCAACGCATTACCATCTTTAGGCCTTGCCTCGAGCACCGTCTCTGGAATTATATTTGGCAACCTAAACTCACCAAAAAACACTAACAATATCATTCTACAAGTATAAAATGCAGTAAACACCACTGTAGCAAAGGCCAATACCTGAGGGATGTAAAAACCACCACCTTTTATCTCTGTCCACACGGATAAGTTTAGTAAGATCTCATCCTTAGAAAGGAAACCCGAAAAACCAGGTAAGCCGATCAAGGCCAATGAGCAGAAAAGAAAAACGAAAAAGGTCTTCGGCATGTACTTCCTTAGACCTCCCATGACACGCATATCCTGAGCATCAAATTTGATATCCTTGTTCTCTAATTGGTGCAGCTGATGAATAATCACACCTGCAGATAAAAACAATCCTGCCTTGAAAAAGGCATGGGTAAATAAATGAAAAACACTTGCGGAATAGGCACCAACTCCCATAGCCATGACCATGTACCCCAATTGAGACACCGTGCTATAGGCCAATACTTTTTTAATATCAAACTGTGAAAGTGCAGCAATAGCGGCCATAAATGCGGTAATTGCACCAACGATGGCCACAACTTCCAAGGCCTGCGCATCGAGAATCACAAAGATCCTTGCCAAAAGAAAGACACCGGCTGCAACCATTGTGGCGGCATGAATCAACGCAGATACTGGCGTTGGACCTTCCATAGCGTCTGGTAACCAAACTTGCAGTGGAAACTGAGCGGATTTACCCACAGCGCCACAAAACAGGGCAATCCCTGCCCCACTCAACCAACGCCCATCTAAATTATGATAGATCTGTTCGCCAGCATTTAAAAAAGATACCACCCATTGATCACCATCGATTTCACTGAGGATCATCAATGATTTGACCGCCTCCAAATCAAGCGAACCGAATTGCGTAAATAGTATCATGATACCGGTTACGAATCCAACATCACCAATCCTATTGAGAATGAATGCCTTATGGGCAGCAATAGAAGCCGAGCGCTTTTTGTACCAAAAACCAATCAATAAGTACGAAGATAGGCCTACGAGTTCCCAGAAAATAAAGATGATCAAAAGGTCATAGAAAACCACGATTCCCATCATCGAAAAGGTGAAAAGCCCTAAATATCGAAAATAGGTACCTATGCGCTCATCACGTTTCATATATTCCAACGAAAACACATGAACGAGTAATGAAATAAAGTTCACTACAACTCCCATGATGAGCATCAATTCATCAATCATGAAGCTGTAGGTCACTCGGTATTGTCCAACACTAAACCATTCGCCTCTATAGATTTGAGATGGTTTTTCTATTTGTGTAACCAGTAAAAACACTGCAACGATTAAGTTAGCAGCGATCAAAACGGTAGCCGCTAGAGGGCCTTGTTTCTTAAGGAAACCAGTTCCTAGAAAACTGATCATGGGAATGGCTAACATGAGCACAAGCCAAACCATCTGTGGTCCACTTTGAATGGTCAATATGTCTTTTAGATCGATCAACCTTTTAGATCACTTATATCGGTGAGATCACTTGATTTGAAATATTGATAGACTTTAACGACCAAAGCCAATCCTATGGCAGCTTCTGCTGCAGCCACAGTGATAATGAATAAAGAAAATACTTGTCCTTGAAGTTCCCCTGGATCGAAAGCACTAAACGTTACCAAATTGATGTTTGCTGCATTGAGCATTAACTCGATACCAATTAAAACCATGATGGCATTTTTCTTTGTGGCGACCACATAAAGACCGCAACAAAAAAGCAATGCCCCTAAAAACAATACGAAATTAATCGGCATCAACTGCCTCCTTTCCTTTACCCGCGATGTACACTGACCCTATCAATGCAACCAGCAACAACAAACCGATCAATTCAAAAGCCAGTACATACTCAGTCATCAAGTTGAGGCCAAAGCCTTTCAGGCCTGCTTTCATGCTTACCTCTTGCTGCATCCATTCTGCCTCCACAAAATTGGCACTGATAATTCCTTTCACTAATACTAAAAAGAGTGCTCCTGCTAATAAAAAGCCGAAAAATTTAGAGCGTGTAGCCGTCAATAGGTCCTGCCCTTTAAGTCTGTTCGTCAGCATGACACCAAATAAAAGTAAAACCAATATCCCCCCCACATAGACCAAAATCTGAACGATAGCAATAAACTCTGCGCCAAGAAAAACATACACGCCTGATAAGCACAAAAAACAAAGAATAAGTGCAAAGGCAGCATAAATCACGTTTTTCGTCAATGCTACAAAGATCGCACTTAGACCCACCATAGCACCAAGCACATAGAATATGATCAGAGATAAATTCATTTATTCTTCATCTTTCTTTTTAGGTGGAATCTTGGGCTTCATTGGTGTTTTTGGCTTCGCCATTTTCGGCTTTTCCTCAGTTTCGCCATCCTTTTGCTTAGGCTTAATAACGGGTTTGGCAGCTGGTTTTTTCACTGCAATTTTCGGCTTCATTATGATTTTTGGTTTAGCCCGCTCACTCGCTCCTTCATCGGCAGAAGTCTTAGGCTTGATAACAGGTGTAGAAGCACCTGACTTTGGTCTCATCATGGGCTTAGCCATACCCGTTTTAGGTTTCATTGCAGGTTTTGCTCCGGAAACTTTAGGCCTTGCAGCGGTAGCAGCAGAAGACGATGCTTTTGCCTCTTCTTTTTTCTTTTGAAAAGCTGCGAGTTCCTCCTTTTTTTCGAGAATCTCCAAAGGCGTCATATTGCCAAACTCAAAATTGTGCTCGCTTAGATCAAAAGTACTGAAGTCATAGTCATCAGTCATGGTTAGACATTCGGTAGGACAAACCGTAGTGCATAGTCCACAGAAGCAGCATTTGGCCATGTCGATATCGAATTTAGCCGCATAGATTCTTTTAGGTGTGCCGTCAGAAGTTTTACCAAACTCCTCAACTGACCTAACAGGTTCAATATCTATACAATCAACGGGACAGATCTTTGCACACTTATCACAGACTATACAATCTTCGATCTCATTGTGAAGCTTATATCTACCAACTGTTGGAACCGGTAACACCTCTTTGGGATACTGCACTGTGAAAATTGCATTCTGCTTCTCAAAATAATTCTCAGTTGTAGGCGCGAGTGGGTCTCTCTGCGTTCGTGCGTCTTTCAGATGGCGCATAGTGAGTCCCAGCCCTTTTGACAAAGTCTTCGTTGCAATTTTAATATTTCGCCAATACTCTTTAATAGCTATATCTTTTGTGATTATGTAATGAAGTCAATTGTGAACAGATCGTATTAGTCCATTCAACAAAGCACTAACCTTATCCAATTTATTACTGATCATTTGGCAATTCTTGTTTTCTATGTAATTCAATTCTGAGGATAATTCTAAAAGTGTATCTATCTCGCTCAAAGATCCTCTTGAGATAAATAAGAACTGCTTAAACTCCTTTTTAGTCTGACGAGCAGCACCCTCAGCAATATTAGCTGGAACAGAAACAGCAGCGCGGTTCAATTGGCTTATCAATCCGTATTTTTCGTCTTTCGGTAATTTAGCTGTCATTTTCTAAATGTCTTTTACCAGAGTCATAGACTCTCTCCAAACTTCCAATTTTTTGTGTGGCCTATTCATTATTATTGTGTTTATCTATTCAAACATTATTACTTCATCACTCCATCACTCCATCACTGCATAATTTCTAAATCATCAACAGTCTATACAGTGCACTTAACAAAACCAAAATTATGGAAGCCGGTGTTAAATACTTCCAACTTAAATTCATCAATTGATCCAATCGCAATCTCGGATAGGTCCAGCGAACCCAGATCTGTGAAGCGACCAAAAGCAAGGCCTTACTGATCATCCAAAAGGCACCCCAAAGCTGTCCGGAAAGCGTCTCAGGATTACCCGTTGTCCAATCAGCTAATGCCACCGAACCAATATTGGGTAATGGCGTGTTCCAGCCTCCTAAAAACAGAATTGACATTAAGAAAGCTACTAAGAGCATCATGCCATACTCGGCAAGCATAATCATCGACCAACGAAAGCCGGAATATTCAACATGAAAACCTGCCACCAATTCTGACTCTGCCTCTGGAATATCAAAAGGGGCACGATTAGCTTCCGCCAGTGAGGCAATATAGAAAATGATGAAGGCTGGAATTAAAATCGGAACCCTGAAAATATTCCAGGTCAGTATTCCTCCAATTTCTGTTACATCAATCCCCATGGCCTTGATACCGAAGAGGTAATTGGTCGCATTGGCATTAATCTCATTCCACAAAATGCCTTGTTGAAAAACGATCTCTTGTAAATTCAAAGTCTGCGATATCATGACTACACAGACTACTACCAAACCAAGTGGAATCTCATAAGAGATGATCTGAGCTATAGAGCGCATGGCGCCAAAAAGTGCATACTTACTATTTGACCCCCACCCTGCCAGCATAATTCCCAATACATCCAAGCTAACAATGGCCAATAAATAAAAGATACCGATTTCTGTTCCAGAGCCCATAAAGCCCACGCTAAGGGGAAGGACGGCAAAGCCGGCAAAAACTGCTGTGAATATAATGATCGGTGCAGGTTTGAATATCTTCTTATCTGCATTTAATGGAACGATGTCTTCTTTTTGAAGAAGCTTTAATAGATCTGCAATGGTTTGAAGAATACCGTAATAGCCCGTTTCCATGGGGCCATATCTATCTTGTATAAAGGCTGAGATCTTCCTTTCGGCATAAACCGCAAAAACGGTGTAGATAAGCAAAAAATTAAGAAAGAAGAGAAATGCGTTCACTTTATCTAGCCCTTATATGCTGCAAAGAAAAGACTAATTTAATCAATCACCAGTCATCATGCATTGCAGTCTCTTCCTAAACTTATTCCCACAGCATATGTTTGGTCAAAACGACCTTCTCATGGAAGAACATTTCGGCTGCTTTTTCGAAGGAGGGTGTTATATCTGATACTAAAAATTCATTAGCTCCAAACTGGCTATCAGCTAACAGTTCATGCTTTTCAAGCAAAGTCTTGAGCGCATGGGCCACAATTATTGAAGAATCAACAACATCTACCTCGTCTTGATAGAAGTCGGAAATCTCTTTTTTGATCAAAGGGTAATGCGTACAACCCAAGATCAAGGCTTCAATTCCCTTTAATTGTTCATTTGACAAATATTCATTGATGATGGCGGCAGAGATTTGGTTGCTATAAAAGTGCTCTTCTATCATGGGTACCAATAATGGGGTTGCCAAACCTCCAAACTGTAAACTCGGGGCTTTTAGCTTCAGTTGATAATCGTAAACACCCGACCCTACGGTCTGCTTAGTACCAATCAGCCCCACTTTCTTGGAATTATATTTAGCGGCCATATGATCAACCACAGGGTCGATCACATTCATGACTAGCGCCTTCGAACCCACATAAGCTTTGATCAGTTCATATGCTGCTGCTGAAGCGGAATTACAAGCGATCAAAATCACCTTACAACCCTTTTCCAAAAGCACATCACAGATCTTGATCGAATAGGCTTGAATGGTAGCCGCTGATTTATCTCCATAGGGCAAATGTGCAGAATCACCAAAGTATATCAATTTTTCATTGGGCAGTACCTGACTCACTGCATGTGCAACTGTTAGGCCACCCATTCCGCTATCAAAAATACCAACAGGACTTTCTTTTGAGATCATTTGAATACTATCAAAACAAATAACGCAAAAGAACCGAATTATTGGAGCCATTTTTCAGACTTAAACCAAGAATTGTTAATTGATGTGAATGGTCGAGAATTGTCGATTGACACTCCTTATATTCAAACCATAGAAAAGGCCTCGCAGAATGTAAAGTCTCGAAGTGCCATCTGGCTGGGACTTCACGATGCTTACTTTGTTAGGTCGGAATGGTGAATCTAGAATTGTCCAGCTTCTCACTCACGGGCTTGATGTTTGGGCATAAAAAAAAGGCTTAAGTATGTACTCAAGCCTTTGATTGTGATCTGGCTGGGGCTCGAACCCAGGACCCTCTCCTTAAAAGGGAGATGCTCTACCAGCTGAGCTACCAGATCAATAAATTAAGTTGTCGTTTTAAGGTCGTTTCCCTTAATTGCGAGTGCAAAGGTAAAACCTTAAAAATTAAATGCAAAAAAGAGCTTTGAAATTATTACTCCATCTTACTTTTCTCTTTTCAATAGGGATATTACCCACTGTCTCTCAGTCAGTTAATACCCAATTGTCGGTTGCAGATTCATTGTTCGAGAGCAGAAGATACACACAATCCTACTCCCTATATCAAGAGATATATAATTCGGGTAAAGCCACACCGGCCATGCTATTAAAAATGGCCTATAGCCAAGAGGCACAAGATAATTTGGGCAATGCACTTGTTTACCTTCACGACTATTATCGGTTTACCTCGGACGATCGTGTGATCAAAAAAATGCAAGACCTCGCTCAAGTCAATGCTTTAATCGGTTACGAGCAAACTGAGTATCAGCGCTTCCAAAAAGTATTACAAGACTATAGGTATCTCATATTTCTAGTGCTGGTTGCTTTTTCAGGAATTGTTCTTTTCATGATGTTCAAAAAATCTCAAAAGCACCAAGAACGGTCTTTCAGTTTGATCATAAGCCTTGTGCTCATATTAGTGGTTGCCGTATATATCTTGAACTTTACTACTGAGGAGAATAAAGGCATTATTATGCAAGACGATGCCTATATCATGACGGGTCCATCTGCTGCCTCCGAACTACTGGAAGTTGCTGAACAAGGCCATAAGGTTGAAATTTTAGATCAACAAGACATCTGGGTGGAGATCAAATGGAGAGGCAAAACAGCATTTATCAGAGAAAGCAATATCAAAGCATTGCTTTAGTTTAACGATCCACCTCACCTAGAACAATATCAATCGAACCAATTACCGCGATAAGGTCAGCGATGAGCCCCCCTTTTGCCAATTCATTGATCACCGACAAATTGGTAAAACTAGGCCCTCTTGATTTCACCCTAAATGGCACATCAGACCTACCATCTGTTCTAAAGAAATAGCCTAGCTCTCCTTTGGGGTTTTCAGCTCTTACATAAAAATCCTGTGCCTTTGGGCGAATCTTTTTTGGAACCATCTCACGAGGATCAAATGACCGGGTACGCTTGTGCTCACCAGTCAACTTTTGCAAACACTGCTCAATGATCTTAACAGATTCTTTACACTCCTGAGCCCTTACCCAGGTTCTATCCCAGCAATCACCAACAGAACCCATTTCACCCTTTCCTACAGGGACATCAAAATCTATTTCAGGATAAACCGAATATGCATCTACCTTTCTCAGGTCGAATTTTAAACCTGAGCCGCGAAGCATAGGCCCGGTTATACCATAATTAATTGCCAAATCAACAGGAAGCACTCCCACATTAGCTGTTCTATCGATAAAAATCTTATTCTCAATCAAGAGCTCATCTAGTTCTTGAAGTTTGGGCTTCAGATAATTCATAAATTCCAAGCAGCGCTCTTCAAAACCCACGGGCAGGTCGTAAAATAAACCACCAACCCAAATGTAATTATAGAGCATTCTGGCACCGGAAACCCATTCTAAAAGCCTCAGAATATGCTCCCGGTCACGCATCATCCAGAAAAATGCAGTAACCGCTCCCATGTCCATACCGTAGCTTCCTAAGGCTACAAAATGTGAGGCTAATCGATTCAGTTCGGACACTAAAACCCTGATGTATTCAACCCTTTTAGGAATATCCTTTTCAATGCCTAGCATTCTTTCTACACCCATCACATAGGCGTGTTCGGAATTCATTGCCGCCAGGTAATCCATGCGATCGACAAACGGTAGCGTCTGGTTAAAAGGTAGGTTTTCTGCATGCTTCTCAAAACAGCGGTGCAGATAACCAAGATGTGGTACTACCTCTACGATCTCTTCTCCATTCGTAATGACTTCTAAACGCAGTACGCCATGAGTCGAAGGATGCTGTGGCCCAACATTAACAATCATCTCTTCAGACTTAAGATCTTCTGGCTTGTACTTTGCCGGTTCTGATCGTCTCAGGTTTTGATCGTCAAATATGTATTGTACCGTATCCGCCACTAGTATTCTACTTTTACACCTCTATAGTAAGTCTGCTCCTTATAATCTTTTCTAAGAGGATGGCCATCCCAATCTGCCGGCATCAATATTCTCCTCAAATCCGGATGATCCTTGAATTCAATCCCAAAAAGATCATACGCCTCTCGCTCATGCCAATCAGCTGTTTTCCAAATACTGGTCAGCGAATCAATTTTAGGATCAGTTCTATTCAACTCAACTTTTACCATCAAATGATGGTCATATGGAATTGAATAGAGATTATAGATCACTTCCATTGATTGCATTTCAGGCCCATTATCTAAGGCAGAAATACAGGAAAGGGAATCGAAATATAATTGCTCATGAGCATGTAAATGAACCATTACTTTAAGTAGATTCTTCTCATCAATAATGATTGCACCAGGCGTTGCCATCTTATCAGTCGACAAAATGATATTTTCTCCAAACGCTGACCTAAGGTTCTCTATGATCTGATCAAAGGTCATTACTCACCTCCTTTTGCATTATCTTTTGAATCGCCTTAGGCGCAACAATAGTCTCGCCCTTGATCTTTTCCTGTAACTTCATCAAGCCACCAATCAATGCCTCTGGCCGAGGTGGACATCCAGGCACATAAACATCAACAGGAATGATGCGATCCACACCTTTAACCACATGGTAACCATGTTCCCAGTAAGGGCCTCCACAATTCGAACAAGAGCCCATAGAAATAACGTATCTAGGTTCGGCCATCTGCTCATATAGCCTTCGTACCCTATCTGCCATTTTGAAAGTAACAGTACCAGCCACGATCATCACATCTGATTGTCTAGGACTTGCTCTAGGGATAATACCCAATCGATCTAAATCATAAGGCGTTGATTGTGCACTCATGAATTCAATCGCACAGCAAGCTGTCCCAAATCCCATCGGCCACATAGAAGAAAGCCTAGCCCAATTGATCAGGTCTTCTAATCTCGTGATAACGATACCACCTTGTGCTAATTTTTGATCGAGTAAGCCCATGGTTATTTATACTTTTCGTATGCCGAAGCAGGAATCTTTGACTTATAATCTGACACTTGAGTTTGGGGTTTTACCCAATCCAAGAAGCCCTTTCTCCACGCATATACCAAGCCCAAAGCGAGTACAAAAATAAAGATGAACATCTCAATTATGGCAAATTTTGCCCACTTACCATCGGTTTGCGCAATTAGTTGCTCATCTCCGAAAACAATACTCCATGGGAAAAGAAAGATGATTTCCACCTCAAATAAGAGAAAGATCAAAGCCACGATGTAAAATTTCATATTGAACCTTCCCCAAGCAGACCCGATGGTGTCTTCTCCAGATTCATAGGTCGTTAATTTCTCATAATTCGGCCTGTTCGGTCGAATGAGTTTTGCTACAAATAAGCCTAAAATGGCGAACCCTAATCCCCCTAGAATAAAAATAAGAATAGTATCAAATTGAGAGACCGAAGGTTCTATCATCTCTAAAAATTAAGTGGATCATGATGCTGAAAATGACCATTCATTTTGATACGCTCTTTGGCATTTTCCATTTCCTTGATCAAAGGCAATGCCCGTTTTAAATGATTGATCATATATTCTTGCCTCTGCCTTTCTTCAGGCATTTGCAACATATCATATTCTTGTTCTAAAGACAAACCTAATTTGTGAGCGAGTTGAAATGAATCTGTGGTAAGGTCTACGTCAAGCTCTTGCTCCATTTTCAAAACCTCTACAAGTTCTTTCGCCAGAACCCTTAGTTCATGCCACATTTCCACACTACTGTTTTCAACATTGGCAAGAATTTCAACATTACCTCCAGCATAGAGCTTACCCGCTGTCTTTTCTTCAAAGCTCAGTACTTTAAAGGCACTTACAGCACGAGTCACAATATCCATTTCGCCAGCATCATATCGCTGTACCACCTCAATTACCTCCATTTCAGCCCCATAATCCAAGATCTTCTCATGGAAAACAGGAATACCAAAG
This sequence comes from Roseivirga sp., assembly GCA_965659985.1. Taxonomy (GTDB): domain Bacteria; phylum Bacteroidota; class Bacteroidia; order Cytophagales; family Cyclobacteriaceae; genus Roseivirga. Next base: position 8,702 of record CBFHYE010000124.1, on the reverse strand, counting down.
GTGCTATTATTGTCAATACACTCGTTGACAAGTTCTTTATAACGCGGCTCAAAAATGTGCAGATTAAGCTTCTCGCCTGGAAAGGCGACTAGTTTTAAGGGAAAAAATGGTAGAAACTTCTTCATATGTATTCCCATAAAAAAGCCCCTTACGGGGCAATTTGTTTACATGTTATTCACAATTTCTTCCCCAAACTCCGAACACTTGAGCAATGTGGCTCCGTCCATTAGGCGTTCAAAGTCATATGTGACTCTTTTTGAGGCGATGGCTGCTTCCAGTCCTTTATAAATTAAATCAGCAGCTTCTTGCCATTCCATGTATTCAAACATCATGGCACCCGAAAGAATAACTGAACCTGGGTTCACTTTATTTTGACCAGCATATTTAGGTGCAGTACCATGTGTCGCTTCAAAGATCGCATTGCCAGTCAGGTAATTGATATTAGCTCCAGGAGCAATACCGATTCCACCAACCATAGCAGCCAATGCATCAGAAACATAGTCTCCATTCAAATTCAAAGTCGCAATAACAGAGTACTCTGCAGGTCTCAAGAGAATTTGCTGTAAAAAGGCATCTGCGATCACGTCTTTAACGATCACTTGATGACCATCTTTTTCGATCACTTGCCATGGCCCACCTTCATAATCTTTACCACCATATTCGTTCTTAGCGAGTTCATACCCCCAAGACTTAAATGCGCCTTCTGTGAACTTCATGATGTTACCCTTATGAACAAGCGTAACTGAATCTCTTTTTTGAGCAAAAGCATAGTCGATTGCTGCTTTTACGATTCGATGGGTTCCCTCTTCAGATACCGGCTTAATACCATAGCCTGCTGTATCTGGGAACCGCACTTTACTATATCGCTCAGGAAAATTCTCCTTAAGTAAAGCTGCAAATTTCTTATTGTCTTCAGTACCTTGCTCAAACTCGATGCCGGCATAGATATCCTCAGTATTTTCTCTGAAAATCACCATATCACAAAGACCCGGTTCTTTTACTGGGCTTGGAGTTCCTTCAAACCATCTTACGGGACGAACACAAGCATAGAGATCAAGTACTTGACGAAGCATTACATTCAGGGAACGAATACCACCACCAACAGGCGTAGTCAATGGGCCTTTGATGCCAACCAAATAATCTTTGAAGGCATCCAAAGTCGTTTGAGGCATCCATTCACCTGTCTCATTAAAAGACTTTTCACCAGCTAAAACCTCTTTCCAATTGATCTTTCTAGAGCCTCCATAGGCTTTTTCTACTGCGGCATCAAAAACTAGTTTTGAAGCTGGCCAGATGTCAACACCTGTGCCATCACCTTCGATAAATGGAATTGTTGGGTTATCAGGTACATGAAGCACCCCGTTCTCAATGGTAATCTTCTGTTCGCTCATAGTTAAAATGTCTTGTTTTAGACTTAGGCTGCGCAATCTAACAAATTCTTTGCGCTATTTTAGAATAAGAATTGGCTGATTTTTAAAGATCAATAACTCTCTTTTTCATTGGGGAAATCTCTCGACTTCACATCTTTCACATAGTTGCTGACAGCTTCTTTTATTGTGGTTCCTAAATCCGCATATTGCCTCAAAAATCTAGGTTTAAATTCTTTCGTAATACCCAACATATCATGCATGACCAACACTTGACCATCTACGTCAGGACCCGCACCAATACCAATAACTGGTATTTTGACAGTTTCTGCCACTCTTTTTGCTAGATCGGCAGGAATCTTCTCAAGCACGATACCAAAACACCCACACTCTTCAAGGCATTTTGCATCACTGATCAACTTTTCTGCTTCTTCAGTTTCTTTAGCCCTGACAGCATAGGTGCCAAACTTATAAATAGATTGGGGTGTCAATCCCAAATGCCCCATTACAGGGACACCCGCACTCAAAACCCTCAATATTGATTCTTTGATCTCTTCCCCACCTTCCATTTTCACAGAATGTGCACCCGATTCTTTCATAATTCTGATCACAGAACGTAAAGCCTCGGATGAATTGCCCTGATATGAACCAAAAGGAATATCAACCACAACGAAGGCACGGTCTACCGCTCTGACCACTGAACCTGCATGATAAATCATCTGGTCTAGTGTAATAGGCAAAGTAGTCTCATGCCCAGCCATGACGTTTGAGGCAGAATCACCAACTAATATGATGTCAACTCCGGCACTATCGATTAGATGGGCCATTGAAAAATCATAGGCGGTGAGCATAGAGATCTTTTCACCTCTATCTTTCATTGCCTGGAGCTGGTGAGTTGTTATCTTTTTAATGTCTGATTTATGAATGGACATAAGCTTCTTTTTGGGGCAGTAAATATAACTATTTGTAAAACTAGCTCATATGAAGCTAAATACTTAAATGATCTCCGGCTTACTCCGTTGATCTTTCATAACTGAATCCACCCAGCTTTTGCTCATCCCAAGAGGTTATCCTAACAAAAACATAAGCATCTTTCTCCACCAGTTTCATTACTAAATTTTGACCAATAACACCTCTAGGCTTACCTAGCGCTATTCTAAAGGGTTGAAAGTCGAGATCAGGAATTTCCTCAATCTCTCCAATAGCCCAGAGGGTTCCGGTCGGGCTTGTATTTTTATCTGCTTGCGTTTCTTCCGCAGCATTAAAGATTTGTCCACCATTATTCCCTCTTGTAATCCAAACCTTTTCTGTAATGCGGTCTTGATTTTCAGCAATGGAAGGGTCGGCACCAGCAGCTTTGGAAAAAGAGATCTTTGCACCAGACCAAATAGTAAAATCAGATAAACGATCATCAATGATAGGCTGCTCATCATTCGTATCATCACAAGCAGAAGAGAAAAGCAAAACACAAAACGCAAAAAGCAAGACCGCTCTTTTCATAATTATTAAGTTTAACTAGCCCTTTTTAAATGAACTGTAATCAAAATTGTTCATGCCTTCATTGAAAAGCAAAAAAAAGGAGCACTAGGCTCCTTTGTGTCTTCAAACTGAATAAGTTCTATTTCTCATTATAAACATGAATATCTCTTTGTGGGAAAGGAATGGAAATACCCTGAGCATCAAATTCTTTCTTCACTTTTTCGATCATGTCCCAATTTACATTCCAATATTCTGATGTATCTAACCAGGCACGAACGGTAATATCCACACTGCTATCTCCTAAATTACCAACTCTGACTAACGGCTCAGGATCTTTATGTACCCTAGGGTCTGCATCAAGAATATCAAGTATGATCTTCTTTGCTTTTTCAAAATCATCGTCATAGCCGATACCAAACACCTTGTCCCATCTTCTTTTCACCTCTTGAGTAAAGTTGATGATATTCGCCCCAGCAACAGCCCCATTAGGTAAATAAATGGTCTTATTGTCTGGCGTCTTTAATACTGTATTAATGATGGTTACCGCATGGACCGCTCCACTCTGACCATTCACCTCCACAAAGTCTCCCGCTTTGAAAGGTTTTAATGACAAGATCAAAATACCCCCTGCGAAGTTCGCTAAGGAGCCTTGAAGTGCAAGACCAATGGCTAAACCGGCAGCACCAAACACGGCAATTAAGCCTGTGGTATCAATACCTACCATACCGATCACTGCCAACAGCAAAGCGATCGTCAAGGCGCCATTGGCAACCCCTCTTATTGTTGGAATGATTGTAGGATCTACTTCTCTCTTGTGAAGCAAGCGATCGAGGCGCTTTACGATTCCTTTGATGACCCATCGACCGATAACCAATACGGCAACAGCACCGATAACTTGAAGACCAAATTCGGTGACGTATTGCTGGACAGTTTGCCAAATATTGGAAACCTCTAAACTGAGTTCGCTAACGCTTTCTGCTAAGACGTCAGAGTTCTGTGGTTGAATTTTCATAAATCTAAAAAGTAGCTTTGGATTAATCTAAGTAATTTAATATAAAGAGGCTGAATAATCTTCTTTTGAAAGATGAACTTCTATATGCTCTTCTATCGTTGTGCCTAGTTCAAAACCTTTATAGTCTACCTCTATAGGAAAGCGTTTATGACTTCTATTGACCAATACACAAGTTTGAAGCTTTGCCACATCCAATCTCAAGAGTGGATCAAATGCATGCATCATGGTTCTTCCTGAGTTAAGTACATCATCAACAACAATCAAGTGCAATGCGTCGCTTTCGGGCATTTTTACATGATCTAAACTGGGCTGACTTCTGGCAGATTTATCAATATCCATGAGTGTAACCTCTGTTTTTATCTGAGAGATCTCTCCTAATTGTTCACAAATCAACTCAGCCAGTTGATATCCATTTTCAGCAATACCAAAAAAATAGATCTTTTCTACCTCGTGATTTTGCTCATAGATCTGATAGGCCATTCTTTTAATGATCTGAACGATCTCAGGCTTATTAAGAATCTGCTTTTTATCTTTTGTCATAGGGTAAACTATTCCGGAATTGGCATCACTTTACTATCCTTAAAGGTAGAAAGGATTACCATAGATTGCAGATTATCCACAACGGCAATATCACTCACGCGTTCAAGCATAAGCTTTTGATAAGAAGAAATGTCTGCTGCAATCACCTTCAATACAAAGTCACCTGAACCGGTGATGTGATGGCACTCGATGATCTCATCAATACTCGAAATGGCCTCAATGAAGATCTCAATATTTTGCTTGTTATGACCTTTAAGCGTAACATAAACAAAAGTACTCACACCCATACCGATCTTGTCAGTATCTAGTTTAGCATGGTAACTTTTAATGATACCAGAATTTTCAAGCTTTTTTACTCTTTCTAATGTTGGCGCAGGAGATAGACCGATCTCCTTTGACAATTGCGCATTAGTGATCTTTGCATTCGACTGAAGGATCTCTAAAATCTTCCTGTCGATTTTATCTAATTTTAAACTCGTATTCATACTACGAAATAAGCAAAATATAATTTTGTATAAAAGGTTTCTATAAAATATTCTTCTACAGTTTTAGCTTTGGGTTCAAGCGCTTATCTGCTTTTTCTAATCTCCTTTTTCAGCTTTCTCGCTTCTTTATTGATTGCATCTCGCCTTTTCGTATTGTCTCGAATAATATCAATTCTTTCCAAAGCACTTTCATAAGACTCACTGGCCATATCGTACTTGGCAAGGTAAAACTGAGCATTCAAATAGTAACCTGATTCTTCCTGTTCTATGGATTCTGTAAAATCAATCACGCTTTTATAATATCTCTCAGCCTCAATATCGTTGTTTTGAGATCTATAAAGGCTAGCCAGAAAAAAAGAGGCATATCTTCCGCTTATCGCTTCATAACCTAGCTGGTTGTTGTCAAGTCTCTCCAGTATTTCAAAGGAAACATCTGCCGCTTGACTATACTGCCCAGCCTGGTAGAGCATCCGAGCATAAAAACGATGAAAATATGGGTTGTTGGGATACTTATTATAAATGTACTCTGATAGTCTGAGTGCATCAAAGGTCTGATTGAGATCAAATGCTTTAATACGCATTAAGAAATAAATAGCCTCTACACGTGTATAAAATGCATTAGTCGCGACTTCCTCTAACTGCTGTAGCCCAAGCTCTTTATCTCCTTTGGGAAAGAACACCAATACTGGCCTTAGCAAAGGATAGTTCTCCTTGATATAAATTGAGTAGTAGTTGAATAGGCCATCGCCAAAAAGGATTTCGGGACTGATGTCAGTAAATTCTCTAGAGCGCTCCAAATACTTGAGCGCTAGTCTCCCAGTATTTGTAGACTTAGACCAATTTTTATTGTCTGAGTAGTAACGCCCTTTAAACCCATAAGCACCTGCTAAAAAGAAGTAAGCTTCTGGATTATCCTCTTCAACTTCAAGCAGCTCTTCTGCCTTATTGATCGTTGTATCCATGTAGGCCAGAAACTCTTCTCCCAAAATTTCGGAACGATCTTCCAAATTGGGCATCATCTGCCACCATGTAGAAATGCCATATAAGAAATAGGAAAGCGGATGTTCGGGGTAGTTATATTTGATCCAAGCAAATTCTACTTCGGCTTTACGGAAATTGAAATTGTACATCTCATCTACCGCATCGGTGATCTCTAACTGCAGCGCAAAATCTAATAGTAAATATTTACTACTATCCGACTGCATCCCCTTGACCGCAAAAGATGCGAAAAGCAAAAAACCAATTAAAAGATGCCTAAGTGACCTCATGTACATGCAAAATTAACTCCGCTTATAGTCTTGACCATACACTGACACATTTTTATTACATCATGCGTCTTTTCCTTGTAGTTTAGCGCCATGCCAAGACCCTACAGCGACTTAGAGCAAAGAGTTCGCCAATTAACAGATTTCAATATGTACCTGTTTTTTGCGGTGATCTGTGTCTTATACATTCTCATCGTTTTTATACAACAAAGTTTTGTTGTCGCTCAAATCCCAGCATTTCAATTTGCCCAAGGCACCGAAATGCTCTTACTACGCATGATCGCAGGACTCAAAATACTAGGAGTTCCTTTAATGTATGGCTTGAAGTTCACTGTTGTGGCTTTTATCTTATGGACTGGCTGTTTTATGTGGGGCTATAAAGTGACATATAGCAAGTGTTGGAAGATCACCATGGTGGCTGAGTTAGTATTCTTCATTCCGGCAATTATCAAAACCATTTGGTTTATTCTCATTCAACCTGAGACCAACTATTTTGAATTTCAATCCTTCTATCCGCTTTCCTTAATGTCTTTTTTAGACTATGAAAGCGTAAGCGATAAATACATTTATATAAATCAAAGCATCAATTTGTTCGAGATCGCCTATTGGATAGTGCTGACCTACGGAGTAGATTTTGCCGCTCGTAAAAAGAAGTCTGTTGCCAATGCCATTGTGTTCACTACCTATGTGCCCCTTTTCTTTTTTTGGCTTTGGTTCTACGCTGCGGTTTATGATTAATACTTTTTAACCTTAGTCCACACATATTTTTACTATTTTCACGCCTTAAAGCTGAAATTAGATGATGGATTTTAAGAGGCTGAATAATATCACTGGGTGGGCTGTTTTTGCAATATCCATGCTGGTATATATACTGACAGTAGAACGAACAGCTAGTTTTTGGGATTGTGGCGAATTTATTGCGATCGCCTATAAATTAGAGGTATCTCACCCTCCTGGAGCCCCCCTATTTATGCTCATTGGTAGACTATTCTCCTTTCTTTCCTTCGGAGATGTAGAACAGGTGGCCTATTGGGTAAATATGGCGAGTGTGGTCGCGAGTGCATTTACCATTCTTTTCTTGTACTGGTCTATCGTTATGTTGGGCAGAAAATTAATTAATGCCAAAATTGGTGAGGAGACCAACTACCAAAAGATAATGCTTGCTGGAGCCGGTGCTATTGGTGCTTTAGCCTTCACTTTTACTGATTCTTTCTGGTTTTCAGCTGTTGAGGGCGAAGTCTATGCCATGTCATCTTTCTTTACAGCTGTTGTGTTTTGGGCCATTCTGAAATGGGAATTGGTTGATGACGAAAGCACTGGAAACAAATGGCTGCTCTTTATTGGCTATATGCTGGGCTTATCAACTGGTGTTCACCTGTTGGGCTTAGTCACATTACCAGCGCTTGGTCTGATCTATTATTTCAAGAAATATAAAAACCCTACTTGGCTAGGAGGTATTGCCGCAATAGGCTTTAGTTTATTATTGGTCGTTTTTATTAACTCATTTATCATACCGGGGCTTCCTACCATAGCCGGGAAGTTTGAGATCACCTTCGTCAATACATTTGGTCTTCCTTTTGGTTCGGGAGCATTATTTCTAACCGTCTTGGTTATTGCAGCCATTGCATTCGGCCTATGGTATACTGCTAAAGTAGATGCACCCAATTGGAATACTTTGATTTTATCCATTGCATTTGTGCTCATTGGTTATAGCTGTTATACAGTGATTTTGATCAGATCACAAGCGGATCCGCCAATTGATCAGAACAACCCTGAGGATGTAATGACTTTCGTTTCTTATTTGAAAAGAGAGCAATACGGAAGTCGTCCTTTGGTCTATGGACAATATTATAATGCACAACAGAGCGACATCAGACAAGGCGCTCCTATTTACTATAAAGCTGATGATGAGTATCGCATATCAGATTATAAAACAGAAGTAGATTACGACCCTAATTTCCAGACTTTACTTCCTCGAATGTGGAGTTCACAACCAAGCCATGTCCAAAAATACATGCAGATCACCGGTTTGCGTCCTGGTCAAAAACCTTCCTTTGCTGACAATTTGTATTTTATGTTCTCACACCAAATAGGACATATGTACTTAAGGTATTTTATGTTCAACTTTAGTGGAAGAGAAAGTGATATTCAAGATGCTGATTGGTTAGGTCCATTTGCTTCTGGTAAAGGGGTACCTGAAACGATCAAGAATAACAAAGGGAGAAATCAATACTTCATGATCCCATTCATTTTGGGTTTAATTGGCTTCTTTTTCCAATTCAATAAAGACCCTAAGCGATTCGCAGCTACACTGATGTTCTTTATTCTGACAGGTGTTGCTTTGGTCGTTTACCTCAATTCCCCTCCTGTAGAACCTAGGGAGAGAGACTACATTTATGCCGGTTCTTATTATGTCTTTGCCATTTGGATCGGACTTTCGGTGCTGGCCATAGGTCAAGCGTTGGCCAAGCGAAGTCAACAATTAGGCCCAATCGCCATTGCTATCGGATTGCTAGCACCACTTATTCTGGCTAAAGAAAACTGGGATGATCAT
>CBFHYE010000123.1:0-4587 GCA_965659985.1 Roseivirga sp. | reverse complement strand
TCTACTTTTGGAGACCTTAAAACAGCACCATAAAGCATATTGGGCATTTCAGCATCCATACCATAGATGGGGGCTCCATTCACCTTGTCATAGAGGTCTACTCTTGGAATGGGTTTGCCGATAAACTCTGGTTTATTGATGGGCTGAAGATCAGGTGTGTTGACTTCTTCCCATTCTTTGACTAACTGTACGACTTCACCGAAAGTGAAAATGTTTTGACCATCAGTGACGATTCCATTCTCCACCTTGATCTGATCCACAGTTGTATTCATCAGCTTGGCTGCTTCATTGCGTATCATTTCTCTCATGGTCGCAGCAATCTCTCGGAGAGGCACCCATAGGCTGGCAATGGAGGTACTTCCCCCTGTAGCGAACATGTCTACATTTCCTGAAATGGATTCGGCATGTACTACCTCCATCTGCTCCATTTTCGCGCCAAGTTCTTCAGCTGCGATCTGAGCGAGTCCAGTATGAGTGCCTTGGCCCATTTCAACTTTTGTGGAATGTAGAATGACCTTGTTACGATCTGTCAGTTCAAACCAAATGGTGGGGTCACTAGAAGTCCCTTGATAAGGGGCATCAACCGTGTTGGCAAATTCGGCTAAATATCTTCTCCAAATGCTTCTGGTGAAATAACCAGTACCGATCACAAGGCCTAGACCAGCAGATGACCTGATCAAAAATTTTCTTCGAGACCAGCCTTTTTTCTTCTTTTCTTCTTGCATGACCTAAGCGTTTTGATTGGATAATTCAGAAGCCCGATGAATGGCTTTGCGCATACGGTAATAAGTTGCACATCGGCAAACGTTGGTGATGTTTCGATCGATGTCCTCATCACTGATCTCAGCTTGTCGATTCAATAAAGCATTGGTAGCCATCATAAAGCCGGGTTGGCAATAGCCACATTGGGGAACGATCTCTTCTGTCCAAGCACGTTTGATCGGGTGATCTTCGGCCAATCCTTCAATGGTAATGACCTCTTTATCGGCTACGGCAGCAACGGGATAGGAGCAAGAGCGAATAGCCATTCCGTCAATGTTGACCGTACAAGCACCACAGGCTCCTTTTCCACAGCCAAACTTGGTTCCTTTCTTATCAAGTGTATCTCTTAGGAGCCACAATAAGGGGGTGCTGCCTTCCACGTTGACAGTTATGGGCTCCTGATTTAATAAAAAACTGATTTCCATGGTTAGAAAGTTAAGAATTCTGCCTAATACCTTTTATACTTTGTTTTTTTATGTCTTAATCAATCGGTGAACAAGACTTAAGCCTACAGAAAAACAATACAATAATTCAATCGTATATTTGTTATATGCTTTATAGATTAATTCCTTTCCTAGTGCTTTTTATTTTGGCCTGCGCTAATCCAGAGGTAGAGACCATCCCAGGTGGCAATAAGGGGTTTGCGGAGAGCAGTATTCCTTTTATTTCTTTTGAAGCATCCGAGGAGATTCCGGATGAACCCAAAGTACCTGGAAAAATTTTCATTTACGATAATGGAGTAGAACGGTATTCCTCTTTAATGGGGATAGAGTTGAGGGGATCCACCTCTAGGCGACTATTCCCAAAAAAGTCTTACGGTATTGAATTGAAAGAAGTGAATGGTGAAGACAAGAGTCTCGATCTTTTTGGCTTTGGCGATGAAGAGGATTGGGTGCTCTATGGACCATATAGCGATAAGACCTTTATGCGAAATGCGTTGATCTATTTGGTTTCTAATCAAATGGGTGTGTATGCACCAGAGACCCAATTTGTAGAAGTTGAGCAAGAAGGACAATACCTTGGCGTTTTTGTGATGATGGAACGAATCAAGCGTGGTGGCGATCGTTTGGATGTTGAGCGTATGAATGAAGCTGTAACGGATGGGGATGCCATTACGGGAGGCTATATTTTGAAAATCGATAAGACCAGTGGCGACACTGGCAATTCAGATTGGGAGGGAGATGCGCTCTACAGTGAAAATCTTGGTTTTAGGTCTGACTATGGAGCAGATGGAGAGCTTTTGGATTATGAGCCCTTTGGTGATAAAAGGGGAGAGGAGACCTACTTTTTGTATGAATACCCAGACCGTGATCGAATTAACGATCGTCAAAAAGCCTATATTCAAGACTACATTGCTTCATTTGAGGAAGCGCTAAGAACGGATGATTTTTCCACTCCAAATAGAACATATACAGACTATATAGACCTCAATAGCTTCGCTGATTTTTTTCTGCTCAACGAAATCGCGGCAAACCCTGATGGTTATCGTTTAAGCACTTTTCTACACAAAGACAGAAACGAAAAGCTAAAAATGGGTCCGATTTGGGACTTCAACTTGGCTTTTGGCAATGATGGCCGAAGTTCAACTGTGGGCTGGATGTATCGCTATAATGAGAGTTACCCGGGAGATCTCTGGTTGATTCATTTTTGGTGGGAAAGACTTTTAGCTGACCCACAATTTAGAGCTGTGATCAAGCAACGTTGGGAGCTTCATAAAACTGGCCGGCTAAGTGCAAGTAATATGAATAATATCATCGAGCAATGGTCTACCTATTTAAACGAAAACGGGGCAGTTGAGCGTAATTATGATCTTTGGCCTGTTTTAGGCGTTCCGCTACCCTTCAATAGCTATGTTGGACAAAGCTATAACGATGAGTTGAATTATCTGAAAGATTGGATCAACAGGCGACATGCTTGGATGGACCAACAGATCAGCACTTTTTAATTAAAAATTGTACTGATAGCTCAAGGCAATGATGTGGTTTGCACGAGGAAAAGGATAATTAACTGTCCACTCGTAGCGATATTGAATACCAAAAGTGCCGATCTTCTTCAATTCATTTTCTGTACCCACATTGAGACGGAATACGTCTGGTCTATTGTCTAGTTCATTCTCAAATGGGTTGAAGTATTCAAGCGACATGATCGGATCATATGACCAATTCTTGATCTTATATTCAGTCTCGAAACGATAACGAATGTACTTCACAATGATATCTCCCTCATCAGGCTTGATATCCACTCGATCAGCTCTTTGATACATCAATCTGTGCTTAAACCTAAACTGCCCGCTTTTGTGCTTTATACGCGTACCCAATTGATAGCGCAAAAAATTAAATTTCCCCTGAGTTGCTCCACTGTTATCATTTCTGGTCGTGTAGCGAATCCGACCGATCAAACCGATGGCATCGATGATGTCGTATTCTAACGAAAGTTCACTGAAGTAACTTTTGAGTTCTGAGATGTTTTTATCGAATCGAATCTGTTCCTCCAAGCCGAGGTCTACTTTGTCTGTTAATTTGGCCTTGCCAGAAAGTTTCATCCACAATTCCCAGTCGTGTAAACGTTCTTGCCCTACTAGATTTGTGGTTATAAAAAGGAGGAAAATGGGTAGAAAATATCTTTTCGCTGATTTCATTAGCCGCGGTAGAGTATGTTAATGGTGGCTAATTTATTGGCGTAATCGATCTTTCCAACATTTACACTTGTAATGGCTAATCCAGTTTTTTCCTTAAGATCTTGCATCAATTTGTCCTCATTCTCAGGTTTTAAATTGTCTAAGATATCATAAACAACTTGCCGCTCTTTTACAGAAACTTTTTGCACAACATACCTCTCAATGATGAGGATTCCAGCAACAATGATGCTGTTTGCACCAATGACTTCTGCAATAGACATTTTGTCGTTGAATAATGCGTTGATCACTGAAACCCCTATGATTACAAAAAGATAGGTCATCTCTTTCACATTGATGGTTTGGGTGCGGTAGCGTATGATACCGAAAATGGCAAAAAGACCGAGTGCCATGCCAAGATCAAGTGTGAACTTCTTTAGGGTAAAGCATAGAAAGAACAGCACAATACTCACCATGTAGTAGGTAAAAACGAAATCTGTGCGCTGTGAAAAGCGATAATAGAGTTGACGAATGATCAGACTTGTGAATAACAGATTAATGCCAAAGAGAATCAGCATTTGCCAAAAGTCATCATTGATGATCATGATTTCGGTACTTTTTAATGAAATGTTCCTCAAAACGAATTTGTATAGAAGTTATCTGAAACCATAATTTAGCAGCTTTATTTTACATCTGAAGGTTATTGAAGTCAATTCCCTTTCTTTTTGATAAATTCCATCATGAAAACTTTCCTTCGTTGGTTTTATTGTTTGTTTTTCTGCCTAACCACCATTTGCGTAAAAGGCCAAGCCGCAAACGATAGCCTCCAAAAAATGGAGTGGTTCAATGATGCTAAGCTGGGCATTTTTATCCACTGGGGAATCTATGCTGTCAATGGAATTGATGAGTCTTGGTCATTCTACAATGAATACATATCACACGAAGATTATCTCAAACAGATTGATGGTTTCACGGCCGATAATTATAAGCCAAAAGAATGGGCGAAGCTGATCAAATCCAGCGGGGCAAAGTATACCGTCATAACCTCTAAGCATCATGATGGATTTGCTTTATGGGATACTAAGTATGGTAATCTCAATGCTGTAAATCACTCCGCGGCAAAAGAAGATGTATTAACACCTTTTGTAAAGGCAGTAAGAAAAGAAAAGCTCAAGCTCGGTTTGTACTATTCTCTACCAGATTGGTCCAGT
>CBFHYE010000122.1:0-16954 GCA_965659985.1 Roseivirga sp. | reverse complement strand
GTCTCCACCATCGGTAATAATAGAATGTGATCTTTTTAGAGGATGTAGGTGCTCCCTTTTATAGTTCCATCCTACATTCATGAGTTCAACGGCATCGAGCGCAGAGCGACCTCTCCAGGGTGCCCCAGCACCATGTGCTGCTTCACCATCAAAAGAGTATTCAACGGAGATTAATCCGGTTCCTCGTGCTTGACCGTAAGAAACTGAAAGATTACTACTGACATGGGTGAAAATACATATATCGATATCGTCAAAAAGGCCATCTCTGGTATACCAAGCTTTGGCGGCAACCAGCTCCTCAGCAATGCCCGGCCAAAGGATCAAAGTACCACCAATATCTTCTCTTTCCATAATCTCTTTCACGGCCAATGCAGCGGTGATATTTAAAGGAATACCCGAGTTGTGACCTTCTCCATGGCCTGGAGCGCCTTCGACCATCGGTTTGTGGTAAGCAACACCTGGATATTGACTGGCTTTGGGTATACAATCTACATCTGAACCTAAGGCGATCGTTGGCCCTTCACCATTACTCCAAGTGGCAAACCATGCGGTTGGGATACCAGAAACCCCTTCTTCGATCTCGAAGCCGTTTTGTCTTAATATACCACTAAGGTATTTTGAGGATTCGACCTCTTGGAAGCCCAATTCAGCAAAACTGAAGATCTTGTCGATCATTACTTGTGTTTGCTTATGGTTATCCTCAACGATTTGAGCAGCCTCTTCTTTTAGGCTGTTGATCTTTCGTTTTGAAAAGGATTTTTGAGGGAAAACTGTGATCGTGATGATTGCTAAAAGCAGTACAGTAAGGAATGTCTTTCTCATAATGTTTTCGGTTGATAATGTAAAATAAGAATTGCAGGAGTATGAGCCTATCATTTATGCTTGAAAGGCTAAAGACTTCTCCTTAAAATTACATTTCAACCAGATTTATTCTAACTTGATAGAGTAAATAAATATTTAACATTAAACACACTAATTATGGCGATCAAGCAAAGTCTCGAAGAGAATAAAGACTTCATTTTAGAAAGTCTTCCTACGCAAGAGTTAAAAGACCAATTTTTAAAGGAGATGGAAAAGGCGCCTACAGAAGTAGTAAAGCCAAGTCTTGAGGAACAGATCAAAGAAGCGGAGGTCTCAGAATTTGCCACTGCAGATAGGTATGAAGGCATTAAAAAGGCGCTCGAAAATCAAAAGCCCACTCCAAAGCTATCTGTAGATGAAGAGAAAGCTGCAATTGAAGAGGGTTTAAAGAATCCTCCGAAACCAGCATAAAAACATCAATTAAAGTCGCTATGAGCGGCTTTTTTATTTTACTACGATGCTGATTTGAGCTGTTTTTTTGGGTGAGATAATGGCATTAAGTACTTCAAAATTCATTTCAAAACTCCTCAGTCTTTTCCCTGTTTTTACCTTTATCACTGTTTCTGAAAGAGGGGCAAGATCGATGAGATCAGAAGTATCATAAAAAGTAAAATCTGAGAGGCTTTTTAATTTCAGCAATGCGTCACTATGGTTTTTGACCGTTACATGGGCAATTTGCGTATCACCTGGATAAGTGAGGTCTGTAACTTCCACCGATGCAGCCAATAGCAGATTCATGTTGTTTTCTAACCCTATAAGTAGGTCATTGTACCAAACAACTGTTCTGCCTTGAGCCAATGCGTCTTGCATGGCGCTCTCTGTTCTCTCCTCGGCAAATACTAATGTGATGGGTCGATGACCACCATGCTGCGTTTCATAGTCCCAATCGATCAAGCCGTGGACATCTGAAGTGCCCATGATCGTGAGGTTTTGATCAATTGCAATTTGCAGCGCTTCTTCAGAATAGGTGTCCATATTGACCACTTCAATACCATGCAATAAGTCTTTTTCAATGAGTTCTTCATGAAGGTCATAAAGCTTAGAGATACCGTCTTTTTCTTGTCCTGTCCAAGTCGGATGGTTCCAGAAAACAAAGGCATTTTGATTTTTAGCTTCTTCAAATGCATCCATGGCCTCTTCATGCACCATTTTGTTGGCATCTTCAATAAAAATAGCATTTGAATGACCAGGAGGCATGCTTCTCGTGATTTCCGATCCATGGACGATCATTAGGTCGCTATTTTGCGCAATTTCCAGGGCTAATTGGTACGAGCGATTTCTGTTTGGATGTGGGATGTCGTCACTATGCGGTTGATACTCTAAATGTTCCGTCAACGAGATCACGTCTAAACCATCTCGAATGGCTTCTTGCACTCGGATGTCTGGCCAAACACTTCCGTCAGAAAATACCGTATGAATGTGAAGGTCGGTTTTAAGTGTCACAAAGCCTTCGACATCGGGGAATTCAATTTTTCTTCCGAAGCTGTGGTTGTGTTCTTGGGCAAAAACGAAAGTAGAAATGAAAAATAATAGTAGGCTAACGCTTTTCATGGCTATTGATTTATACCAAACTAGTGCAACTTTTTGAGAATGGCGTTAAGCCAAAATCAATTATTCAATAAGTTCGCCTTCAATAAATACTTTATCGATCCAATTGACGCCAAAATTATAACTGATTGAATTGAGGTTCTTTCCAGCCTTCCCGACAATGAAATTGGCACGTTTGCCTTCGGAAATAGACCCAACCTCATTTTCAAGCTCAAGAGCAAAGGCTGCATTAAAAGTAGACGCATTAAAAGCTTCGTTGGGCAACAACCTCATTTTTGTACAGGCCAGACTATTGATCAAACTCATATTGAACGATGGGGCAGAGCCTGGATTGAAATCAGAAGCGATCACTAAAGGTAAACCGCTATCAATGATCTTTCTACCCGGTGTGAAATCAATATTTAAGAAGTATGAACAGCCTGGTAGGGCTACTGGTATCGTGTCTGACTCTTTAAGAACATCGATCTCAGCATCATCTAAGACTTCCAAGTGGTCAACTGTGAGTGCTCCAAATTCAACAGCTTTTTCTATGCCTCCGATGGAATTGAATTGATTGACATGGACTTTGAGTTTAAGATCAAATTTTTCGGCAGCTTCTAATATCTGCTGGAATTGTCCAATATTGTAATATCCAACCTCACAGAAACAGTCCACATAATCGGCCAAACCTTGCTTGCTGATCGCAGGCATCAATTCTTCTGTCAGCAGGCTTAGATAAGCCTCATGGTCTTCATTGGGAAATGCATGAGCACCGAGAAAAGTTGCCCTGATCGGAATATTAAATTCTTCCTTCAACATTGCAATGACCTTTAGCATTTTCAATTCTGCATCAAAGGTTAGTCCGTAACCACTTTTGATCTCTATAGCTCCTGTTCCGGCTTGTATAGCCTCTTTTAACCTTTGTCTCGCACTGGTTAAAAGTTCTTCAAAAGGCGTTTTCTGAAGTTTGCGTGCTGAATTTAGAATTCCCCCGCCAGCTTCGGCAATGTCTTGATAGTCCATGCCTTTGAGTTTCATGACATATTCTTCATCACGATCGGCAGCGAAAACTAAATGGGTGTGACTGTCTACAAAAGTTGGTGTGACCATGCGTCCTTTTAGGTCGATCTGCTCTTCGTTTTCAAGCCCCTCAAAAGCTGTCATTTCTCCAAATGAGATGATCTTTCCGTTTTCTATCCTCAAAAAGGCATGCTCAAGCGTAGGTACATCGGCCATCATTGGCCCTCGTAAAATGCCATGATCTGATTCTCGGACCTGGACTAATTGACCAATATTGATAAATACTTTTGACATAGCTTCTAAGTGGAATTTACGAAATCAAATCTTGAAGGAGAGCGTAATCCACTAAGTTCGGTTGGGTGACCTTCAAATTAGGTTCAGCTCTCATGGTGCGTTCAATGGTGCTCATGGCATGGGGATTCCTAGCCCAGTTTCTTCTGGCAATGCCGTTGTTCACATCCCAAAAGAGCATTTGTTGAAGTTTCTCATCAGCATCTTCTGTACCATCCAAAAGCATCCCAAAGCCACCATTGACCACTTCGCCCCAGCCCACGCCACCACCATTGTGGAGCGAAACCCACGTAGCACCTCTAAAGGCATCCCCAGCAAAATTTTGGACAGCCATATCAGCAGTGAATTGTGAGCCATCATAGATATTAGAGGTTTCTCGATAAGGTGAATCAGTTCCGGAAACATCATGATGATCTCTACCCAATACGACCGGACCTATCTTTCCTTCTTTAATGGCTTGGTTAAAGGCCGAGGCGATGCGCATTCTACCTTCGGCATCAGCATAGAGTATCCGGGCTTTTGATCCCACCACCAATTTATTCCGCTTGGCTTCTTTGACCCAGTGCAGATTGTCTTGCAACTGAGGTTTAATTTCTTCCGGTGCTTCTTGCAGCATTCTCTCAATGACTTCGGCTGCCAATTGATCTGTCATGTCAAGATCTTCTTGTTTGCCAGAAGCGCATACCCAACGGAAAGGACCAAAACCATAATCAAAACAGAGTGGCCCCATAATGTCTTGCACATAGCTAGGATATTTGAAAGAACCTTCCTTTTCTCCCAAAACATCGGCACCAGCTCTGCTCGCCTCTAATAAGAATGCATTACCATAGTCAAAAAAGTAGGTGCCTTTAGCGGTGTGCATATTGATGGCTTGGGCATGTCTTTTCAAACTTTCATGTACTGCTTCTTTGAAGGCCGATGGGTTTTCTACCATCAGCCGGTTGGCTTCCTTATAGCCTAATCCAACCGGATAATAGCCGCCAGCAAATGGATTATGTAATGAGGTTTGGTCTGAACCGAAATCTATCTCTACTCCCGCAGCATGGAAGGCTTCCCATACCTCAACAATATTTCCTAAATAGGCGAATGAGGTATTTGAACCAGCGGCTTTTGCCTCACTCACTTCTATAATTAGCTCAGCCATGTCTTCAATGACGACATCTACCCAGCCTTGTTCCTGCCGTTTGTAAGCTGCCTTAGGATTTACCTCTGCTGATACGGAAACAACTCCTGCGATCTTAGCTGCTTTTGGCTGTGCACCACTCATCCCCCCCAAACCAGAAGTAACGAATAGAAGTCCCGAGAAATCTCCATTAGGCCTTTTCATTCTGGCAGCATTCAAAACGGTAATCGTTGTGCCATGCACAATGCCTTGAGGGCCAATGTACATGTAAGAACCCGCGGTCATTTGACCATATTGTGTCACACCCAAGGCATTGAATTTCTCCCAATCGTCTGGTTTGGAGTAATTCGGAATCATCATGCCATTGGTGACCACAACTCTAGGGGCGCGTTCGTGTGAAGGGAAAAGACCAAGGGGGTGCCCTGAATACATGACCAAAGTTTGGCGATCATTCATTTGTGCCAAGTATTGCATGGTTAGTCTGTATTGCGCCCAGTTTTGAAAAACGGCTCCATTGCCTCCATAGGTGATCAATTCATAAGGATGTTGCGCAATGGCATGATCCAAATTATTCTGGATCATGAGCATTAAAGATCGGGCTTGTTGCGACTGACCTGGATAATCATCGATCGAATGGGCTTTGATTTCATGTTGAGGCATGAAACGATACATGTAGATCCTGCCGAAGTCATTTAATTCAGCTAAAAATTCTGGTGCCAGTGTTCCATGCCATTGTGCAGGGAAATATCGCAATGCATTTTCAATCGCCAATTTCTTCTCATCAGTATTGAGAATCTCCTTTCGTTTTGGTGCACGATTAACATCCTCATCAAGCTTTGGGTAATTCGGTAATTGGTCAGGAATACCTTGTAAGATCTCTTCTTGAAATGTCATGTTAGTAGCTGTTAAATTTCTCACTCAATGTTTGATCAAAATCTTCCTTCATATTGACCATTTTTGGAAGCTTCCTTTCAGTTATAATCTGATGGGCTTTCTCAATATCATCCGCAAAGATCCGATCGGCATGTGCATGATCGATCATTTTACGAATGTGTAGGTGACAAGCTTCTAAAGTTTCAGATGATTTTAAAGGTCTTCTGAAATCGAAGGCTTGGGCAGCGCAAAGGAGTTCGATCGCCAAGATATGTTCTAAGTTACCGATCACTTGTAAAGCCTTTCTACCACTGATGGACCCCATACTTACATGATCTTCTTGGCCTAAAGAGGTGGGTATGCTGTCTGCACTGGCAGGGAAACAAAGACTCTTGTTTTCACTTACCAAAGCTGCGGAAGTGTACTGCGGCAGCATAAACCCAGAGTTGATGCCGGTATCCTTCATCAAAAGGGTTGGAAGCCCTTCTACTTTACCTTCTAAAGAAAGGTAGATTCTTCTGTCGGAAATATTTCCAATTTCTGCCGCAGCCAGTGTAGCATAATCTAGGGGTAGGGCCAATGGTTGGCCATGGAAGTTGCCCCCGCTGATGGTTTCTTCTGCACTAAGGATAATCGGGTTATCCGTAACCGCGTTGATCTCAATTTCGACTAATTCTTTGATATGTGCCCATGCGTTTCTAGAGGTTCCGTGAACCTGTGGAATACACCTTAGAGAATAAGGGTCTTGCACACGGTCGCAGTCTAAATGTGCATTTAAGATTTCTGAACCCTTAAGTAACGTCCGCACTCGCTGAGCCACCCATTGATTACCCTCAAAAGGTCTGATCTGATGAAGTTCGGGGTGGAAAGGCTTTATAGAACCCATCAAAGCTTCGATCATCATAGCTCCAATGATATCTGCATGATCCAGGCAGTTGTGTAGCTTTTCGACTACTTCAATGGCGTGTGCAGCGATAAATTGCGTTCCATTGATCAACGCTAAGCCTTCTTTCGGGCCAAGAGCTATCGATTCAATGCCTTGCTGCCTGAAATATTCCTCGGTGGCATATTGCTTACCATTAACCATCAATTTACCTAAGCCGATCAATGGTAAGAACAAATGGGCCAGGGGAGCGAGATCACCGGAAGCACCGACAGATCCTTTTTCAGGAACCAATGGAATCACATCATGGTCGATATGCCAGATGATGCGTTCTAAAGTGCTCAATTGGATGCCAGAAAAGCCCCGAGATAGCGAGTGCACCTTCAAGATCATCATCAATTTTGCGATCTCTGTATCGATAGGATTTCCAACACCTACACTGTGGCTTTTGAGAATATTGTATTGAAGTGCTTTGGTATCTGCTGCCGATATCTTGGTATTGCAAAGCGGACCAAAACCCGTGTTAATGCCGTAAACGGTGGTGTTGGCTGCAACGATCTCTTCAACATATGCTGAACTACGCGTCACTTTTTCAATGCTTTCCGAGCTGAGTTCGGCTTTTAATTCACCTCTTGCGATTTGCAAGGCTTTGGAACTTGTTAGTTTGTCAATTCCGTATCGAAATGCTTTCATGATCTTTCCTTTGATCTAGACAAAAATAACTTCGTTTATTCATTCCTATAAATGATATATATTTATGTAATAATTACTAAGAGTTATTAAATGGAGTTAAGAGCCTTACACTCATTTTTAATGCTGGGCAAGGAATTGCATTTCGCGAAAGCTGCTGAAAAGCTATTTATTACGCAGCCAGCCTTGACAAAGCAGATCAAGCACTTGGAAGCAGAACTCGATGTTCAGCTATTCAATCGAACAAAAAGAAAAGTAGCACTCACGCCTGCTGGCGAATATTTGATGGGTGAAGCGGAATTTATGCTTAATCATGCAAAAAATGTGGTCGATGCGACCAAAAGGAAGGCAAGAGGTGAGGAGGGAGAATTAAGAATTGGATTTGTTGGTTCGGCCATGCAGCAGGTTATTCCTCAGCTGTTGAAACGCATGAATGATCATCATCCATCGATCTACGCCTCATTAGACGAATTGAATAATAAGGATCAAATAGATGCCATTACCAATGACAAGATAGATATTGGATTTGTTAGGCTCGAGAATGTGCACAAGGGCTTTCAGCAGAAAACCGTTTATGAGGACTCCTTCTCGCTGGTGGTCTCAAAAGATCATCCTTTGAACCAGCCTTTTCATTCTTTAAGAGACTTTGTGGAAGAACGTTTTATTCTTTTCTCGAATGATTACAGTCAAGAATACTATGACAACATCATGAGTATTTTTAAAGATCATGGATTTGAACCTATGGTCGCTTATCGATCTGTTCAAGCCAATAGTATTTTCCGACTAGTTGAGCAGCGTTTGGGTGTGGCTATTGTACCCTCAGCTTTGGCTAATGGCATCGACTTGAATATTGAATTTATATCGCTAGCACATTTACCGCAGAGGACAAAACTTTTAGCGATTTGGACTGAAAAAAACAGGAATGACTCACTTCAGAAATTTTTGAATTTAATGGCTTAACCAAATTGGTCCAGCATGGTATGCAGGTCTTCTAAAGTGTTGGCTTCTTCTTTAGGTTTATCTTTGCGCCATCGACTGATCCTGGGGAAGCGCAAAGCGACACCTGATTTGTGTCTGGTAGAACGATTGATGCCTTCAAAAGCGATCTCAAAGACTAATTCTGCAGTGACACTTCTCACCGGCCCGAACCTTTCTAGGGTATTTTTTTTAACGAAAGCATCTACTTCTCGCATTTCAGCATCGGTCAGACCGGAGTAGGATTTTGTGAAAGGAACCAATTGCTCACCATCCCAAACAGCAAAAGTGAAATCAGTGTATAGATTGGCTCTTCTGCCGTGTCCTTTTTGGGCATAGATCATCACCGCATCGACCACCAATGGATCAACTTTCCATTTCCACCAATCTCCTTTTTTTCGTCCCACCCGATAAGGTGAGTTTTTTTGCTTGAGCATTAAGCCCTCGCAATGATCCTTGCGTGCATGGGTTCTTACCTCGTGTAATTGATTCCAATATGAAAAGTCTACCTGTTCTGATAACATGAATCGCTCATGATTATACCGTTGATGCAATGCTTCCAACTTTGCTCTTCTTTCGGATAAGGGAGAATCACGAAGATCCTCTCCTTCAATCTCTAAAAGATCGTAAGCAATGAGATGAATGGGGACCTCGCTGAGTAGTTTTTTACCTACTGTCTTCCTGCCAATTCTTCGCTGAAGCTCTCCAAATGGTAGTGGGACATCATCTTTTATTGGAATAATCTCCCCGTCAAGCACTGTTCCATCTGGTAGAATTTCTTTGAAAAACTGAAATTCAGGGAAACGATCTGTTACCAATTCTTCTCCTCTCGACCAAACAAATACTTCACCACCTCTCACAATCACTTGACCTCGGATGCCATCCCATTTTCTTTCGGCAAACCAGTCTTCTTCCTTGCCTAAATTTGAGAGATCTTGGTCTAATTGATAGGCCAAATAAAAAGGGTAGGGTTTCGAAAGGTCTGCAGCTTTATTGGTAGAAAAAATCAATTCCTTGAAACTCGTTTCGTTTGGCTTCCAATTCCCCATCAATCGATGGGCGAGCTCGGCTTCATCCATTTTAGTATGTTGAGCCAGTGCTCTTGTCATTAGTTTTTGAGAGACGCCCATGCGGAATCCACCTGTAATGATCTTATTGAAGACCATGCGCTCTGCAGCATCCATACATTTCCAAGCCTCACCGATTGCAGATTTCTTCACTTCCTCACTTTGATCTGCCAGGTCTTGAATGGTCTCGATCCATTCGGTGAGTTTTTTATCATGAGTATATTTCCCTTCTGGTACGATCAATGCGATCGCTTCTGCCAGATCGCCAACCGTATGATATGCCTCTTCAAATAACCAGTCTGGGATATTGCCAAGTTCTGCAGCCCATTGCCTCAAGAAGGTTGTCTTTATTGTTCTTTTCGGCCTTTTATGACTGAGCAGTGCAATGGTCCAAAGTTTGTCTTGATCATTTGCGGTATCGAAATAGGTTTTTAAGGCAGCTACTTTTTTAAGTGTAGAGTTGGTTTGGTCTAAAGCGGTGAAAAGTTGCGCAAACTCCTTCATGATTCCACCTCCAATTTATCTTCTTCGCTACTGTCAATGGTTTCTCCCGTGAAAAGGGTTTTTTCTTCAATAGATGCTATTCCGATCTCATTGAGGTATCTCGAAAACACATTAGTGTATCCATGTGTGGTGATCACACGCTCGGCCTCTGTGGCTTTTATGGCTTGCAAGAGGCCTGGCCAATCGGCATGATCGGAAAGGGCAAAGCCGCGATCTGCCGCTCGTCTTCTTCGTGTTCCTCTGAGTTGCATCCAACCAGAGGCTATTCCCAGCGAAAGAGGTTTGAACTTTCTCATCCAAGGCGAATTTATCGCTGATGGCGGGGCAATGACTATACTGCCTTGATAAGCTTTTTTATCAATATCTTTTGTGACTCGAACGGTGTCTTGAAGTGCCAATCCTGCTTCGCGAAGCACCTCGTTGGTGTTCTCGATTGCCCCATGGGTGTAAACCTTCCCTATCGAATGGTCTAAATTCTTGATAATGCGTTGTGCTTTGCCCAGGCTATAAGCAGTGATAAATGTCGTTTTACCGTCTTTTGCATTTTGGCTCCACCAATCATTGATTTCTGAGAAGATCTCTATTTGTGGTTTCCAATGATAAACGGGTAATCCGAAAGTACATTCTGTAATAAAATGATGGCACTTTATGGCTTCGAAAGGCGTACATAATCCATCGTTTTCTACTTTGTAGTCCCCAGAAACAACCCAGATCTCATCTTTGTACTCTACACGTACTTGTGAGGAACCCGGAATATGACCAGCCGGATGCAAACTAATTTTTACTCCATTCATGAGAATGGGTTCGTTGTATTCAAGGCCCTGAACAGAGATGTCTTGCCCAAGTCTTAATTTCATCACTGGGATACTCATGTGATGGGCTAAATAATGTTGCATGCCCCATCTTGAATGGTCGGCATGCGCATGAGTGATGATGGCTTTCTTTACCCGCTTCCAAGGATCAATGTGTACATCTGCTTGAGCGCAATAAATTCCTTCTTCTGTAAATTCGAGTAAGGGCATAAAGCTTTAACCCTTTTATAGGGAAAAGGATTTAGAACTGTTGGAATTCTGTAATTTCATAGCTACAAAATGATCAAAAGACTCGTTCAGTTTTGGTTGGTAAAAGAGCAGAGAGCAGTTTCATCTGCTTTTTTGACTTTTGCCATTGCCTTTGGGGCTTGGATCACACGATTGCCTGAATTGCAACAACGTTTAGAGATCTCAGATGGTCAGCTGGGGACGGCTTTGTTCTGTTTGCCTTTAGGAGCGGTAAGTTTATTGCCTTTCTTTTCTAAGATCATTAGTGCCTTAACAGAAAGAGTTGCGCTATTGCTAGCCATTACATTTCTCTTATTAGGCTTTGTTTTGCCATCCTTGATTAGCGATCTGTCGGGATTAATGTTGAGTTTGTATCTCATAGGGCTTTCGATCGGTTTAACGGATGTCTCTATGAATGCCATTGCGGCTGAATTAGAAAAGCAGCGGAAAATCCAGATCATGGCTACTTGTCATGGCTTTTTTAGTGTTGGCGGAATTATAGGGGCATTGGTCAGTAGTGTTTTTATTGTTTTTGGGTCAGGTCTCTTATTGCAGTCCATAGTAGTTTCTGCGGGCTTACTGATCCTTATGTATGCTCAATTCCCTTATTTGATCAATGCAGTTCAAAAAGACATTCAAAAGGGTTTTACCCTGCCTCCTCCAGAAGTAATTGGTTTGGCTTTGATCGGACTCTGTACCATGATGACAGAAGGGGGGATCATGGATTGGAGTACGATCTACATTGAACGAGACCTTGGGGCTTTGGGAAGATGGTCTGGCTTAGGTTTTGCGGGCTTTTCATTTACCATGGCCTTAGGTAGGTTTAAAGGCGATGCGTTTATTGCAAGATATGCAAATGCCAAATTGATCAGGGTAGGTTTGCTATTTGGAATCGCTGGCCTTTTGGTTGCCCAAATCCCATACCCAATAACTGCGATCATTGGCTTTACCATTGCAGGGTTGGGTTTGTCCATTATCATTCCTATCGTGTTTAGCAAGGCGGCAAAAGTCAAGGGGGTGAGTTCAGCAAAGGGCTTGTCTTCTGTTGCTTCAGCAGGTTATATTGGCTGGCTTGCGGGTCCAGTGATGATGGGCTATTTGAGTGAGTGGTTAGGACTTCAAAGTGGTTTTCTGTTTCTCGTGCTCCTATGTTTATTGGCTTTGGTTTTTACCACTAGGTTAAAGTAATCAATCTTTGAGCAAGATGTTA
The DNA here is from genome assembly GCA_965659985.1 of Roseivirga sp. Taxonomy (GTDB): domain Bacteria; phylum Bacteroidota; class Bacteroidia; order Cytophagales; family Cyclobacteriaceae; genus Roseivirga. The sequence goes on along the minus strand of CBFHYE010000122.1, from coordinate 4,890 downwards.
TTTAACATCTGCTTGTAATCTGACTTTTCTAACTCTCTTTTGAGAAGGTTTATTTCCTCTGTTTGTATCCCTACGCCATAACCATCGATATAAAAATACTCTCCAGAAACGCGGGCATTAAGACCAATGGATTTGAGCTCTTCAATTTTAGTTTCAAGTTTTTCTTGAAAAGCCATGTCCAGTGCTAAGAAGTTCTGGTAAACAGCCGTATAGGCTTTTCTTAAGGGTATATTGTTAATGATATCCTTGTATTCATAAGCATATGTTCGCTCACTTCTGATCAAGTATTTTAGTGTGAAATAGGTGAACTCATAAAAAGCCAATCGGTCGCTGCTAAACTCTGAAACAAAATCTTGAAAACCCTCATTGGGATCGTCAAGCGCTTCGAAATAAGGCAAGAGCAGCCAGACCATTTTTGCACCTTGATAGTAGGCATTGAATTCATCCAGCAAACCATAGATACCTTCTTGCTGACTTCCTAAGTTACTTCTAGGAGCGATGTAAGGAGAATAACGGAATGTCCTCAAGTCTTTGGGGATGTCTTTTTTGAGTTCATTGCTATTATAGCCTTCTGTATGTTTGACCAGAATGATTTCTTCTTTATCAATAAAGTATGCAGAATAATTGTCTCGAAAAGTATAACCCTCTGGCGTATGCTCAGCTAAGAATTGATAATTCTTTTCTGAGGTATAACCATGAATCGATTCATGAATCACAGTGCTCAATGATTCGACCACATCTGAAGCTGTATTTCCTCTGATCCAAAAACTTGGGTCATCTCCACCATAACTGGTGATGTTCATGCCGTTGATGTTATACTTTCTGGGCAAGCTAGTCAGGTCACGAAGCATCCAGCCGGCATCAGGATAATATTGATCGACCAGTTGATACATTAAATTTTCTTGCTGATCATTACTTAATTTCTGACCAAAAGCGAATAGGCTGGTAGCAGTATAAAGAACTTTTTCATCAGTTAGGGATATAGGCAATACACTCCACTTCTACTTGAGCACCCAAGGCTAAACCCTCGGCACCCAAGGCTGATCTTGCAGGAAGATTTTTATTGAAATATTCTACATAGACCTCGTTGAAATCTGACCACTTGTTAATATCATCGATGAAGATGGTGAACTTTACTGCATGATCTAACGATGAACCATTGGCTTCTAGTACGCGCTTTATGTTTTCCATGGTTTGTCGAGCTTCAGCTTCTAATCCTCCTTCCACTAATGCGAATTCACCAGGGGTGTTTCCGATCTGACCTGAGAGGTATAGCATATTTCCAACCCTCACCGCATCTGAAAAAGGAAGTCCCATTTGCTTGGTTTCTTCACTTTGCAAATAAGCGATAGATTGATCATGATATGGTTGACAGCCGTAAAAGCTTAAAAAGGTGGCGGAAATTAAGAATAGAGCGAAAAGTTTTTTCATCGGTTGAACAGTTGATATATTGAAAGATATAAAAAACGCGGATTAATCATGGCTAAATATATCCTCACCATCGATGCCGGCACCACAAGTGAGCGTGCCATACTTTTCAATAAAAAAGGCGAGATCGTCAATGTTTCTCAACGTGAATTTGAGCAATTCTATCCTAAACCCGGTTGGGTTGAGCACAGCCCGTTGGAGATCTGGGAAACGCAAAAGTTTACCATTAACGATGTGATGGAAAAGCAAGGCGCTGTGGCCAGTGATATTGCAGCGATTGGTATTACAAATCAGAGAGAAACGACACTGGTTTGGGATAAGAAAACGGGCAAGGCAATCCATAAGGCCATTGTTTGGCAGGATAGAAGAACAGCTGATTTTTGTGAGAAACTAAAAGCCGCTGGACATGCCGATCTTATTCAAGAAAAAACGGGTTTACTCATTGATGCCTATTTCTCGGCTTCAAAGATCCGATGGATCTTGGATCATGTGGAGGGCGCTCAGGCAAGGGCAGAGAATGGTGAGTTGGCTTTTGGTACGGTAGACAGTTGGCTACTGTGGCAAATGACCGAAGGTAAGAGACATGCTACGGATGTGACCAATGCCAGTAGAACCATGGTGTACAATATTCATGATCTCGATTGGGATGATGAGCTCTTAGGTATTTTTAACATCCCACGCGCGATGATGCCTCAGGTCAAGCAAAGCAGTGATGACTTTGGAAAGACCAGCGCATCATTATTTGGAGGGGAAATCCCTATCGGAGGCATTGCGGGTGACCAGCAATCTGCACTTTTTGGGCAGATGTGTACGGAGCCAGGTATGGTCAAGAATACCTACGGTACTGGTTGCTTCATTGTAATGAATACTGGTGAAAAAGCGATTAAATCTGAGCATAAATTGCTTTCTACAATCGCTTGGGGTCTGAATGGAAAAGTCAACTATGCCTTAGAAGGGAGCATCTTTATTGGAGGAGCAATAGTCCAATGGTTAAGAGATAATGTGCATTTTATTGATGATTCCTCAGAAGTGGAAGCCTTGGCCAAAAGCGTTGAAGACAATGGAGGCGTGTATTTTGTGCCAGGTTTTGTTGGCCTTGGCGCACCGCATTGGGATCAATACAGTACCGGGCTCATGATTGGCTTAACAAGAGGCACACAGAAAGGCCATATCGCTAGAGCGGCTTTAGAAGCCTTGGCTTTGCAAAGTATGGAAGTGATCACGACCATGGCGAAAGATTCGGGCATAAACTTAAAAGAATTAAGAGTAGATGGTGGGGCATCCGCCAACAACTTGTTGATGCAGATACAGGCGGACGTCACTGATCTAGATATCGTAAGACCCAGCATTTTGGAAACGACTGCGCAAGGTGCCGCGTTTTTGGCTGGATTGGCCGTTGGTTATTGGGAGAGTACAGAAGAGATTCAAAGCCTCTGGCAGGTAGGAAGAACATTCAATCCATCGGGCGATGGAATGGAAGATGTAAAGCGAAATTGGTCGCGAGCAGTAGAGAGAGCTAAGGCTTGGGTAGAATCAGAATGATGATATGAAAAGAGATAAGATGTTAAAGCGCTTAAGAAAGCGCAAGGAACCTTGGGATATAGTAGTAATTGGTGGAGGTGCCACTGGTTTGGGAATAGCCGTAGACGCATCCTCCAGAGGATATAGTACCCTTCTTTTAGAACAACATGATTTCGCCAAAGGCACCTCTAGCCGAAGTACGAAGTTGGTGCATGGTGGTGTGCGCTATTTACAACAGGGTGATATTTCTTTGGTACTTGAAGCCTTAAAGGAGCGTGGTTTGATGATCAAGAATGCCCCTCATTTGGTCAAGAATCAGGCTTTTGTGATTCCGAATTATGAATGGTGGGATGGGCCATTCTACCAAGTGGGTTTAAAGGTTTATGATCTGATGTCTGGGAAACTGGGTATTGGTTCCTCTAAAAAACTATCTAAAGAAGAAACGGTAGAATACATTCCTACAATTGGTCAAAAAGGCCTTAAAGGCGGGGTGGTTTACTACGATGGCCAATTCGATGATGCTCGAATGGCCTTGAGCTTGGCTAAAACCGCCAAGCAATACAATGGAGTGGTGCTTAACTATTGCCGAGTCGATGGATTGATCAAGAACGAGGATGAGATCATTTCGGGAGTTAAAATGACTGACCTAGAATCCAATGAGCAGCACGAGATCGAAGCCAAAACGGTGATCAATGCCACAGGGGTTTTCGCAGATGCAGTTAAGCAGATGGATGAACCTGATGTAAAACCGATGATCCAACCCAGTCAAGGAATTCACTTGGTGGTGAGTAAGGATTTTCTCCCTGATAAATATGCCATCATGGTGCCTCAGACCAAAGATGGGCGTGTGATGTTTGCGGTGCCATGGCATGATAAAGTGGTGCTGGGCACAACAGATACCTTGAAAGAGCTGCCGGAGCTAGAGCCACGGCCTCAAGAACAGGAAATAGAGTTCATTTTAGAGACAGCAGGTCAATATTTAACCAAGCAACCAACTAAGGAAGATGTGCTAGCAGTGTTTTCAGGTTTACGTCCTTTAGCTAAACCAGAGGGAGATGGAAAGTCAACCAAAGAAATCTCAAGACACCACAAAGTCATGATTTCGCTGAGTGGCTTGATCACGATCATAGGAGGGAAATGGACAACCTACCGAAAAATGGCTGAAGATGCAGTTGATAATGCCATTTTGATCGGAGCACTTCCTGAAAGGAAATGTATTACGACCACCTTACCGATATATGGTTTCGATAAGAACTTAGACATTACTTCTGATCCGCTGGCGGTTTATGGCACCGAGAAGTATCAATTACTTGAGCTAGAGGAAGAGCAACCTGCATTAGCAGAAATGATCAGTGAAACCTTGCCTTTGAGAAGGTCGCAGGTCGTTTGGGCTGTTCGTCATGAAATGGCAAGAACTGTAGAAGACATGTTAGCGAGAAGGGTTCGAGGTTTGTTCTTGGACGCGAAAGAGTCTTTCAGAGTAGCGCCTCAAGTGGCTGAGATTATGGCAGAAGAGTTGGGAGAAGGTAAGGCTTGGGTGACAAACCAGCTTTCAGCTTTAGACGAATTAAGAAAAGTATATCTGATCGAAGGTTACTGATCTTTGAGTGCCGCGATCTCTTTTTGGATAGCTGCACTTTTTTCTTTTAACTCCAATCGGTCGTAAAAGAGCTTAAGCGCATTGAGGATGTTGATGTTCTTGGGTTGCGCTTGTTTTGCGGCTTCCATATAAGCAGTGGCTTTTTCCAGCGCTAGTTTAGCATCAGCTTGGTGTTTTGCCGAGGAAGCCGCAAAAGATGCGGAGTTCATTCCATTTAACTCCCTGATCAGATCGTTTGATTTTTCGCTATAGATGGCTGCTAAGTTAAAGTTGACAAGCGGGTGTCTTGGTGAAAGATCAAGCACCTTTTCATAGGCCGAGATCAATTCTGCTTCAGCCAT
>CBFHYE010000121.1:0-2391 GCA_965659985.1 Roseivirga sp. | reverse complement strand
GATGCCCCGATGTCTTTAGAACTTTTCCAAATCAATGTCCATTCTGAAGACATTCTTAGCACCAAAAGCACAACTGCCCATATCCATAAATCGATGCTAAAACTCAACGAAACCAATAGTGCAATTTGCGCTAACTGTATGATTCCTATCAGAATAGCCAAGGCTTTTGTTGATTTACGCTGACCCAATTTCCATTTGCTTGCCCATCTTATTTTTTGGGCTTTTAATGCCGACCAATCGCTTGCGGCTTTGGTCACCACCAAGGCTTCTTTTGACTTATTGAAGAAAATACCCTCCGACCATTTCTTCCCCACCTTAGCTAACAAAAACTCATCATCTCCACTCGGAGTACTTGGCGTGTCAGCATATCCTCCAACTTCATAGAATGCTTCCTTCCTAAATGCGAGATTAGCTCCATTGGCCATATTTGGTTCGCCTTTCTGAATGTATGCAGCACCTATGGCAATCAAAGCTTGAAACTCTATGGCTTGCCATTTAGAGAATCCATTATTCTTAATAAATGCTACCGGACCAGAGACCATTTTAACCTTATCATTTTCAAAAGGACACACCATTGCATTGAGCCAATGTTCATCCATAAAACAGTCTGCATCACTTGTGACTATCAAAGGATATCGTGCCTCCAAGATGCCATAGGTCAGGGCAGCTTTTTTACCTTCCTCATCAGTCAGTTGGAGTATTCTAAAATTTACAGGTTGGCCTTTCAATGCTTTGAACAAGACTTCTGCACCGCCATCATCAGAATGGTCGTCAACAAAAATGACTTCAAAGGCTTGGTGCTTTTGCTTAAGTAAGCCTTTGGCTAGTCGCTCAAAATTGGAAGCTTCATTACGAAAAGGAATAACAACCGTAACAGGAATGTCACTCCTATGCTCATTTGTTGGGATTTGATTCCAAAGCCTGATGTACCGCCATAAACTCAGACAGTAGATCAAATAAATCAATGAAATAACGAGGTAAAAGTACATTGCCCCCAAATATAAGCGATGGCATTTTCGCATTTGCTTATATTGCCAAGAGATGGCAAAAGCAGCGATTAAAGAAAAGATCATTCTAGGGATTGACCCCGGTACCAGTGTGATGGGTTATGGTGTGGTGCTTATCAAAGGTAAAGACATGAAGCTCTTACAATTTGGCGTCATCCATTTGAAGAAGTACGTTGGTCATGAACTTAAGCTGAAGAAGATCTTTGAACGCATCACCTCACTTTTAGAGGAGTTTCACCCAGATGAAGTTGCCCTGGAGGCCCCTTTTTATGGAAAGAATGTCCAGTCCATGTTGAAACTCGGTCGTGCACAAGGTGTGGCAATGTCTGCAGCATTGGCTAGAGACATTCCGATCACGGAGTATGCACCGAAAAAAGTTAAGCAATCAGTGACTGGAAATGGTAATGCATCCAAAGAACAAGTGGCCGCCATGCTTCAAACGTTGCTTCAAATAAAAGAACTCCCTAAAATGCTCGATGCCACTGATGCTTTGGCCGTTGCACTTTGCCATCATTTCCAAAACGGACAGGCCCAATCACGTGCCGCGAGTTGGAAGAGTTTTGTGAGTGATAATCCAAAAAGAGTGAAATAAAGATTTAATGAACCCAGAATTATCTCAACTGACCGATAAATAGCTGCTTGATGAGGCTAAAAAGATCAAACCCAGCCTCGTCTTTGATGCCTTTTTTATAGGCTTTTTGATTGGTATCATCATTTTCGGAGTAGCAGGGAAGGTCTGGGGCTTTACCCTTTTGATTCCCCTTTTCCTTATTTATGTCTTCTTGAAAAAATCGAAACGATATACAGCACTTCAAAATGAACTAAAGAAACGTAAGCTTACTTAAAATGTGAGTTGCACTGGCGCTAATCATTCCCTTATCTTTAATGCAAAGCTGTCCCTATGAGAAATAAACTTTATCTACTGCTCTTTTTAGTACCTTTTTATGCTTGTCAAAATGGTTCTGTAGAAAAGGCAGACCTCAAAAATGATGACAAACAATCGCTAAGCCCAGACGTGCGTTATGGCGAACTCTATAAAGAAGTGCAGATGGCACATTTTTATCCTGACTCTAAGACCTTTGCGGACGCGATACCAAAAGCGATTACCCGAGAGATTCTTTCCACTTACGATGTAGCAAAACAAACCGCTGATTTTGACCTCAAAGCATTCACAGAAAAATTTTTTGAGATACCAACAGGCATTGCTTCAGACTTTGAAAGCGATACTTCACGATCGGTTGAGGAGCACATCAATGTGCTATGGGATGTATTGACTCGTCAGCCTGACAGCAAAAACACGGGCACTTTGATCCCGCTCCCAAACCCATATATTGTACCAGGTGGCCGATTTAGAGAGGTTTACTATTGGGACAGCTATTTCACC
>CBFHYE010000120.1:0-6526 GCA_965659985.1 Roseivirga sp. | reverse complement strand
CCACCATCGGCAATGATTGGTACGCCAGATCCTTTGATTGCTTTCGCTGACTCGTAAACAGCAGAAAGTTGTGGCATACCTACACCGGCAATGATTCTTGTGGTACAAATCGAACCAGGTCCAACACCCACTTTGATCGCATCGGCTCCTGCATCCACTAAGGCTTTAGCGGCATCTGCAGTAGCTACATTGCCAACGATCACATCAAGATCGCCATACATATTTTTAATACGTCTGGCAGTATCAATAACGCCTTTCGAGTGACCATGCGCAGTATCAATACTCACTACATCTACACCCGCTTTCTTCAGTGCATCAATTCGTTCTTCAATATCTGGCGTAACCCCAACGGCAGCACCAACTCTCAATCGGCCGAATTCATCTTTACAAGCATTCGGTCTATTACGATTCTTTAAAATATCCTTGTAGGTGATCAACCCAGTAAGCTTCCCATTATCATCAATGATCGGTAGCTTTTCGATCTTGTATTGCTTCAATACCTCTTCGGCCTCCTCCAAGCCAACACCCATTTCTGCAGTGATCAGGTTGTCTTTGGTCATGATCGTCTCTACAGGCGTATCAAAGTCTTTGATAAAACGCATGTCTCGATTGGTGACAATTCCGATCAAGTTCTTTTCACTATCGATCACAGGGATACCACCGATCTTATTCTCACGCATGATGTTCTCTGCTTCACGTGCGGTGCTGTTGATGTTCAAGGTGATTGGATCTAGAATCATTCCGCTTTGCGATCGCTTTACTTTACGAACTTGCAAGGCTTGCTGATCTACCGTCATGTTCTTGTGAATAAAGCCGAGTCCGCCTTCAAGTGCCATCGCAATGGCAAGTTGTGATTCGGTAACCGTGTCCATAGCAGCTGAGACCAATGGAATATTGAGCTCAATATTGCGCGTTAAATGGGTTTTGGTAACTGTATCGCGTGGAAGTACTTCGGAGTAATCAGGAAGCAAAAGGACATCATCGTATGTCAGTGCTTCAAAGAGGAATTTTTCTGAGTCGGTCGCCATAGCAAATAAATAAGAGACTTTATTTGCCGGACAAAAGTACAGAGATTGAGTGATTCTAAAAAATCCGGAATGAATTATTTAAAGACGGTAGAAAATATGGTTATCAGGTGGTTAGGCGGTTATTTCGAGGCCTAATACGCGCAATAAATGCTCAAAGTCTTTTGCCGAATTATATAAATTCGGAGAAACTCTGATTGAATTTCCTCTTACAGAGACAAAAACTTTTTCAGCTTGGAGCTTTGCCTTGATCTCTTCGAGATTTAACTGCTCAGGCAAACGCAAGCCCAGCAAGTGATTCGCACGCTGATCGTTTTCTTCGATCCAATAGCCTCCTTCTCGCAGTACCTTGATATAAGGAGCCGCTAAGCTCTGCGTATAGGTTTGGATGTTCAAAGGCCCCCAATCGTTGACTTGTGCGATCGCAGCACTTAGCATTGGCGTAAGAATGAAATTGGCACTTTCGCCTACTTCATATCTGGTCATACCGGGCTGATAGGCTTCCTGATAATTGATGAGGTTACCAAAATCTTCACTGTGTAGTCGATTCATCCAGTTGTTCTCGATCGGTCGACCATCAGCAAAATATTCACCGTAGTAGGCCATTGCGGTTGAATAGGGTCCCATCAGCCACTTGTAGCCAGCAGCTACTACGGCATCGGGTTGGAATTCGGCTACATCAAAAGGTAATGCACCAATAGATTGTGTGCCGTCAATGGCCATTAATGCTCCGACAGCTTTGGTTCTTTCTCGAATGGCTTTTAGATCGAAAAGGGTCCCATCCGCCCAATGCACATGGCCTGTTGAAACTAATTTTGTGTTCTCGTCTATGGCTTCTAAGATCAGCTCATTCCATCGCTTACCCCGTCCTTCCTTGAGCTTAGGTGGCGCTACGAATTTGATGTCAACCCCACGTTCCTCACGCAAGGCCATCCACGCATAGACATTACTCGGGAACTGTTCATCAGCCACCACAATGTTGTCTCCTTTACCTGCCTTTAAATTCCTTGCGACATTGGCCATTCCATAGGATACAGAAGGCACGATGACACAATTTTGAGCGGGCGCATTGATCAACCTGCCGAATTCCTTTCGTGCTGCGCTTGTATTGTTGAAAAAGTCTTCCGTTTTGACCACAGTAGGGTCTTCCTTACCATAAATTCCTCTGACACCAACTTCTGCTACTGATTTGAGCATAGGCGACATGTAACTACAATTGAGATAGGTGATGTCTTCAGGTAAGTTGAATAGGTGACTTTGGTTTTCGAGCATTAGTTTAAAATTTCAGCCAAGTAGGCTTCGAATGATACTTCAGGTTCTTCTAAAATACGACCGACCTCCTCACCATCTAAAAGAAAAATGATGGTTGGCGTTTTTTCTACATTATAGCCTTCCTCTCGACCAAAAGCACTGGTTTTGTCTACATCAACACCATAAAGTTCGAGTTGGTCGGCAATTCCCAGTTCTTCTACCACACGCATCAATCTTGGTATTTCCCGGTTGCTATCGTGACACCATGTACCCATGAAAGCCAGGATCTTAAGTTTTTTAAGCTTGCGTTTCTTGATGCTTTTCAAGCTGTTTTCATCTATGAGATAGGTCTTGAAATTGGTATTGAACCAAGTCTTGTAAGGCATTTTTTGGAGACCTTCTTTGGTGATCGGTCCATTCAAGATCTTGTCTACATATTTTGAAACACTCTCGGTTTCGTTATTGTATACTTTTTCTTGTGCACTGGTGGCTAATGGAAAAATGACCATTAAAATGGTCAATACGATGATTGCTTTGAAGATATCCATAAACGGTTTCAATATATCAATTAATCCTATCTTTGGCGCTATGGACCTCAACGACATCTGGCAAGACATTGTTGTTAACCTACAGGCCTTTGATTTCTGGGGGCTGATCGCTTTTATTTCAGGAATTTTAGCTGTTGTCTTTCTGATCAAAGAGAACATCTGGACATGGCCTTTCGGGATTCTCTATACCGTTATTTCATTATTCGTCTTTTACGAATCTCAATTATATGGAGATCTCATCTTACACATCTTTTTTCTCATTCTAAATATTTATGGTTGGGTACATTGGGTCCAGGGAAAATCTAAGGTGGATGCCGAATTACCCGTTACGCAACTGGGGCTAAAACCAGCATTGATCTATGTTGGTATTTCAGGTCTAATGATTTTCTTATTTGCGCAATTCCTCATCAAGCTACCAGACTGGTTTGTGGGCATTGAACCCGCGAGTTTGCCCTATTGGGACAGCACAACTTCCATGTTGAGTGTCACAGCCATGTGGCTTACAGCCCGTAAGCGAATCGATAACTGGTACTACTGGTTGTTGATCGATATTTTGGCTTCTGGGATCTACTTTTACAAAGGGCTTTACTTCTATGCTTTTCTGTATTTGATATACATTGGCATGGCTGTAGCGGGGTACAGAGCATGGAAAAAAAATCTTCAATTGGCATGAAGAAAATAGCCATCGTTGGGCCTGAGAGTACAGGGAAAACCGAGTTGTCTAAAGTTCTTGCTGCTCATTATGGAGTCAATTGGGTACCTGAGTATGCCAGAGCATATCTGGAACCTAGAAACGGTTTTTATGAGGAAAAGGACTTGGCAAAAATTGCAAATGGGCAGTTGAAAAGTCAGCAAGGAGCCATTTCGATAAATCATGATTTAGTCTTTTTCGATACCGATCTGTTGGTGATCAAGATCTGGGCTCAGTTCAAATATGGTCGCGTTGATCCTTACATTATTGAGCAATTAGAGCAACATCAACCTGACCTATACCTCCTTACTTATCATGACATTCCCTATGAGGAAGATCCATTGAGAGAAAACCCGAATGATCGAGCTGCGCTTTTCGAATATTATGAAAGAGAAGTAAAATCTTCGAATGTTCCTTATGCCATTATTAAAGGTTCGAGAGAGGAAAGGAGCCAAGCTGCAATACAAGCGATAAACAACATCTATTAATTTAGGTTAGGATGTAAACTCTAGGTTGCTACATTTGCAACCAATGAATAAAGGGGTGCCTTCTCCCGAGAATTCGGGATTAAAAACAGGCTGAGATTATACCCATTGAACCTGATGCAGATAATGCTGCCGCAGGGAGGTATGGTAAAACTAAAAACGGGAAGCTGCCCCTTGGCTTACCGGTGTTAGACCATTTTAAAATCAATTATGAGAAAATTAGTAATGACCATGACCTTAGTGCTAGGCACTATTTCGGCATGGGCACAATTCCAAGTAAAGGGAGTTGTCAAAGATGAGGCAAGTGGTATTCCTATTGCTGGAGCAACCGTCTTGTTGACCAATGAAGAAACCAGAAAAGGTGTCCAAACTGATGCCGATGGCGCTTTCACAATCAATGAAGTAGTGAATGCAACTTATCGTTTAAGGGTTTCATTTGTCGGCTATGAGCCTTACGATCAACAAATTGAAGTTAACGGAAACCGAATGTTAGACATTCGATTGAAAGAATCTGTTATTGGTTTAGATGATGTGATCGTGACAGGAACAAGAGCCAATGAAAAGTCGCCTACAACCTATCAAAACGTATCAAAAGAGGCCATTGAAAAGCAAAATTTAGGTCAAGATCTACCTGTTTTACTCAATTTTACGCCTTCGGTGGTCACTACATCAGATGCTGGTGCCGGTATTGGGTATACGGGAATTCGAATAAGAGGAAGTGATCCTACCCGCATCAATGTCACTGTCAATGGTATTCCTTTGAACGACCCAGAATCACAAGGTGTGTTTTGGGTAAATATGCCTGATTTTTCTTCTTCGGTTTCTGATATCCAGATACAACGAGGAGTGGGAACGTCAACTAATGGGGCAGGTGCTTTTGGTGCGTCATTGAATATTTTAACTGAAGGAATTTCCAATGAAGCTGGTGGCGCAATAAATATAGGAGCAGGTTCATTCAATACACGGAGAGTGAATGGTATTTTCTCTACGGGTTTGCTTTCAAACAATTTTGCTTTTGAGGCGCGTTTGTCACAGATCAAATCAGATGGCTACATCGATAGAGCATTTTCAGATCTGACTTCTTGGTATGCTGCAGGAGGCTATTATGGTAAAAAGTCCACAGTCAAGTTCATTACTTTTAGCGGTCAGGAGAAGACTTATCAATCATGGTGGGGGACACCTGAAGCCAGGTTGAATAATGATGTTGCAGGTATGCAAGAAGTGATTGCTAACAATGGTTATTCGCAAGAACAAGCAGATAACTTGTTGAATAGTGGAAGAACCTTCAATTATTATCTCTACGACAACCAAACGGATAATTATGGGCAAGACCATTATCAACTTCATTTCTCTCATGCTTTTAATGGTGCTTGGTCATTGAATTCAGCTTTGCACTACACAAAAGGGCAGGGCTATTTCGAAGAGTTTAGGGAAGATGATGACTTTGCCGACTATGGTTTGAATGATGTGCAGATCGGAGGGCAGACCATTTCATCAACTGATTTGATCAGAAGAAGATGGTTAGATAATGATTTTTATGGAGGAACCTTTGACTTGAACTATGCATCAGATAAGGTGCTGGCTACTTGGGGAGGTGCTATCAATCAATACGATGGTGATCATTTTGGTGAGATCATTTGGGCAGAATACACCAGCAATAGTGATATCCGCTACAGATGGTACGAAAGCACCTCTGAAAAAAGGGACATCAACACGTATTTCAAGCTCAACTACCAGTTAACCGAGAAACTCAATGTTTACGGTGATCTACAAGTTAGAAACGTTGTTTACACAGGATTTGGGAATGATAATGATCTGAGACCTATCAATTTTGACGAAAGTTGGACCTTTTTCAATCCGAAATTTGGGGCGATCTACCAACTAAATGAAGCCACTCAAATCTATGCTTCCTTTGCTATCGGGAATAAAGAACCAAACCGTTCTGATATTATTGATGCGCCTGCAAGCACATTTCCTGAGCATGAAACCTTGAATAATTTAGAGGTTGGGGTACGCAAGATGACAGAAAACTTAGGCTTTGAATTGAATTACTATTATATGGGATATAACAACCAGCTGGTATTGACAGGAGATGTCAATGATGTTGGTGCTTCGATCAGAACCAATGTACCCGACAGTTATAGAATGGGTTTAGAGGCTTCTGCGATTTGGAATATTTCAGACAAGGTCAATTGGAATGTGAATGCCACAGTTAGTGAAAACAAGATCAACGCTTTCGAAGAGATCATTATTGATTATGGCGTAAACTTTGATGAGTTCAATTTTATCCGAAATCAATATGAGAACACAGACATTTCTTTTTCTCCAAGCTTGATCATGGGTAGCCAATTGAGTTTTACACCGCTTGAAAATATGGAGATCGCTTTGCTTTCTAAGTATGTGGGTGACCAATACCTAGACAACACCTCTAATGAAGAAAGAAAGATCGATGCCTTTTTCACCAACGATATCCGATTGAATTATGATTTGCCAGTTGCAGGTCTTAAAAGAATGAATTTGAGCGTA
>CBFHYE010000119.1:0-4223 GCA_965659985.1 Roseivirga sp. | reverse complement strand
CCAAGAGAGCGCACGGTCTCGTCATCAGCAAAAAAAGCTTCTACAACACTTTGATCCGCCTTGCCGGTAAAGAGATAACTCAAGCAAGCGACAAAGACGAAAATGGCCGAAAGCAACAAAAAGAAGCCAACGGAAAGTTGTAATCTTCGATCTTTTAAAAATGCGATCTCGATCTTCTTCTTGGGGCCTTTTTTAGTCTGGGATTTACCTTTGTTTGACTTGAATGTATTGGAACGATACGTGTTTTGAGCCATTGAAAAATTGTAAACCTGATATTACGAAATTAAACTAAATTTTAGGAATCAACGCAGGTTAACCTTGATTATTCCCTTGTTTCCAAGCGAGAATTCCGCGGTTTATTTTTTTAAGCATCGATGGCCCTTCATAGATGAATCCAGAGTAAACCTGTAAGAGGCTCGCACCAGCTTCCAATTTCTCAATCGCATCCTCGGCTGTCTGAATTCCACCTACACCAATGATCGGAAAAGCACCTTTAGATTTATCAGATAAATACTTGATCACTTCTGTTGACCGCTCTTTCACCGCTTTCCCACTAAGTCCGCCTGCACCAATAGCCGTGATGGTGGCCTCATCAGTTTTCAATCCATCTCTTGAAATGGTGGTATTGGTTGCGATCAAACCATCAAGCTTGATCTCTTGCATGATCTCGATAATGTCATCTAACTGTTCATTGGTCAGATCAGGGGCTATTTTTAAAAGAATTGGTTTTGACCCGGTATATTGTTTCCTCTCTACCTGCAAAGTTTGAAGCAATGCTTTTAGCGGCTCCTTTTCCTGCAATTCACGCAGGTTCGGTGTATTTGGAGAACTGACGTTTACTACGAAATAGTCAACGTGATCATAAAGCGCATGAAAACATTTCTTGTAGTCTTCTACGGCTTGATCATTAGGTGTGATTTTGTTCTTTCCAATATTACCGCCAATGATCACATCGGCATTTCTTTTCTTCAAACGCTCTATCGCCTCTTCTACACCTCCATTGTTAAAGCCCATGCGATTGATCAAACTCTCGTCTGCAGGCAGTCTGAATAAACGAGGTTGTGGATTGCCTGACTGACCAACTGGCGTTAAGGTACCAATCTCGATAAACCCAAACCCAAATGAAGACAATTCATTGAAGAGCTTTGCGTCTTTATCAAAGCCTGCTGCTAAGCCAATAGGATTTGGGAATTTGATTCCAAAGCATTCTGTTTCAAGCCCTGCATCTTTGAAATTGTACAGGCTATTCGCAACTGATTGAACACCAGGTATTTTAAAAAGCCGCTTGATCCAATTGAATGAGAAATAGTGTGCTTGCTCTGGGGGTTTATTAAAAAGTATCGGTCGAATAATAGATTTGTACACAGCAGAAGTTTTGGCAAAAATAGGATAAGCTACACTAAAGGAAAACTTATCACTCTCCTCTTTTTCTAAAACCCACTATCGCCTTGGATATAATACCTAGGATAAGATTTGACCTTGATGTATTTTGCATTCTAAAGGACATTTTTTTATTAGCGTCTAGATCAAATTTATAAACCTAATGACTCAACCTTTTGAATTTTTAAGATTCACTGATAACGGCTATCTAAATACTGCTATTTATGTGGTGGCCATATTTTTAGCAGCAGCCGTTCTGTTGAAAATTCTACGTATTATTCTGAACAGGTTTATTAGAAAATCAAGTGGCCACCTTAAAGTAGATCCTACTCAATTCAAATTTCTGAATAATGCCCTTGGAGCGGTGATCTTTTTTAGCGCATTGGCCATCATCTTTATGACTATACCTAAGTTAAAATCGCTTGGGGTAACGATTTTTGCTGGTGCTGGTATCTTAGCGGCTATCATCGGTTTCGCCTCGCAGGCAGCCTTTTCAAATATCGTTAGCGGAATTTTTATTGTCATTTTCAAGCCTTTTCGCGTAGGTGATATTGTGAAGATCAGCAATCTTTATTCTGGTATTGTGGAAGACATTACACTGCGGCACACCGTCATTTCTGACTTTGAAAACAAACGCTTGATCATTCCCAACTCGGTCATTAGCGCAGAAACGATTCATAACTCTAACATCCTTGATAATAAGATTTGTAATCATATCTGGTATGGCATCAGCTATGATTCTGACGTAGACCTAGCGACCAGCATCATTTAAGAAGAGGCCATGAAACATCCAAACTTCATCGATAATCGCACAAAAGAAGATATTGCTGCTGGAGAACCTCCTGT
Source organism: Roseivirga sp. (assembly GCA_965659985.1). Lineage (GTDB taxonomy): Bacteria > Bacteroidota > Bacteroidia > Cytophagales > Cyclobacteriaceae > Roseivirga. The sequence continues at coordinate 1,997 of CBFHYE010000119.1, read as the reverse complement.
AATCGTCAGACTAATGGAGTTTGCCGAGTCAAGTATACAATTGAGGGCAAATGTTTGGTCGAAAGGTCCGCTTGAGGGCTTCGATTTAAAATGCGATATTAATAGAACCATCAAAAAAAGATTCGACCGTGAAGGAATTGAAATACCTTTCCCCTACAGAACTATTGTCTATAAGGAGAAAAAGAAGGAAGAAAGCTGAGCCCACTCAGGTTTCTAAAAAGCTGAACCAAATGCCCGGTTCGCTGATCTATACGGGCGAACAGCATGTGGATCAAATGCTTCTTGAATTGATCAGTTATAACGCTGAGGAACTCGAAGAACGCAAAATTACCATTGAAGAGATCTCGGAAATTCAAAACTCAAATCGGGTCTTTTGGTTAAATGTCGTTGGACTGCATGAAACCCAAAACATACGGGCTCTTGGTGATGAATTCAAGATCCATAATCTGGCACTCGAAGATATCCTGAATGTGAACCAGCGCCCAACCTTCGATGAATATGACGATGTGTATTTTATCGCCACAAAAATGATCAGGGTGGCCGGAGAAGCTGTGGTTTCGGAGCAGGTCAGTATGATCATTGGAGATGGCTTCATCATTACCTTTCAAGAAAAGGAAGGCGATATTTTTGATGGTGTTCGAAATCGACTGAGAAATACGAAGGGACGCATTCGAACTAAGGGTTCCGACTACCTCTCCTTTGCCCTGCTCGATGTGATCGTGGACCACTACATGGCCATAATCGAGGAATATGGCGCTGAGATCAATGATCAGGAGATCAAACTGATGGATAATTTTGAGAGAGAGATGATCAATGACATTAATTTGAGTAAAAAAGAGGTTAATTATCTCCGTAAATATGCGCGTCCTCTTCGAGACACCATACTGAACTTCAACAAATCAGATAATTCCTTGATCCATCAAGAAACAAGGCCCTTTTTAAAAGACCTTGTCGATCACATTACCCATGTCAATGAATCTATTGAAGTCTATCGTGAAACGATCAACGACAACTTCAACACCTACAATACCTTCATGAACAATAAGTTGAATGATGTTTTAAAGGTATTGACGATCTTTTCCGTCATCTTCATTCCACTGACATTTATGGCTGGCATTTATGGGATGAATTTTGAAAACATGCCAGAATTGAGCGAACCCTATGCATATCCGACCCTAATTGGCGTCATGCTTGTCGTGGCGGTCACCATGATCCTATATTTCAAGAAGAAAAAGTGGCTCTAATTTGTTAACTCCTTGGGTGAAACTCTTGAATCACTTGTCTTAAGTAATCTCTGTCTAAATGGGTGTAGATCTCAGTCGTAGTGATCGATTCATGCCCTAGCATTTCTTGCACTGCCCTAAGGTCTGCCCCTCCCTCGATCAAATGTGTTGCAAAAGAATGCCTAAAGGTATGCGGGCTAATGGTCTTTTTAATTCCCGCTTCTCTCACCAGGTCTTTAATGATCATAAAAACCATCTGTCGACTGAGCTGCCGACCTCTTCTATTTAGAAACATCACCCCCTCAAAGCCCGGTTTGATGTCTAAATGCACACGGACTTCATTCTCGTAGATCTGAATGTATTTGAGGGCCTCTCTCCCAATCGGCACCAAGCGTTCCTTACTCCCCTTACCGATCACCCGCAGAAATCCCACATCCCAAAGGACATTTGCTCTTTTCAGGTTGATCAATTCCGATACCCGCAACCCTGAACTATAGAGCGTCTCCAGCATGGCCCGGTTGCGTTGACCCTCAGGTTTGGAGTAATCGATAGCACTCAATATTTGGTCTATCTCCTGAATACTTAGTGTATCTGGAAGCTTTCTACCCAGTTTGGGCGCTTCCAACAAAGTCGTAGGATCTTGATCGATCTCTCCGGCATAAAGCAAGAACTTGAAAAAGGATTTCAAGCCCGAGGTCATCCGTGCCTGAGAATAAGCACTCATACCCAATTCGTTGATGAATTCGAGGAAATCTTGCAGCTCGACAATGCTTA
>CBFHYE010000118.1:0-10349 GCA_965659985.1 Roseivirga sp. | reverse complement strand
TTTGGTTTCCTTGCCATGAAAACTATCGATCATTATGAAACCGAAGTACTGATCACGTTAGCATTGGTGATGGGTATTTATACTATTGCTCATTACATCCATTTCTCTGGACCGTTGGCTGTTGTAGTATCCGGAATCTTTATTGGCAATAAGTCTCCAGATATGGCTTGGTCTCCTCAGGTCAAAGGTTATGTAGATAAATTCTGGGAGTTGATCGATGTGTTCTTGAATGCAATACTATTTGTTTTGATCGGTTTCGAACTACTCATCATCACCATTAATGGAGAATACATGCTGCTCGGCCTAATTGCCATTCCCTTAACCTTGTTAGCGCGCTACTTAGCGCTTGTAGGCCCCACTAAATTCTTTGCTAAAAGATTGGATTTCATTCCTAAAACGGACCTGATTTTAACTTGGGGAGGTATAAGAGGCGGTATATCTATTGCTTTGGCACTTTCGTTAACCCCAGAAATGGAACGAGAACTTTTCTTAACGGTGACTTATGTGATCGTTGTATTCTCGATACTTGTTCAAGGAATGACCATTGGGCCGTTTGTTAAAAAAGTTCTGAAGAACGAACAATCCTGAGTTAACCGAAGATTTCACACTTCACTGTGTCATGTATCTTGTGTAATATCCTATTTAGTCGTTTGAGGTGCGTGGCGGAAGTGCCGCATGGACCCGATCTACCAATTTACTAAAGGGTAAACTTTGTAAGTAGACTTTTCCTGGACCAGTGAGGTTGACTAGAAATAGACCTTCACCTCCGAAAAGTGCATTCTTAAAGCCTCCTATAAATTTCACATCATAATTCACTGTGGGCTCAAATCCAACCACGCATCCAGTATCTACTCTTAGGACTTCTCCTGGCACTAGTTCACGCTCTATGATGGTTCCACCTGCATGCACAAAAGCCAAACCATCACCTTTCAAATACTGAAGAATAAAGCCCTCTCCACCAAATATTCCAGCACCTATTTTTTTACTAAAAGCCACCTCAATCTCAACTCCATAAGCGGCACATAAGAAGGCATCTTTCTGGCAAATAAATCCATCGGGAGAAAGTGCTAGATCGATTGGAACGATCTTGCCAGGATAAGGCGATGCAAAACCCACCTTCTCTCTTTGAGTTCCTTCATTGGTAAATGAAGTGATGAAGAAACTCTCTCCCGTAAACATCCTTTTGAAACCTTAGGAGGAAGATCAGAAATTCCATTTATGATCGCTTGCAAAGATCTCAAAGTTCCCATTGACGAAGCCATTCCATTGGCCCTGATCTTTAATGAGTTGATCAATAATGTCAAAAAACACACCCTTGGTCATCATGGTGTAAAAATTGAGATCTCGGCCACGCTAAATAAAACTGACCTCTTCATCGTTTTTAAAGATCATGGCCCAGGACTTCCTGATGACTTCGACTGGAAGAATACAAAATCAATGGGTATGAAGACCATCCATTTGATGTCCCAACAACTTAAAGCACAAACTAATGTCTACTCAAACGACAATGGTTTTGTCTTTGAGTTGAGATTAAAAAGATTAAGCGCTCAAATGAGCGCTTAATCTAACTTAATTCCCTTTAACAGGTCTTTTATATCGTATCGGTGCAGGTGGTTCTGGCTTGAGCGTTATGCCTTGCGTTTTCAACAATTCCATGGCCTCCTCTACTGCTCTTTTGAGCTGCGGATCCTCACCATTGATCACTAATTTTGGCAACTGTTTCACCTCAATGTTCGGAGCAATACCTTTACCTTCTACATCCCACTCACCATCGACATTGTAGAAACCACCTCTTGGGGCTACCATTCTTCCGTTATCGATAAATCTTGGGGTATCCCAAGTACCGACAAGGCCACCCCAAGTTCTTGTACCAATCAGCGGACCGATCTTCATTTGTTTGAACATAAACGGCAAGAGATCTCCTCCTGAACCCGCTCTTTCATTGATGATCATCACTTTTGGACCCCAAATACCAGCGCCCGGAGATGGAAATGGCGTATTGCCCTCTACCCTACTATTGAAATAACCATGCAACTCTCTAGACATGACATCAACCATATAGTCAGCGGCAGATCCTCCACCATTATTTCTTTCATCGATCACAGCTCCTTTTTTATGTTGCTGTGCAAAATAATAGCGATTGAAAGAGGCGAAACCAGCCCCTGAAGTGTTAGGCACATAAACATAAGCCAATTGGCCTCCAGACATTTCGTCAACCTTTCTACGGTTACCTTCAACCCAATCGATACGTCTTAAGCCCCCCTCATTAGTCACAGTTCTGACCACAACGTCTCTGGCGCCATCCATACTGGCTTTATCATTGACAGTAAGCGTCACCTGACGATTACCTGTTCCTACGAAATAGGAATAAAAATTCTCATCTGTTGATAACTCTTGTCCATCAATGGCCAAAATGTAGTCTCCTTCATTGACCTTAATACCTGGCTCTGCCAATGGAGCATAAAGATTTGGATTCCAATCTTCTCCCGTCAAGATTTTTTCAACCATAAAGCCTCTTCTGTCTTTCACAATGTCTGCACCAAGTAAGCCAACCCGATCGCTGGTCAAACTCGGATAATCTCCACCTGAAACATAAGAGTGCCCTACAGCGATCTCACCACTCATGATGTCAACCACATAATTCAAATCAGAACGATGTCTCACATGTTCGATCCAAGGAGAATACCAAGACCATACATCTTCCCAAGGTGCACCGTGGGTATTGTCCACATACAAGAAGTCTCTCATATATCGCCACCCTTCTCTGAATATTTGCTTGGCTTCTTCTCGAGGGTCTACTTTTACTCGTACACCACTTAAACTCAATCTACCATCTCCAACTTTCTTAGAAGCACCTGCAGTTGCAACTATTCCCCATGTGCCTCCTGATTGATACAATAGGTTTTTTCGGTCAGCTGAGACTACACCAGAATTAATTCGAGATAGAAACTCGCTCGCCTTAGCTTCCTTAATATCGTATTTGTGCAGTTTGGTCCCTTCATTTTCAACAGATTCGGTAAAGAAGAACGTACCTTTTGGGCCAGGCATCATTTGAGTATAATTTCTGGCAGGAACATCGATAGCCACAATTCTTCTTGCTAACCCTTCTGTATCAATTACCACCCTATTGTTCTCATCCTCTTTTGTTTCCCCTTCTGCATCGGCAGTTGATTCCTCATCACTTTTTGGCAGAAACGGATTCTCGCCATCACGTTTTAATATGATCATGTACGGTGTACGCGTTACTGGTGCATTGTAAGAGCTCATATCCAACCAACCGCTGGCCAAGCCATAATCTACACTTGCTAAGAAATAGAGATAATCACCGGATTCATCCCACACTGGCGAAATCGCATCTGCCATTACATCTGTCAATTGGTGAGTCTTTCCATTCTCGATATTATGGGCTTTCACCACTTTGAACTGGTTAGGCTGCAGTTGCACAAAAGCGATCCATTTAGAATCTGGTGACCATTCAGGGTTCAACGAACGGTCTGGATGAGCGAAAAGATCAGTGGCGACTTTTTTAGCTTCTCCATTTTCAATATTAACATACCACAAGTTATAATCTGTATCGGTATAGGCGATAAACTGCCCATCAGGAGACCATTGTGGTCTGAAATAAAAGGTCTGATTCGGTAAGGTGATCACTTGAGGCTCAGTTTGCCCCATTTGATCACTGATCATAAGCTGGTATTCACCCGAACGGTCGTTGAACCAGGCCACTTTGTCGCCCTTTGGTGACCAAACAGGTGCACGATCGGCTTCCCCGCTTGTACCGGTAAGATTTCTCCAATTACCTTCTTCTTTAGGAATAGTAATAATATCTCCTCTAAACTCGAAAATCGCACGCTTACCCGTTGGAGAAATTTGTGCATTCTGCATTTGAAAAGCACTGGCATTTACCCATCTCGGTGCTCCCCAGCTCATATCACCTTTTACATTAATCTCTATTTGATTTGTTGAATCATCAGCAGGATTCATGACATGCAAATGACCACCTTGTTCATAAACAATACCGGCAGCACCTGCATCGAGATTCTTGACATCAAAGTCGGCATGGAATGTACGTTGTTTCAACTCTTTCGATTTAGGGTCAAAACTCCAGATGTTATTCGCAAAGTCTCTTTCAGATAGAAAATAGACGATACCATCGTGCCAAACTGGGCTAGTATGTCGCTCACTGTCCGTCTGAGGAGTTTCTATCAGATTAAAATTCTTTAGATCAACGATCCAAATAGGTTTCGCTTGGCCACCACGATGGTTTCTCCATTCAGGATCCCAAAACGAAATTTGCTGATAGGCAATCATATTGCCATTGGCAGAGATCTGACCGTCAACTGCTCTTGGTATGGCAAGTTCCTCAGGGTGCCCTCCATCAAGGCCTACAGTATAAAATTTCGACTCTTTAGTTGGCACACTCTTACGTCCAGAACTGAAAAGGACTTTGCCATCGGGTGTCCAGCCTGTTACGTTATCTCCACTCGGATGATAAGTCAATCGTTGAGGCTCTCCACCACTACTTGGAATCACATACACGTCCGCATTACCGTCATATTCACCAGTAAAAGCGATCATGGATCCATCCGGTGAAAAATGAGGATTTGTTTCACCTCCAATGTTTGAGGTCAATCGAAAAGCCTCGCCTCCCTTGACGCTAACTTTCCATAGGTCATTGGCATAGACGAATGCGATCTCATTATCGGAAATTGTAGGCTGCCTCAGCAGCATTGTTCCTTGCGCCATCACATTGCTGCTAAGCAAAGTCATGAGCAAAAGCGATATAGATTTAATATAATTCTTCATAACAGGTAGGTTTGACCATGAATCTAATGATTTTTTATTCTCCTCTTCAGCACTCTTATTTCAGCGGCAAGAACAAATTAAGTGTCAAATCTTTTGATGGCTGCTTCGAATGCACGAAATTCCTAAACCATATCACTTCAATCCTATGATCAAGAAAGTTTGTGTTTACTGTGCTTCAAGCGATAATATTGATGAATCTTATAAGGAGGCCACTCGAGAACTAGCTAAAGCATTGGTAAAGAACAACACCACCATAGTTTATGGTGGTGGCGCAAGAGGGCTCATGGGCGTTTTAGCAGATACCGTGATCGAAGAAAAAGGAAGGATCATTGGCATCATGCCTCACTTCATGAAAGAAGTAGAGTTCCACCATAAAGACGTCAATGAGTTCATTTTCACGGCCGATATGCATGAAAGAAAAAAGCAATTCATGGTAGGCGTTGATGCGCTAATCACACTACCAGGTGGCTGTGGAACGCTCGAGGAGCTGATGGAAGCCATTACCATGAAAAGACTTGGGCTCTTTACTAAACCCATCGTGATACTCAATTACAAAGGTTATTACGACAAACTTCTAGACATGCTGAAATATTCTATAGATGAAGGTTTTATGGGAAAAGCGCATGAAGATATTTGGACAGTATTCGAAAATCCTAATGAGGTTTTGGAGACCATAAGAAATGCGAAACCATGGTCAAACGATGCTATCAACTTCGCTCAGACTTAGCAACAATTCCATTTCGCACACACAAAAACGCTGTTTAAAACACCGAGGATAAAAAAATTGCTTCATACTTGAAAAGGCCCTATCATTCATCATTTTTTAGCAAATTCAAGTCAAATTGAAGCCACTTTCAACCCAAATATTAATTCTATTTCTATCTCTACTAGCGATCCCTTCGCTACTTGCCCAAACCTCGACAATTCAGGAGCCTATTGCGCTTTATTCGCCCAATGAAATGACCATTGCAGATAGAAAGATAGAGGTCTTTCGCGATGACATGGAAACTAAAGGTATTGAGGAAGTACTTGCACTATTAAATACCGAATATCTTGACCTTGAGCAAATCACTTATTTTGATAAATCCAAACCACATTGGGCCACATTTGCGCTTACCAATGAATCAGACAATGATATATCATTTGTGCTGAAAGGAGGCAGAAACGCTAAAGAAACCTATTACTTGATAGATGATGAAGGAATCATCACTGAAAAAAGAAGTGGTTATTTTATACCCGTTGCCGAAAGGGATATCAAACAAAATTATTTCAACAAGATCTCACTCGACATTCCTGCTGGAGAAAGTTTAAGCGTATATGTAAAAATTGAAAGTTTAGATAAACTCCCCATTGACATTGCTTTTGCACTTACTCCATTGTCAACATGGGAAAAGACCCAATTACAGACCAACCTCTTTGAAGGACTTTTTAGTGGCGTATTGATCATCTTCATCATTTTATCATTATTCTTTTATAGCACGACCAAGCAAATTGTTTTCTTAAACCTTTGTGCTTATGCAGCCTTAATGCTCATCTATTTTGCATATGTTCACGGTTTAGTAGAATTGATCTTTGCCAAAAATACAGGTAATGCGCTCCAACCTTTTTGGTTGATTCCCCTACTCATTGCGGCTTCCTATTTCAGGTTTGCCAAAGAATTCAACGAAACGAAAGATTACTTCCCATGGTGGGATAAGGTTTTCAAAAGCTTGTCAATATTCACCATTGTCCTTTTTGCAATAGGCTCAGGCTATTTGATCTTGACCAACGACTACTACCTGACGATCAATGCGATGCACTTGATCCTAATGGGTTACATTGGTTTAGGCATCGTATTCCTCTTTAAGATCTTTCAAGATGGTGGCACCATTAATAAGTACTTCGTATATGGATCCATGTTCTTCATGTTCTCCGCGCTGGTATCCATTTTAGGCCAAGTCTTTTACTTCAATAACAGCACGCCTGTGTTGGTCCAATCAGGTTTTATTGTAGAAATACTCATCTTCAGTTTAGGAATGAGCTATAAGTCAAAAAAGGAATATGAAGAACATAACATCACCCAACGATCTTTAATCCTTCAATTGCAACAAAACGACCGATTGAAGGAAAACATCAACAATAAACTGAGAGAGGAAGTTGCCCAACGAACACAAGAATTAAGGATAAAGAATGTTGAGCTCGGACAAGCAAAGGATACTGCTGAAAAAGCTACCGCATCAAAATCGGAATTTCTTTCTGTCATGAGTCACGAGATCAGGACTCCGCTAAATGCGATCATCAGTCTATCTCATATCATGGAGATCGACAACCAAGAACAGAAACTCGTAGAATATATTGATGCCTTGAAATTCTCTGCTGAAAGCCTTCACTCGCTGATCAATGATGTGCTGGATTACAATAAGATCGAGGCGGATAAACTAAGGCTGGAAAAGGTTGAATTTTCTCTAATTGATCTTCTCAGAAACATCTCAGAAATATTCAAGTACAAAGCAAAGCGTCAAGGCATAGAGCTTCGAATAGAAATAGGAGAACACACCCCGGATCGATTGCTTGGTGACCCCACCCGATTGACCCAAATCTTCAATAATTTACTTGGCAATGCCATTAAGTTCACAAAAGAAGGGCATGTCACCTTAAAAGTATTTATGGCTGGCGTAAAGGATGAAAAAGCCATTATCCATTTTGATGTGATCGATACGGGAATAGGCATCCCTCAGGACAAACTTGAAATGATCTTCAATGAGTTTGAGCAAGCCAATAACTCTACCACACGTGAATTTGGAGGAACAGGCCTTGGCCTTTCTATTACCAAAAAATTGCTTGAGCTCATGGGTAGTGACATTACAGTTGATGCCAACAGAGCACAGGGCACGCAATTCAGCTTTGAAATACCCTTCGTTATCAATAAGTCATTTAATATCTTCTCCTATGGGGATATACATGCAGAACGCGATCTTGAAAAAGCCAATGTGTTGGTGGTTGATGACAACGACATGAATCGTTTGGTTCTTCAAAGATTGCTGACCATCTGGAACGGCACCTTCAAAGAAGCCGCTAATGGTCAAGAGGCTATCGAGCACTGTGAGCAACAGAAGTTTGACCTCATATTGATGGATATAGAAATGCGTCCAGTCAATGGTTTTGAAGCCTTTCCTAAGATCAAGATAGAGGGCAATCCTAACGTAGATACTCCAATCATTGCGATGAGTGCATATCAAACAGAGGACCTTGACCAAAATGTAAACACCATCGGTTTTGCCTCTTTTGTTCACAAACCATTTGATCCAGACGAGCTTTACGAAAAGATCATGCTTGAACTCAGTAAACAAAATGCCGAATAGAAAAAGTGTTACTACCGGAAGCCCTTGGGAGGATAAAGTTGGATACTCTAGAGCCGTGCGCATTGGCAATACAATCGAAGTAACAGGAACTGTCGCTGATGACCAGGGTCAACTTGTTGGAGGAAATGATCCCTATCTACAAACAAAGTTTGCGCTCGAAAAGGTGAAAAATGCGTTGGGAGAATTAGGCGCAAGACTCGAAGATGTGATCAGAACGAGGATATTTGTCACAAATATTGACCATTGGGAAGCCATTGGCAAAGCGCATGCAGAATGCTTTAAGGATATCAAACCTGCCACAACCATGGTCGAAGTTTCTCGACTTATCGATGACAAATATTTGGTAGAGATTGAAGCGAGTGCTATTTTGGATACAAATAAATAAACGTGACAGAATTCTTTGTAATCTATTCTACCATCACAAGTTTAATCGCTATTGTCTTACTGGTTGGCTTGGTCTATCTCGGAACTCTACTCGTTAAATATCTTAAAATTCAGCTTGAAGTGGCTGAATTCAAAAAAGAGAAATTCAAGCACGAAAACTTGATGAATTGAGGTCTAAAGGCGCTCAGTAATTGCTAATAGCTCACTTAGCATCATCGCGGTAGCTCCCCAAACCATATGCCCATCGACATCGAAGTATGGTGAATGTATGGTGTATTTTCCAAAATGCATGGTTTCAATCCCTCTCCTCGCCTCATCTTTTAAGTGTTCAAGACTGACCTCCAATATTCCCTCAACTTCTTTTTCTTCCAGTGTGTAAGAAGGTGGCTGAGCTAAATAACCTACTGATGGTAAGACCTTGAAGTTGCTGGCAACAATAAACAACTCCGATAGGGTCCCTAGAAATTCGACATGCTCTGACTTAACCCCTACCTCCTCTTCTGTTTCTCGGAATGCTGTTTGGATAAGGTCAGCATCACTTTTTTCTTTCTTCCCACCAGGGAAACTCACTTGGCCACTATGATGTCCGTCATACTCTGGCCTTTTGATCAAGGGAATCCAAAGGTCATCGGCTCGTTCAAAAAGCAAACACATCACCCCACCAAGTTTAGCCGGAAACTTAGGGTTTTCGCGAAATCGGGTCTCATCAATAGGTCGAGGAGCCATAATCTCTTGAGCCTCTCTACCTGGTAAGTCTCCCGACAATTCCTTCGCTATCCTTTCTTTCAAATGCAACGCAGTTGACATGTTTCCGATTTGTTATTTCAATAGAACAAACTAGTTTAACGTATATTCGTTTTGCTAATGAAATAAGCATTCAAATGGTTCAAAAACTAATCTTATTACTACTCCTTGTTTCCTCGATCTCAGTTGCACAAGAAGAGCAACTCAAAATGGCCAAACTTCAATACAGTGGTGGTGGCGATTGGTATGCGAATAAAACAGCGCTACCAAATTTGGCACAGTTCTGCAACGCTGAGCTCCGAACAAATTTTGATGAAACAAACTACAGTGTTCAAGTAAGCAGTCCAGAATTATTTGATTATGCATACATCTACATGACAGGTCATGGAAATGTGGTCTTTAGTAGTGCTGAGGCTGAAAACTTGAGAAACTATCTCATTTCTGGAGGCTTCCTTCACATTGATGATAATTACGGATTGGATGCTTATGTCAGACTTGAAATGAAAAAGGTTTTTCCAGAGCTAGAATTCATCGAGCTACCCTTCGATCATGAAATCTATGATCAAAAATTCTCTTTTGATCGCGGCTTGCCTAAGATCCATGAACATGACAACAAACCTCCTCAAGGTTTTGGCTTGATTTATGAAGGGAGACTAATATGCTTTTATTCCTACGAAAGCGATTTGGGTAATGGTTGGGAGGACAGACGCGTCCATAACGATCCAGAATCAAAGAGACTTGAAGCTTTACAGATGGGCGCCAATATCGTTTCTTATGCCTTCACCCAAAATTGATGCAAATAAAACTAATCGATTAGTTGGAAAACTACTGAGATAGTTTTATAATTGATTAATTAATACCAATTTGGAGAAGATGAAAGAACTAACTAAGGCAGAAGAACAAGTCATGCAGATCTTGTGGAACATTGAAAAAGGTTTCGTAAAAGATGTATTGGCCAAGATGGAGGAGCCTAAACCGGCTTACAATACAGTTTCGACCATCATCAGAATATTAGAGAAAAAAGGTTTTGTGGGCTATAAGGCTTATGGCAAAACGCATGAGTACTATCCTTTG
>CBFHYE010000117.1:0-3351 GCA_965659985.1 Roseivirga sp. | reverse complement strand
GACTCCATTTTTCAACACTTGGATGTTAAAAGGGAAGTTCCCTCAAATTCTAGCGCATGATGTTGTTGGTGTTGAAGCCACTAAACTGTACCACGATGCACAAGAAGTGATCAAAGAGGTGGTCGAGAAAGATCTTTTGTATGCCAATGCGGTAGTTGGACTTTATCCTGCCAATTCAGTCGGTGACGATGTTTTGGTATACAAAGACGAAGATCGAAAAGAGGTTTTCAAGATCTTCCACATGCTGAGACAGCAGGGTAAAAAAGGAGAGGGTATTGCCAATAGATCATTAGCAGACTACGTAGCTCCAATTGAGTCCGGTAAAAATGATTATCTGGGTGCTTTTGCAGTAACGGCTGGTATTGGTATCGAGCCTTTGATCGAGAAATACGAAGCGGACCATGACGATTACAATTCAATAATGATAAAAGCAGTGGCCGATCGATTGGCTGAGGCATTTGCTGAATTGATGCATGAAAAAGTAAGAAAGGAGCTTTGGGGCTATGCTAAAGAGGAAGCATGGGACAACGAATCCTTAATTAAAGAGAAATATCAAGGTATTCGACCGGCACCGGGTTACCCTGCCTGTCCTGAGCATACAGAAAAGAAAACCTTGTTCGAGCTTTTAGAAGCAGAAAAGAATACGGGGATCAGTTTAACAGAGTCTTTTGCTATGTATCCTGCATCATCGGTTTCAGGCTTTTACTTTATGCATGAAGAGGCCAAATACTTCGGTTTAGGAAAGATCAATAAAGATCAAGTTGAAGATTATGCAAAGCGCAAAGGCATGACTGTAGAGGAGGCTGAAAAATGGCTATCTCCGAATTTAAGTTATGATGTTTAATCGATTTGCTGAACACGAGGCACTAATTACGAAAGAAAATGAAAGTCACTGAACATATAGAAGCCGCAAAGGGCAAAACCTTATTTAGTTTTGAAATACTACCTCCAGTTAAGGGAGAAAGTGTTCAAAACATCTTTAATGCTATAGATCCTCTGATGGAGTTCAATCCTCCCTTCATTGATGTCACCTATCACAGGGAGGAGTATATGTATAAAAAGAGAGAAAATGGGCTTTTAGAAAAAGTAACCACTCGGAAAAGACCGGGGACTGTAGGTATTTGTGCGGCCATTATGAATAAATATGGGGTTGATCCTGTTCCCCACATCATTTGCGGTGGTTTTAATAAAGAAGAAACGGAAAATGCACTGATCGATCTCGATTTTCTTGGTGTTGATAATGTACTTGTATTGAGAGGAGATGCCATTAAATCAGAAGGGCGGTTTGAGGCGGATCCTGAAGGTCATTCTTATGCAACAGAATTGATGGTGCAAGTGAATGAACTGAATAATGGGATATACTTACATGATGAAGTGACTCGTCATGCAACGAACTTCTCCATGGGCGTTGCAGGTTATCCGGAAAAGCACTTCGAAGCACCTTCTTTAAAATCAGATATGAAGTATTTGAAAAAGAAGATTGAGCTCGGAGCAGATTATATCGTTACCCAGATGTTTTTCGACAATCAAAAATTCTTTGAATTTGTTGATAAATGCAGAGCGGAAGGGATAAATGTGCCAATCATCCCAGGCCTAAAACCGATTACAACACTTAAACATATGAATTTACTTCCAAGTATATTTCATGTAGACTTACCCGATTCGCTGGTTGATGAATTGGAAAAGTGTAAATCAAACGCTGATGTTAGAGAAGTGGGGATCGAATGGGCCGTTCAGCAGTCAAAAGAATTGATGGAGTACGGAGTACCAGTGTTGCATTATTACACAATGAGTAAATCTGCGATTGTGAAAAGAATTGCAGATCAGCTTTTTTAGGTAGAAAGATTTAAAGGATCTATCTACCTTGATGGAAGTTTAATAAATATGAAACGACTAGAGATGAAGAATTTAAGATTGTTATCATTATTAACGGTTTTTGCCATGTTATTCAATGCTTGTGGTGGTGCGGGCACGAATGAGAATTCAGAGCAACAAATGGTTGAAGAAGAAGTGAACGTTAGGGGGGAAACAGTGACCTATAGTTCACCAACTACTGAAATGAACGGCTATATCGCTTATAATGAATCTTTGGAGGGGAAACGACCAGGGATTATTGTAGTTCACGAATGGTGGGGTCATAATGATTATACTAGAGAAAGAGCTGATATGTTGGCTGAATTAGGCTATGTGGCTTTGGCTGTTGATATGTACGGAGATGGCAAGCAAGCTGCGCATCCAGAGGATGCCATGAAGTTTTCTGGAATGGTCATGTCGAACATTGACGAAGCAAAAGCTCGTTTTGATGCCGCCTTAGAAACACTAAAAAGCAATCCAAATGTTGATCAAGAGCAAATCGCTGCGATCGGTTATTGTTTTGGTGGGAGCGTAGTGCTTTCTATGGCCAATGCAGGATATGATTTAGATGCTGTGGCTGCTTTCCATTCTGGAGTTGAATTACCAATTCCTCCTTCTCAGGATATTAAAGCAAAGATACTCGTGGCCAATGGTGCTGATGATCCATTTGTTTCAGCAGAATCAGTCGAGGCCTACAAACAAGGGATGGATGATGTAGGTGCAAATTACACTTATATCGACTACCCTGGAGCAGTTCATGCGTTTACTGCTAAAGGAGCTGACTCGTTGGGCCAAAAATTTGAATTGCCGCTGAAATACAATGAAGCAGCAGACAAAGCCTCGTGGGAGGAAATGAAAAAGCTGTTTAACAGCGTATTCAAATAAGAAATAGGGCCTAGTGCCCTTTTTTTATGTCCTTAATTTCCTAAGGGCTTCAATGAATTGATCGAGTTCAGCTGTTGAAGTATAAACGTTCGGTGTAATTCTGCAGCCTTTCACTGGGCCTCGGTCTATCGCTACAGTCCAGATTTCATGATCTTTGAGGAGCTTCCTCGCCATGTCTGAAGGTTTCATTCCCTTCACACCAACATTTGCAATTGCACATGATCTTTTTGGATCCATAGGTGTGTTTAGAATAACATGATCCATTTTTCTTGCTTCTTTGACCCAATAGTTCTGTAAGTAGCGCAGTCGATCTTCTTTTCTTTTGGTGCCGATTGCATTGAGATAGTCAATTGCATCGAGAATGGTCAGGTTAGTTGAGCAAGGCTGGGTGCCAGTATGATTTAATCTTCTGATATCACCGGGCTTAGTGTTGCCTTCAGCCATTAGAGGCCAGATCTTATCAATTTTTTCTTGTTTTACGTAAAGCATACCGGCTCCAAGGGGAACACTTAGCCATTTGTGTAAGCTACTTCCGTAGTAATCGCAATCAAGGTCATTGAGAGAAAATTCAAAATGACCTACCGCATGGGCTCCATCAACCATCACTTCAAC
>CBFHYE010000116.1:0-14362 GCA_965659985.1 Roseivirga sp. | reverse complement strand
TAAATTCTTAACAAGAGGGGTGAGTCTTCCGAACATAAGTACTAATTAAAAAAACTGATCGATCTTATCTAAATCTAATATATGAGTGGTTTTAGTGCCATTTGGCGCATAACCAGGTTGTTGACAAGCGAACAGTTGGTCAATTAACGAAGACATCTCCTCTTGTGTTAACATTGTACCTGATTTTATCGCTGACCTTTGTGCTATGGCTCTCGAAATTCTTTCGTCAACAGATATACTCAGCGTCTCTTGAAAATGTTTGAACTGCTCAATGAAACCCTCAAAAAGATCCTTTTCATTGGTAGATTTTAAATCCGCCGGCACCCCATCGATCACAAGGGCTGTTTTACCAAAATCTGAAAACTTGAACCCGATGGCGTGCAAATTATCCCTCATGTCATTCACTAAAGCAAAATCAGCTGCTGTCAATTCAATGGTTTGTGGAAACAAGGATTGCTGTGATGCACCAGTTCTATTTTTCAATTGCTGCAAGAAGCGCTCATAAAGAATACGCTCGTGCGCACGATGCTGATCGATCAACATCAAACCGGATTTTACTTGAGTCGCAATATATTTCTGATGGATCTGAAAATATCCCTTCTTAGTCACCAATTCCTGCAAAGGCCCATCTGTTGGTAAGTTCGCAGAGCTTGACAAACGAATGGTCTTTGGTGATTCCGGATGAATCGTCATCTGAGACTGCTCCTCTTCTTGCTTGATATCGTCTCGCAAGCCTTCATAAAGTTTTTCCCATTGCCCAGCAGATTGCTTCTTCTCCACTGTTCTAAATTGGCCATAGTCTCTATCTTGCTGTCGACTTGGCTTAGCCTCTTCCGAGGGCTTAAAAGAGGCGAAGTTAACATCCTGATTAAAATCAATGGCCGGTGCAATATTATGAGTACCCAATGCCTGGCGCACTGCAGCCTTCACAATGGCATAAACGGTTCTTTCATCATCAAATTTGATCTCAGTCTTTGTTGGATGCACATTGATATCAATATGCTTCGGGTCAATTTCAATGAAGAGGGTATAAAATGGAAATGTGCCTTCTTGGAGAAGCCCCTCAAAAGCAGTTGTTACTGCATGATTCAAATATCCACTCTTGATGAAACGGTTATTGGCATAAAAGAACTGCTCACCTCTTGTTTTCTTAGCAGATTCTGGTTTTCCAACATAGCCCCAAACTTTGAGCATGTCAGTTTCTTCCTCGCAAGAAGCCATCTGGTCTTGATACTTTCTTCCAAATAGCCCAACAATGCGCTTACTAAGTTTAGAAGGCGCCAATTGATACATCTCCAAGTCATTCTGATAAAGAGACATCGCCACATTAGGATTTGCCAAGGCGACATGCGTAAACTCATCAGCAATGTGACGCATTTCAACCGCATTTGACTTTAAGAAATTTCTTCGAGCAGGAACATTATAAAATATATTCTTGACACAAATAGAGGTTCCTACTGGAGCTGAAATAGGTTCTTGACTCCTAACTTCACTTCCCTCAATACAAATTTCAACGCCAAGCTCATCCTCAGCCCTGCGCGTCTTTAACTCGACTTGGGCTACAGCCGCAATTGAGGCAAGGGCTTCACCACGAAAACCCATGGTACGAATGGAAAAAAGATCTTCTGAAGATTTGATCTTAGAGGTCGCGTGGCGTTCGAAACTCAGCCGAGCATCGGTCATGCTCATGCCTTTGCCATTATCTACGACCTGAACCAAGCTTTTACCACTCTCTTTTACGATCAAGCTGATCTCCGTAGCTCCAGCATCGATCGCATTTTCTAATAGCTCTTTTACCACAGAAGCAGGCCGTTGCACTACCTCTCCGGCTGCTATTTGATTAGCCAGGTGATCTGGTAAAAGCTGAATGATATCGGACATAGAGTGCTCTAAGACTACTTTCTAAATTTTTTCCAAAGATAGAAAGGAACGTAGAGTAAGAGAAGGTAAAATACTTCGGATCCTATGTAAACGAATCCTCCTGCAAACAAAACCAGTACAATCAATATGATGAGTCTGAGCATCATGGTTTGGTCTACACCTCCACCTTTGGCATGCTTCATATTCTTGCGAAAAGACCCCGTGATCTTTGATGAGTAACCCGTATCGAGCTCTTCGCTTTCCATACCCAATTCAGATTTAATACGCTCTGTCCTGAATTCGATATCTTCCTTTATCGGATCATAGTAGCGAGGCTCAACGTGAAAGCGCTGATACTTCGGTTTTTTTACTAAGCTTGGTAATTTTAACATACCACTTCTGCCTTAAGCTCGTTCAATTATTATGTAAAATTATGGTTTATTTGCTGTTAGTAAAATCATTACGTGTCTATGATCAAAAAAGTTCTTTTCCTGAACATCTGTGTCCTTCTGACTTCAACTAATCTTATAGGTCAAAAGATCTACAATAAAATTGACACTGCCAAACAAATGGCTTGGGTCGATAGCGTTTATAAAGAAATGACACCGGATGAGAGGTTAGGACAGCTTTTTATGGTAGCGGCCTATTCGAATCGAGACGAAAAGCATTATGCTGAAATTGACGCCTTGATCAAAGATTATAACATTGGTGGCCTGATCTTCTTTCAAGGAGGGCCTTACAGACAAGCCCAATTGAATAATCGTTACCAAAAACTGGCTAAAGTGCCCTTAATGATCGCCATGGATGCTGAATGGGGTATCGGTATGCGCCTCGATTCAGTTTACGACTTTCCTAAGCAAATGACTCTTGGTGCTATACAAGATGATCATTGGATCTATGAAATGGGCAAAGAGGTAGCCAATCAGTTCAAGCTGCTCAAGATGCATATCAACTTTGCCCCTGTTGTCGATGTCAACGTCAACCCAAATAATCCAGTGATCGGTTATCGATCATTTGGAGAGAATAAATTCAACGTATCAACGAAAGGCATTGCTTATATGAAAGGCATGCAAGATCAGCGCATCATGGCCAATGCCAAGCACTTTCCGGGGCATGGAGACACGGATGCAGATTCTCACTATTCGCTACCGGTCATTAAACATGACACCATGAGAATGAATGAAACTGAACTGTACCCTTTCAAACAACTCATGAAAGACAGTTTGCTCTCTGTAATGGTAGCACACTTACAAGTTCCGGCCTATGACGATCGTGAAAACATGCCGACCACACTCTCCGAACATGTGGTGACTGATTTGCTTAAAAAGCAACTCGCCTTTGATGGTTTGGCCTTTACGGATGCGATGAACATGCAAGGCGTGGCTAAATATTATGACCCAGGAGAGGCTGATGTAAAAGCTTTGCAAGCAGGAAATGATGTGATCTTATTCCCTTTAGATGTACCCAAGGCAATCAAACAGGTCAAAAAGGCATTGAAGAAAGGTAATCTAGGTCAAGCCTCAATAGACCAACGCATCAAAAATGTATTGAAAGCCAAATACTGGTTGGGGCTCAATGAAAGTCAGATGATCAATACCACTAATTTGACCAAGCGGATCAATAATGATCATGCGTTGAGACTGAATAAGACTTTATATGAGAAGGCCATTACGGTGGTCGACAATCAAAATGAGTTAATACCTGTCCTCTCCTTAGAAAACAAAAAGATGGCTTCTTTAAGCTTTGGGCAGGTACCAATTACTTTCCAAGCCATGATGGACAAATATGCTAATGTTGAGCATATCGTTTTAGATAGCATTTCGGAAGAAAGCCTGGATTATCTGGCCAATTTCGATTTGGTCACTATCGCATACACTGGGATCAAAAATTCACCAAGAGACCAGCATGGCGTGGAAGCCGATAAAGTCAATTTCATTAAAACCCTCCAATCAAAAACGAAGACGATCACTGTCGTATTTGGAAACGCTTATTCATTACAGTACTTCCAAGGAGTCAAAAATGTGATTTGTACTTATGAAGACAATGCCATCGTCCAAGAGCTGGTTCCTCAGATCATTTTTGGCGCAATAAAAGCAGAAGGCAAATTGCCAATTACAGCAGGCGAGGAGTTCAAACAAGGCATGGGCATTAGCCCCCTGACGACTTCTCGTTTGAGCTATGGAACACCTGAAGACGTAGGCATGAGTTCCGATAGCCTTAGCCATATCAATGAGATCATGAAGCAGGCTATTGAGCTAAAATCTACCCCTGGAGCTCAAATCTTGATCGCCAGAAAAGGTAAGATCATTTATCAAAAGAACTTTGGGCATCAAACTTATGATAGAAAGAAGCCCGTAGATGATAAAACGCTTTATGACATTGCCTCGGTCACCAAGATAGTCGCCTCAACACAGATCATCATGAAACTTTATGATGAACAAAAACTCGATGTCAATCAGACGTTGGGGTATTATTTACCCGAACTCAAAGGCACCAACAAAGAAAATTTGCTGATCAGAGAAGTCCTGACGCATCAGGCTGGTCTAAAACCATACATTCCTTTCTGGGAAAAAACGGTTGATAATGGTGAATTAAAAACTGAATACTTTTCTGAGGGGGTTGGTCCAAATCATAATTATACTATTCAAGACCTCCCTTTGCCAGTAGCGCTCGAAGATTCGCTTTGGAAATGGACACTAGCATCCAATTTGAGGGAATTGCCAAAAGGAGAAGACACTTATGACTACCTGTATTCAGACCTTGGCTACACCCTAATGTTCAGACTGGTCGAAAACATCATCGATGAACCGGTTGAGACTTACCTCTCAAGAGAATTCTATAAACCTTTAGGCATGTCGCGCACTACCTATTTACCGCTCGAAAAAGGATTTTACAGCGATATCGCACCCTCAGAGGTCGATAATTATTTCAGAAATGAGATCGTTTGTGGAAATGTTCACGACCAAAATGCTTCCTTAATGGGTGGCATTGCAGGACATGCAGGACTCTTCAGCAATGCCAATGACTTAGCCATTCTAATGCAAATGAATCTGAACATGGGAGAATACGCTGGGAAGAAATATTTTGAATCTTGGACGATACCTATTTTCACTACTCCACAATCCATGGATAATCGAAGAGGGATGGGTTGGGATAAACCGATCACAGGAACCGATGAAGGTCCAACAAGCCAATTCGCATCAGCAAGCACTTTTGGTCATACGGGTTTTACTGGAGCTTCGGTATGGGCAGATCCTTCGGAAGAACTCATTTTTATATTTCTATGTAACAGGACTTATCCGGACAGTGAAAACTTCAAATTACTCGAAGAGAATATTCGCACAAGAATACATGACATTGTTTATCAAGCCATAGTTGAACCTTAAACAGCTTTATGGAGTTAAACAGTTTGCATAGTTGAATTGAGGCCAATGAAGATCGGAATTGTTTGTTACCCTACTTTTGGTGGTAGTGGTGTTGTTGCTACAGAGTTAGGCAAAGGCCTAGCTAAGCATGGCCATGAGGTTCATTTCATAACCTATTCTCAGCCTACGCGACTAGATTACTTTGATAATAATCTTTTCTATCACGAAGTAGACATCCGCACGTATCCGCTTTTTAAATATCCGCCATATGAACTGGCTTTAGCGAGTAAAATGGTAGATGTGGTAAAATATGAAAAGCTAGATGTACTGCATGTGCACTATGCGATTCCACATGCATCTGCGGCAGTATTGGCTAAAAATATTCTAAGAACTGAAGGCATTCAAATTCCTGTCGTAACTACCCTTCACGGAACCGATATCACCTTGGTGGGCAAAGATCCTTCTTATGAACCCGTAGTGACCTATAGTATTAATCAGTCAGATGGCGTCACGGCTGTATCTGAAGATCTTAAAAAAGACACTTATAAACACTTCAATATTACGCGTGAAATCAAGGTCATTCCCAACTTTATAGACCTTGAGAAATTCCAAAAACAGCAAAAAAACCATTTTAAAACAGCTATTTGCCCTAATGGCGAAAAGCTTTTGGTGCATACTTCCAACTTTAGAAAGGTAAAAAGAGTAGATGATGTCGTTCGCATTTTCAAGAATGTCAACGAAACGGTTCCTTCTCGATTACTACTGGTTGGCGATGGTCCCGAAAGAGGTCCTATTGAGGCTTTGTGTAGAGATTTAGGCATTCATGATGAAGTAAGGTTCTTGGGTAAACTGGAAGCTGTTGAGGAAGTACTTTCTGTTGCCGATCTTTTCCTTATGCCTTCAGAAAAAGAAAGTTTTGGATTGGCTGCTCTTGAGGCAATGGCTTGCGAAGTTCCTGTGATAAGTTCTAATGCCGGTGGAATACCTGAATTGAATTTGAATGGAGTAACTGGGTTCGCATCGAGAGTTGGTGAAGTCGAAGAAATGACTAAAAATGCCCTTCATATCTTAAGTGAAGGTAACCTCGAGGGCTTTAAAAGAGAAGCTTTAAACAGGGCTAAAGAGTTTGACATCAAGGTTATCTTACCGCTTTATGAGGCTTATTATGAAGAAGTTTCGGAGGCTGTTTTAGCAGGTAGTTAAATAACTACTCTTTCAAGTGAATCTCCCATTCACTAATATGTATAAATCAAGTTGTATAAAATGAAGAGCATTTCAATTATTGGATGTGGTTGGTTGGGAACCGCTTTAGCCAAACGTCTCCTTAATGAGGGACTTACTATTAAGGGGAGCACGACAGGTAAGGAAAAACTTGATCAATTGAAAAAAATTGGAATCGATGCTTCTCTATTCAAGCTAAACCCTATGCCCGAAGGGGTAGATTTTCAAAAGTTATTTGAAAGCGAAATCCTTTTTATCAACATCCCTCCCAATAGGAGAAAAAACTCTCCTGAATTTTACAAAGAGCAAATCAAGTACTTAAAGTACCTGATCAACAATTCTTCGAAAGTAAAGCGCGTGATCTTCATCAGCTCAACGTCTTATTACCCTAATACGGATGAAAACGTCAATGAGAATAGCAGTTTTGATATTGACAATGGTTCAAACGAAGCCGTTGTATGGGCAGAAAAAGAGATCAGTCAGATCAAGCCAGTACTGATCATTCTGAGATGTGGTGGCTTGATGGGTTTTGACAGGATTCCCGGCAAATGGTTTTCGGGCAAAGAAACTCAGGGTAGAGATAACCCCACAAATTACATTCACCGCGATGACATCATCCATAAAATAAATGAGCTCATCGTATCTGAGAACTGGCCAAAGATCATGAATCTTGTCAATCCAGCGCATTACACACGGGGAGAAATTGTTGCTGCAATGGCCAAAAAGCACGGTTTTGAATTACCAAAGTGGGTTGCTCCTTATAGAACCCCAACAAAGATCGTCAAGAGCCAATATTCACTTCAGGAATTAGTGGAGCCGTTAGATTATTAGGCGGCCTCGATCACCTGACCAAAAGACTCTCCTCTTTTTAGTTTCTGAAGTGCTTTTTCTGCCTTAGCCGCATATTGAGCTTTCAGATACATCTCAAACTCTTCTTGTGCTTTTTCCCAACCTGCTTTGTAAGCAATAGGATCAATGTTGTTGCCCTTATTTTGGATATTCATGAGTAGTTTAATTTGACATTGTTCTTTAAACGGAACCTGACCATAAATTAGTTCCTTGTTTAAAGACCACCCAAAAGCGAAAACCACCTACTGCACTCCTAAAAATTACTCATCAATAGACCAAGGTACTTTATTGCCAAGCGGCAAGAATCACTCCCACTATGGTATATGCCATAATGTGATAACCAGAATCGATCAACATCAGCCCCGCACCTTTTCTTGCAAATAGGTAATTCATACTAATAGAAGGAAAGAGAAAGAAAACCCCAGTCATAAGGCCATACATCGCCCCCATTTCTACAGTCATTGCTACAGCGTCAGCCTCAGGATCTGCTGCGAAACCAAAAAAGAACATGGCCATTCCAAATGAAATGATGAGTGCGAAAAGAAATGCTGATCCGAAGAGTTTGCCCATATTGGCATCCTTCATTTCCTCATCTGACAAACCGACACCAGCTTGCCATTTCTTTCCAAAGAGCGGACCATACCATAATGCGCCCAAAATAAAAAAGGCCACAGCAGCTACCACCACAGCCAACCAATTGATTGAAGATAAATCCATAATTGTGATTTGCTTAAGTCTAAAAAAATAAAGTCGTCAAAAGCAAAAAAGTAAAAACAAAGACACGTTAAACGACTATGCTTTAGTAAGATAAGAAATTTATGGAAGCCTAACTCTCTAGAATAGGCATTAGATCTTCAATATCTGGAATCAACAGGACATTATCTGGATATTCCAGTTCCTCCATGAAGTAAGGATTCCCTGTGATCAGAATGGTCTTTTCAGAAAATTTATCTGCAAGCTCATACACATAGGCTTGAGTATCAATTTTAGAAGCAGGAGCTTTAACGAATGTGAAAAGCGTATCTGGCTTTGTGATATCCGTTACCTTTTTAAGGTCCTTGAAAGGAATGTCTACGCCAAGGTAAATACATTGCTTTCCCTTATTCTTCAGAATGTAAGTAAACAATAGAATGAGCAGATCGTGAAACTCTGACTTTGGTAAAAAGAGCAAATACTTTTCAGCATCTCTTGCGGGCAACTCTACCCCATCAATTGCCACTATGATCTTTTGTCTGATCAATTGATAAATAAAGTGCTCTTGGGCAGTAGATACTTCCCCAATGCGCCACATCACTCCTATTCGCTTCAAAAAAGGATAAATAACATCCTTAAGTACCTCCTCAAAACTTTTACTTAAAAGGCTCGCGTTTATGATCTTATCGAATCGCCTCTCGTCCAGATCCAGCATAGAAATGACCAACTCATTTACAGCTCCATTAAGTTGTTGATCTTTTTTTGAAGTTTGACTTCCATCAATGATCTCTCTTAGCTGTTCATTGAATTCATCGAGCGTGAAACTACACACTTGACTGATCTTGAAACCATTATCTAATAAGAGGGTAACGTTCAGCAGATACTTTAGCTGGTCTTCGTCATAATAACGGATATTCGTATCTGTTCTTTTAGGTGTTAAAAGTGTATAGCGTTGCTCCCATATCCGGATGGTATGGGCTTTTACACCGGAGTACCTCTCGAGGTCTTTAATAGAATACTTTACCATTACTGTTTGGCTAAAATTAGCAAAGTCTTCTTAATTCAATAATACTTTATGGTATCACCGGGATATGGCTTCTTAAACTCGAAAGATACTTTTAATGTAAAATAGCTATCTACAGCCTGTCCATTGAAGCTCGCAGGCTCCCAATCTTTATGTTGCTTTAATACACGAATGGCTTCATTATCGAAAAGCTCGCCCAAGGACTTGTTAACCTTAAAATCTTCCGGATAACCTTCCTTGTTCACCTTAAAATAAACCCTAACAAATCCTTCAACACTATCTTTTCTTGCTTCCTCTGGGTATACTAATTCTTCATCTATTGCATCCAAAAAAGAATTTAGATCAGGAAGTGGATAAGCTCTGACAAGTACGTCTTCGTTTCGCATAGGCTTTTCCTTCGTATCTGGTTTCTCAACCAACATTTTTGGCTGAGCCTTTTGGATAGGCTTTGCTTCAAAGATCACTTGTTCTTCAGGTTCATCTTGCTCCACCTCGACAAGCGAGGCAGTATTCAAGGTGTCTAAAATAACTGCAGGCTGCTCAACTTGAGGTTCTGGCTTTGGTGAGTCTTTTCTGATGAATGGATTATTCGCAGAATTTAAAATTGCCGGACCTGCCGTGATCAATATCAAGATCACTGCTGCAGTACTCAAAACCGTTGTACTTATTGAAAACTTCCATTTCGAATTGAGTTCGGGTGATGAAATATTTTTATCAGAGACACCATTAGCTTGTTCAGTCAGCTTACCAAAATCCATTTTGGATCTGATCTCCTCACTGCTAATCGGTTTTTCCTTCCTTCCAAATCTATACTTCACGATACCTCCTCCTTAAAATGCTTTTTTAACCTTTTCAGTACACGATAGGTACGTGTTTTGGCATTGCCCTCAGTTATATCCAATAGGTACCCGATCTCCGCAAAGCTTCTACCTTCAAAAAACCTGAGTTCGATGAGCTCTAAGTCTTTAGGCTTTAATCCCTTAAGCGCATTCGGAAGCACAGCCAACCAAAGCTCTTTCTGGTTCTCTTCTAATTCTATCTCAAAAGAAAGGTCATGGGTAATGTAATTTTCAAGCGCAACATAACGCTGCTTCTTTTGGGCTCTGAAGTAATCATAACAACTATTAAGCGCAATGCGCGCCAACCATGAAGAAAAAGGAAATCCTTGATGTTTATATTTATGAATATTGTCCAGTGCCTTACAAAAGGCATTCGCGGTGATATCTCCAGCCAGCTCTTCATCTTGAATACGAGAGAAGATCAATCGAAATATTTGTTCGTAATACTTTACGTACAATGGCTCGAAGTAGCGATTATGCTCTTTAGCCTTTTCGATCAACTCGATCTCGGTCAGTTCATGCTTTTTAGACTTCTCTACGATCACCTTCAAAACTTACGTTTTTCTTCTGATTAAAACGTGATTGGGACTTAAAAGGAACAAGAATCTTTCAAATTCTTTTCACTACCCAAGACATCCATTAATTTATTAAACCAATTCAAATGCAAAAGCGTTGAGATAAGACTTATGAAAGGCTACCGGTTTTCAAAATATATTCCAGAACCCAATAAGGGAGATTCAACCTTCGAGAACCTACTCGATATCTTCTTACAACTTATTAGCATTACTGGAGGTGATGCAGCCGAAGCCCTAGCTTGGTTAACCAATCTTGATAACCAATACAACATCACTAATGAGGGCTATGGCATGGGAGACTTTATTGATGAACTCAAAGATAAAGGCTACCTCACCGAAGATAATCAAGATGGCAAATTCGATGTTACTCCCAAAACAGGACAAGCAATCAGAAGATCGGCCTTAGAAGAGATCTTCGGGAAACTTAAAAAATCGGGCAAGGGTCAACACAGAACAAAACATACCGGAACTGGAGATGAGGCCGGAACCGACCGAAGACCCTTCGAATTCGGAGATTCATTGCAGCAGATCGCGATGACAGATTCTATCCGTAATGCGCAGATCAATCATGGCACGGGTGAGTTCAAAATGACCGAAGATGATCTCGAGGTGATCGAAACCGAATACAAAACGCAAACCTCTACTGTCTTGATGATCGATATTTCTCATTCGATGATCTTGTACGGTGAAGATCGCATAACACCTGCCAAAAAAGTGGCGATGGCATTGGCAGAATTGATCACAACCAAATACCCAAAAGACACCCTAGATGTGATCGTATTCGGAAATGATGCCTGGCAGATCAAGATCAAGGACCTCCCCTTTCTACAAGTTGGTCCTTACCACACCAACACCATTTCAGGACTAGAGTTGGCCATGGACATCCTCCGAAGAAGAAAAAACGCCAATAAGCAGATCTTTATGATCACCGATGGTAAACCTACTTGTATGAAAGTCGGCATCAAGTATTACAAAAATGCTTTTGGACTTGATTCAAAAATATTGAATAAGACCTTGAATTTAGCCACCCAATGTAGACGTTTGGGCATACCCGTTACCACCTTTATGATCGCTTCAGACCCTTATCTGAAACAGTTTGTTGAGGAGTTTACCCAAGCGAATAATGGAAATGCCTACTACAGTAGCTTGAAAGGATTAGGACACCTCATTTTTGAGGACTATAAAAGAAACAGACGAAAAAGATTCTAAAATGGATTATAAAGAATTGAGTGCAGATCAATTATTAAAAATAAACACACTTGGGGAATTGAAAGCCTCAGGGTATACCCCTAGATCGGTTAAGGAAGAGTTGAGAGAAAACCTGATCTATCGCCTTGAAAATAAGTTACCCACTTTTGAAGGCATCTGGGGTTATGAAGATACTGTGATCCCAGATATAGAAAGAGCAATTCTTTCCATGCATAACATGAACCTATTGGGTTTAAGAGGTCAGGCGAAGACCAGAATTGCCCGGCAGATGACGGAGTTGTTGGACGAATACATGCCGGTGATCAAAGGTTCCGAACTGAATGATGATCCTTTAAATCCAATATCGCGATATGGTCATGAACAGATCGTTCTTCACGGAGATCAAACAGAGATTAATTGGGTTCACCGTTCTGAACGTTATGCTGAAAAATTAGCAACCCCAGATGTATCAATTGCAGACCTCATTGGTGATGTAGACCCAATCAAAGCGGCTTCTTTAAAACTTCCCTATTCAGATGAACGAGTGATCCATTATGGCTTAGTGCCGCATGCCCATCGAGGAATCTTTGTGATCAACGAATTACCCGATCTGCAGGCCAGGATTCAAGTTGCGCTCTTTAATATTCTGCAGGAAGGTGACATTCAGATCCGTGGGTTCAAACTTAGATTGCCTTTGGATATTCAATTCGTTTTCACGGCCAACCCCGAAGATTATACCAATCGTGGAAGTATAGTCACCCCTTTAAAGGATAGGATCGACAGCCAGATCATTACCCATTATCCAAAGTCTAGAGACATTGGTAAGCAAATTACCACTCAAGAAGCCAAGATCAAGGATGCTCAGAAAGAAAAAGTGGTTGTTGATGGTATCGCCCAAGACCTTATTGAGCAGATTGCTATTGAAGCGAGAGATAGCGAGTATGTAGATGAAAAAAGTGGGGTTTCGGCTAGACTGACCATTGCCGCTTACGAAAACATTGTTAGTGCTGCCGAACGCAGATGCCTTGTTAATGGAGAGAAACAAACTTATATCCGAATTGCTGACTTTATTGGTACCATTCCTGCCATTACTGGAAAAGTAGAATTGGTGTATGAGGGAGAACAAGAAGGTGCTGGCATCGTGGCGCAATCACTTTTAGGTAAAGCCATTAGAACAATGTTCACTGACATTTTCCCTAAACCAGATGATAAACCAAAAGAAGGTGCGGAAAACCCTTATTCAGAGATCATCAGTTGGTTTGGCGAAGGCTACACCATCGATCTTTTGAATGACCTCGCCAACTCAGACTACGAAGCAGCGCTGAATACCATACCAGGATTGGCTGATCTGGTGAAGCAATTCAGCCCAAAAGCCAAGAAACATGAAAAACTCTTCTTAATGGAATTTGCACTTCATGGCTTAGCGGAGTACAGTAAATTGAGCAAGTCTGCTTTGGATACTGGCACTAGGTTCAAAGACCTCTTAAGCAGTATGTTTACCATGCCAGACATGGGAGATATGGATGAAGATGACTTGAATTAGGCAATTTCGCATCGGATTTATAATTTTCAATAATGGAACTGCATGCTGTCAAAGCCTTAGTGAAGCGGGGTGAGGGGCAACGCCTTGAATTCAAAAAGAAAGTCAACCACCCAGAAAAGGTGGTAAAAGAGCTGGTAGCTTTTGCCAATGCTGAAGGAGGCACTCTACTCTTAGGTGTAGATGATGACGCTACCCCTTCAGGCGTAAGGTCTGTTGAAGGGGAGCTCTTTATCCTAGAAGAAAGTATTAAGAAACTCATTCGCCCAAGGCTCGAGTACAGCACAGCGTTGGTCAAGGTAAATGAAAAGAAGGGCATTGCTATTGTAGATGTCCAACGAAGTAAAGGCAAGGTATACCGAGTGAGATCAAGCAATGACCTTCAAAAAGGAAAGGCATTTATTCGTAAAGATGACAAAAGCATTCAAGCCAGTAATGTGCTTTGCGAGATCTTAGAAAGGCGTCATAAAAAGAAAGACATCCAATTCATTTTTGATGAGAAAGTGCAAAGTGTGATTAATCTTTGCGAGAAAAATGGATTTACCACTATTCGACAGGTAAAAGAAGCCGCTGGTATCTCAAAATTTATGGCGGCAAGGGTGCTCATTCGATTGGTTTTAGCCAATGTGCTAGATGTTGACCCAAACGAGGACGAAGATCGTTTTTATTTAAAAAACAGCCATTCCTCCGAAGAAGAATGGCATTAGGGTTAGAAAACATTTGCATGTCGAAACCATGACCTGCAAATTATTTTTGATAGGTGACAGCCGTTCCGCTAGCGGTAACCATTAGCATGCTGCTGCTCTGCCCTATCGTCTCATAATCCAAATCGATGCCGATAACGGCATTTGCGCCTAACCTCTGCGCGTTTAATTCTAATTCTTGCATGGCCTCTTCCTTTGCTTCGCGCAATACACGCTCATAAGAGCCTGAACGGCCTCCGACCAGGTCTGTAATGCTTGCAAAAATGTCTTTGAATAAGTTGGCACCAATAATGGCCTCTCCTGTGATCACGCCCTTGTATTCAGTGACGACATGACCATCAATGTTGTTCGTTGTTGTTAATAGCATATAAAATCGAATGTTTGAGTTTTGCCAAAACGGCATAGTCAGTTTTTCGTAAAACGCTCGATCAAGGTTTGATGCTGTGGATAAACGGAAGATAGCTCGGCTTGGTCGGCCAATTCAAAGTCTTCAAATTCGAAACC
>CBFHYE010000115.1:0-2568 GCA_965659985.1 Roseivirga sp. | reverse complement strand
AAAAGCTTGATTGGCCCATCTTCGGGTTTACTATTGAGGTCGCCCATAATGAACATGGGAGCTTCCGAAATATTGAATTGCTTGCTCATGCGAACGATCAAAGCAGCAGAATTTAACCTAGCTTGTTCACCAATGTGATCGAAATGGGTATTAAAAACCCAAAAGAGTTTCTGGTCTGATTTTCTTTCTAAAAGGGCATATGTACAAATTCTGGGCAATGCGGCATCCCAGCCAACAGAGACTTCATCAGGTGTGGGGGATAACCAAAAGGTGCCTTGGTCCCTCAAAGTCAAGAGGGTGCTATCGTAGAGTATGGGCGAAAACTCACCCTTAGTTTGGCCATCGTCTCTGCCTACTCCAACGTAGGTATAATCTGATGAAGCGCTATCTAAATATTCGATTTGACTCTCTAAGGCTTCCTGAATACCAATTACTTGGGGTCGATAAAATTTGATGAGCTGAGCCACTGATTCTTTTCTTTCACTCCACCGATCTTCGCCATCATTAACGTTGTCATACCGAATATTAAAGGTCATGACCTCAAGCTCTTGGCTTTGTACGATGAGACTTGAGAAAATTGACAATAAAATGATGAGCTTCTTCATGATCAGTTGAAACGGTTAAGTGCTAGTTTTGCCACGGTTTGCCCAATGGAGAGCGATGATGTAGCCGCAGGAGAAGGGGCGTTGCACACGTTGACCGCTCTTTCTGTTTCAATGATAGCGAAATCATCTAAGAGACCACCCGTTTTGTCGCAGGCTTGTGCTCTGACTCCAGCACCGCCATCGACCAGGTCATTTTCTTGTATTTCAGGTATGAGCTTTTGTAAAGCTTTGGTGAATGCAGCTTTTGAAAAGGATCTATAGAGTTCACCAAAACCAGTTTTCCAGTATTTTGAGGCTACTTTTTGAAAACCTGGCCACATCAAGGTTTCCAGTAATTCAGATAAATTGACCTGACTCTTCTTGTATCCTTCGCGTTTAAACGCCAAGACTGCATTTGGGCCTGCTTCAATTCCTCCCTCCATCATTCTGGTAAAATGGACACCAAGAAAAGGGAAGTTGGGGTCGGGGACAGGGTAGATGAGGTGTTTGACCAGGTATTCCTTTTCTGGCTTAAGCTTAAAATATTCACCTCTAAAGGGAATGATCTTGAGGTCTAAGTCATCTGTTGTTTTACGTGCGATCTTATCAGAGTAAAGGCCAGCACAATTGATCATAAGTTTGGCTTCATAGATGCCCTTCTGAGTAACTATCGTGGTATGAGTATCTCCATCACGAATTTCTTGAACCTTTTCGCCTAAAAGAATCTCACCACCCTTTGCTCTTATCTTTTCTCCATATTTTTCTGCCACTGCGACATAATCAATAATGCCTGTATAGGGCACTTTGATCGCGGCCTTTCCGTTTACGTGAGGCTCAATTTCTTTAAGCTCTTCGACCGAGATCTTGGAGATTTGATCTAAACCGTTTTCTAGGCCTCTTTGGTAGAGGTTGTCTAGCAGGGGCAATTGAAAATCATCTGTAGCGACTACCACTTTTCCACAGAGTTCATAAGGCACATCTTCTTGATCGCAGAAATCCAAGAGCATTTTATAACCATTGATGCAATTAGTCGCTTTTAAGCTTCCTGGCTTGTAGTAGAGACCTGAATGGATGACACCGCTATTATTTCCCGTTTGGTGTTGACAAAGGGCATTCTCTTTCTCAATGAGTTTGAGTTTGAGATTTGGCTGTTTTTCTAAGAGGTGATAGGCGGTTGCTAATCCTACAATTCCACCACCCACGATGACCACATCATGCATACCTAAAAGGGTAAATCATCAGAGTCGTCTGAACTTAACCAATCGGGCTCATCGTTTGCTGCTGGGGGAGGCGCTTGATCTCCTGTAATAGGTGCGGGGCTTCCTTGCGATTCTGGAGTGATTCTCCAAGCCTGAAGAGTGTTGAAATACTTCACTTCACCTTTTGGGTCTGTCCATTTACGGCCTTTCAAATTAAAGCTCAGATTAATGATTTGGCCTTCAGCGAATTGGTCAAGTTGATCACACTTATCTTGGATGAATTCGAACTTCACGAATTCAGGATATTGTGGGTTTTCAGCGAATTCAACCACAAATTCACGTTTTCTAAAGGTTTGCGTTACTTGTTGCGTAGCGAATATTTTTTCGATCTTCCCTTTGATCTCCATCTTTCAAAATTTTATATCAAAGCAAAACAACTCTCTGTCAAGAAGCAAATAATATGCTTCTAAGATGTCACCTCGGTTAAACTTTTCGTTCTACTAGAAATCGAATAAGCAGATTTAGAGTTTTTATTTAAAACAATTACAGATATTTTAGGCTTCCTTTTAATTAGATCTAAGTACTGCCCAAGACTTTGAAGAGACTACTAATTACGATAACGCTAGCATTCAGTGCATTAACAGCTCTGGCGCAGACGACCACCGAAGGAACTGAGTTTTGGTTTGGTTTTATGGAAAACCAGCAAGCTCAAGGAACTGATGTTTTTTTAGAAGTTTATATTAGTGCTAGAACAACTGCCAATGTGGAGATCACAACGCAAGGCA
>CBFHYE010000114.1:0-4932 GCA_965659985.1 Roseivirga sp. | reverse complement strand
CGGTTTATCAAAACCAAGGCCCCTTCTATTATCATTCTCTGGAAATTGAACTTTTGTAAACTCTTTTATGGTTTCTGGTTTTAAATAGCGTCTCCCATCATAATAACCATCATTTAAGAGCATTTGATAGACTTTAGCCAGATCACGGGCATTACTAAAAAGACCGGCGTTGCCGGATACGCCTAACATCATGGCAGCTCCTTCATCATGCACTACCCCGTGTAAGGTCTCCATACGGAAAAAAGAATCAATCTCAGTTGGAACGATGCGATCTAAAGGGAATCTCTCACCGGCATTGAAGCCTAAAGTAAAGGCATTTAATTGTGTATAAAACTCATCTCTGAGGTATTCATTAAAAGGCTTTCCTGAAACTCTCTCAACATATTCGGGGATCAGATAGAATGGCAAGCCAGAATACAAATAGTTTTTATCCTCACTCACCTTGGTTCTTTTGATCATTCGATAGATCTTCTTTTCTTTAAAATCCTTATGCATCCATAAACCTGACTTCGAGATTTTGTAGGGGAAACTTCTGCTTGAATCAGATTTTACGGTATTCCAGCGGTATTTACCACTTTTACGTTGAGATTCACTCCAATACGGTATCCATGCTTTGAGTCCCGCCTGATGCGCCAAAACATCGCGCATAACCAAGTCTTGCTTCCCTCTTTTTGCAATTTTAGGCCAATAATCACCCATAGTCTTCTCAAGGTCAAATTGCCCTTCTTCATATAGCTTCATTAAGGCCAAAGTGGCACCTGTGGTCTTGGTAACAGAAGCGAGGTCATAGATATCCGTTACCTTTACTTTACGCCTTTGTTCGTAGGTATGATAGCCATAAGCCTTTTCAAAGAATACTTTTCCATCTTTGGCTAAAAAGACTACCCCACCAGGGAAGGCTGCAGAATCTAGCGCTTGCTTCATGATCCTGTCTATATTCAAGTAAAGCAGGGCTGAATCGACCCCAACGGATTCTGGACTGGCATCAACCAACTTATTTTCTTGAAGACTATAAATAGGCTGTTGTTTACTACTCAATTGTGTCTCTTGAGCGGATACAAGATTCATCAGCACGAATCCTAAGAAAATCAAAAAGTTCTTTTTCATAGACTAGCGAACGGGAAAGACTTCAAGGCTTTTTATCAAGGATAAATCAAATGCTTCTTGATTAAGATTCAATTCCTCGTTGATCGAATCAAGGTAAGTCAAAAGAGTCTCTGTCGCAATGTTTCCGGTAAGATCATCTTTGGCCATCGGACAACCACCAAAGCCTTTGATTGCTGTATCAAATCTTCGGCACCCCGCCTCATAAGCGGCAGCTATTTTTTCTAATGACTTATTTGGAACAGAGTGGAAATGTGCCCCAAATTCCGTAGTTGGATAAGCAGTTATACTATTTTCAAATATCCCTTTAATTAACTGTGGTTCAGCAACTCCAATAGTATCAGATAAACTGATAATTGAAACACCTATATCAATTAACCTTTGGACAAAGTCAGCCACAATTTCTTCATTAAAGTGCTCTCCGTAAGGGTTACCAAAGCCCATCGAAATGTATACCACTTGCTTTTTCCCTTTTGCTGAAACTAGACTTTGAAGCTCCTCCACTACCCTCAAGGCATCGTCAATACTCTTATTTGTATTGCGCTTTTGAAACTCTTCAGAAATACTTAAAGGAAAGCCTAAATAATCAATCTCATCAAACACCAATGCGTCTTCAGCTCCTCTTCTATTCGCAACAATCGCGAGCAGCTTTGACCTCGTATTTTCCAGTTCTAATTGATTAAGCACCTCAGCCGTATCCCTTAATTGCGGAATTGCCTTTGGCGAAACAAAGCTTCCAAAATCGATGGTATCAAAGCCTACTTTCAGGAGCTGATTGATATATGCAGCTTTGGTTTCTGTAGGAATAAAATCATGCAAACCCTGCATGGCGTCTCTTGGGCATTCAATAATCTTCACAGCACAATCTTAATACACTATGGGCTATATAAAAAACCGCAAACAAAAAACCCCTGACTCATAGCCAGGGGTTCCATCAACCAAAATTAAAACGCATTATTGCATACTTGGTGGAAGGATCACTTTATCGATCACGTGAACCACACCATTTGAAGCTTTTACATCAGCAGCAACAACTTTAGCACCACTGATCTTTACATTTCCGTAAGAGATTGAGACTTTAACACTTTCCCCCTGTACAGTTTTAGCCATTTGACCATTAGATAGATCTGTTGACATTACTTCGCCTGCCACTACATGGTAAGTAAGGATAGCCACTAATTTATCTTTGTTCTCTGGCTTCAATAGCATTTCTAAAGTACCTTCAGGTAAGGCCGCGAACGCTTCATTCGTTGGAGCAAATACAGTAAATGGACCATCACCTTGTAAGGTCTCTACCAAGCCGCCAGCTTTTACTGCTGCTACCAGCGTAGATAAGTTTTCATTACCCACTGCAAGACCTACGATGTCTTTAGATTGTGCACTAGCATTTACATTGATGAACATTACCAAAGCAATGCTTAAACAGATTTTAAAAAGATTTTTCATTTTTGGATAGTTTTTTGAGTTACAACTATCCTATATACGACCTAGATGTATGGCCTGGATTTTTGGTGTTTAACTTTTTTTCAAAAAACCTTTAACAAAGGTCTTATCAACTGTGGCGACAGGACTCCCCCCTTCTTTTTCAAGCGTGACCGCAAAAGCAGAGACGTTGCCTTTGATCACTTTTAATTCTTGAACTTTGAGATTGTGATCGAAAATACCTGCATCAATGGGTGCTTTACCTGGCTTGATAGCCCAAAGCTGGTATTGATGCCCCTGCGGTGGCTCTGGAAGGTTATCCACGCTAATAAAAACAGCATTGCTTTCTGTATTCCAAAACACATTTGCATATGAATTTGGTGAAATGGGCATACCATCCATTCTAATGTGCACATTATCTTTATTCAAGAAATGGGCAATTCTCAGGTTTGCGTATTCAATCTCTAATTTCTGGTCGTTAGCTAAATCAGCCAAAACACTCTGGTCTTGCTGCAGTTGGTTCACACTCGTCTCAAGCTGTGCTACTTCTTCCTTGGCTTTTTTGAACTCTGTGAAAAATAAAAAGTTAAATCCAGCACTGACTACCAAAAGAATACTTGCAGCAATACTCCAAACAGGTACAATATTGACACGCTTGATGATCACTTCTTTCTCTTGGTCATCACTCATTGCATCAAAGAACCTTGTTTTATCGTCTTCCCCTATCTTCCCCAGTGCTGACGCTAAGATACTCTGTTTAGGCGTTGCACCTGTTAAAGCACCATATTCGCTAAGTGAGTTTCGGATTTCTTCCAATTCTCTTTTCACCTCAGGATACTCATGAGCTACCTGGTCGACTTCTTTCATCTCCACTTCACTAAGCTCTCCGGCCCAGTAAGCCTCAAGTATTCCAGACTTAATATATTCTTTCGTATTCACTAAACTACTGACCTTAAATGCTTTATCGCTAACCTTATTCTTGTTTTTACTGTGCCTAAAGGCATATCTAATCTCTGGGATATTTCCTTATGTGTGTATCCTTCAAAATAAGAAAGATCGATCAACTTTTTCTGCGTTTCTGGCAACTGATTTAGCAATTGCCTTAAATACATTTGTTCTATTTGATCATTCTCAGAAGCTTTGTTACTAATAGTTACGAGTTCAACACTGTGCTCAGATTCCTTTGTCAATCTAAAATCTCGAGTTCGTGTTTGGTCTATAGCTGCATTTCTGCTAATGCTCACCAACCAAGTGAAAAGTGACCCTTTTGATTTATTAAAACTTTCTGCATTCTTCCATATTTTCATCAGCACCTTCTGAAGTACTTCTTCAGCCATCATCGGGTCTTTGATGACTCTTTTGATCACATTGAGTAATAATGCTCCATAATTATCAAAAATCAGACTGAGCGCCTTTTTATCTTGATCCTTGAGAAGGTAGGTAATACGCTCTTCTACAGAACTCTTTGCGGTTAAATATGGAAGTGGTTGCGACACATTGAGAAAAACCCCGTCCTGACTGAATTGTTTTCAGACTTCCATTTGCTATTTGATTGCTGAGCTTAACTTCCTAATTTGACAGAAACTCCAAGCCATGGACAAACGTGATTTTTTAAAGACAGCAGCTTTAGGCACTTTAGGTTCGCTTCCTTTTCTTGAGCATATTCAAAAACAGGTTCAAAAAGCTGAGAGTAGCGATAGTAAGTTATTTTCAAATGAGGATTTCTGGGCTAAGATCCGTCAAGATTATATCCTGAAGGAAGACTACATCAATCTAGAAGGCGGATACTATTGTATGACTCCACAGCCCACCCTAGAAAAGCAGATCGAAAACATTCGAATGCTGAATAGAGAAGCTTCCTTTTATATGAGAACGGTGCAATGGGAGAATAGAGCAAAAGTAACAAAGGCTCTGGCACAAGTCGTAGATGCTAAACCTGAAGAGCTGTGCATCACTCGAAATACAACCGAATCATTGGATACCATTATTGGCGGCTATCCTTGGCAAGCGGGTGATGAAGCGTTAATGGCCAATCAAGACTATGGGGCTATGCTGAATCAGTTTAAAATGGCTGAAAAGCGATTTGGCATAAAAGCCAATATGATCGATGTTCCTATGGACCCTAAATCAGACGAGGAAGTTGTGAGCGCTTACGAAAAAGCCATCACCCCTAAAACAAAGCTTTTGATGATTTGCCATATCATTAATATCACAGGGCATATTTTACCAGTAAAGAAAATATGTGATATGGCGCACCAAAAAGGTGTTGAAGTGATGGTTGATGGAGCCCATGCGGTAGGTCATTTTGAATTTTCTCTCAATGACCTTGATTGCGATTACTACGGAAGTAGCTTACACAAATGGCTAAGTGTTCCCCTTGGAGCCGGTATGCTTTACGTAAAACAA